>NZ_WVUG01000289.1 GCF_017614965.1 Streptomyces griseorubiginosus | reverse complement strand
CGCCCTCCCGCCAGCACAGGCTCACCAGATACCGTCCGTGCGGCTCGCCCGTCACCGTCACCGTGTCCGGCACCCCGAGCCGGTCCGGCACCAGCGGCTCGAAGCCGGCCCGGCGCCGCGCCTGACCGAGCGACACCGACCTGCCGCAGCCGGGCACCTCGGCGCCCGCCGAGGGCACCGCCGACGGGTCGTACCGCACCTGCACCCCGCCGTAGTCGAACCAGTCCAGGACCGCCGCCCGCACCGGAGGCGTGAGCGCGAGCACCGTCAGCAGGCCGCACAGCGCCGCGGTCAGCGAGCGCCACCGCGTCCGCGTCCAGCGCCGGACCGCACGCAGCCGCTCCCGTGCGCCCCGGGGTTCGGCGACCGGCACCGCCAGGTGCTCGGCCAGTATCTGCCCGAGCACCCGCTCCACCATCGTCTCGGAGCCGAAGGAACCGTCGCCGCGGCCCGCGCCCTCCGAGCCTTCCGCGTCGTCCGGGTCCAGTGACCGGCCCAGCGCCCGCAACTCGTCCGGCAGCCGGGCGGCACCGTCCTCAGGGCGCCACCGGTCACGCCCCCGCGCCCCCGCTTCCCGGTCGCCGGCACGGCCGCGCGGACCCCGGCCGCCGGCGCCCACCGGGCCCCGGCCGCCCTCACCGCCGTACGTGTCCCGTCCGTGCGCGTCCCGTCCCTCACTCACGCTCTTCACCCCCTTCCCGGGGCTCGAAATCCGGCAGGAGCCGGCCCAGTTTGCGCAGGGCGCGGTTGAGGCGGGACTTGACCGTCCCGCGCGGCCAGCCCAGGGCCTGGGCCGTCTCGGACTCGTCCATCTCCAGCAGATAGCGGTAGGTGACGACCAGGCGGTGCTCCTCGCTCAGCTGCTCCAGGGCGGCGAGGAGGGCCGCGCGGCGCTCCGTGTGCAGGGTCGCCACCGCCGGGTCCGCCGATTCCGGTATCAGCGGCTCCGCCTCCACGAAGGCCGCCTCCCGGCCGGCGAGCGTGCGCTGCCGGGCAGCCGTACGCACTGTGTTCCTCGTCTCATTGGCGACGATCGACAACAGCCACGGCTTGAAGGCCCTGTCCTCCCGGAACCTGCCCAGCGCGCAGTACGCCTTGACGAAGGCCTGCTGCACCACGTCCTCCGCGTCCGCACCCGCCCCGAGCGCCGCGGCCGCCCTGAGCGCGATGCCCGTATGGGCCCGCACCAGCTCCGCGTACGCCTCCGGCTCTCCGGCGCGCACGCGGGCGATCACCGCGGCCTCATCGACGATGCGGCCCCCCTCCCGCGTTCTCACACTCTTGTTACACCGCGCAGGACGGATCGGTTCCCACCTGTTTCCCACCTGTTCCGGATCGGCCCCGGAGACCTGAGAGAATGGTGAGCATGGCCTCAGATCGTCCCCGCGTGCTCTCCGGAATCCAGCCCACCGCAGGCTCGTTCCACCTCGGCAACTACCTCGGCGCCGTCCGTCAGTGGGTGGCCCTGCAGGAGACCCACGACGCGTTCTACATGGTCGTCGACCTGCACGCGATCACGGTCCCGCAGGACCCGGCCGAGCTGCGCGCCAACACCCGGCTCGCCACCGCCCAGCTCCTCGCGGCGGGGCTCGACCCCGAGCGCTGCACGCTCTTCGTCCAGAGCCACGTCCCCGAGCACGCCCAGCTGGCCTGGGTCATGAACTGCCTCACCGGCTTCGGCGAGGCCTCCCGCATGACCCAGTTCAAGGACAAGTCCGCCAAGCAGGGCGCGGACCGTGCCTCCGTCGGCCTGTTCACCTACCCGATCCTGCAGGTCGCCGACATCCTGCTCTACCAGGCCAACGAGGTCCCCGTCGGTGAGGACCAGCGCCAGCACGTCGAGCTGACCCGCGACCTCGCCACGCGCTTCAACGGGCGCTTCGGCGAGACCTTCACGATCCCGAAGCCGTACATCCTGAAGGAGACGGCGAAGATCTACGACCTGCAGGACCCTACGATCAAGATGAGCAAGTCGGCGTCCACGCCGAAGGGCCTCATCAACCTCCTCGACGACCCCAAGGCCACCGCCAAGAAGGTCAAGAGCGCGGTCACCGACACGGACACCGTCATCCGCTACGACGCCGAGAACAAGCCCGGCGTCAGCAACCTGCTCACCATCCACTCCACTCTCACCGGCAAGTCGATCGCCGAGCTGGAGCAGGAGTACGAGGGCAAGATGTACGGCGCGCTCAAGACGGACCTCGCCGAGATCATGGTCGAGTTCGTGACGCCCTTCCGGGAGCGCACCGAGCAGTACCTCGGGGACTCGGAGACGCTGGACTCGATCCTCGCCAAGGGCGCGGAGAAGGCGCGCGCCGTCGCCGCGGAGACCCTCGCGCAGACGTACGACAAGGTGGGCTTCCTGCCCGCCAAGCACTGACGCACCCGCGTACACAAGCACTGACGCACCCGCGTACAGACGTACCACAGGGCAGAGCGCTGCACATCACTACGGTTGCGCCTGCCCACAACACAGCCGTGGCCGTACAGTCGATAGCCGGACGGCTGAGAACAAATCCGTCACGACGACAGGAGACGACGTGGGGACCGTAACGATCGGCGTGTCGATCGCGGTCCCGGAGCCACACGGCAGCCAGATCCAGCAGCTGCGCGCGGGCTTCGGCGACGCCGCGGCGCACGGCATCCCCACCCACGTCACCCTGCTGCCGCCGACGGAGATCGACGGCGACGCCCTGGCGGCCGTCGAGGCGCATCTGACCGAGGTCGCCGCGGCCGGTCGCCCGTTCCCGATGCGGCTGCGGGGCACCGGGACGTTCCGGCCCCTGTCGCCCGTCGTGTACGTGCGCGTGGTCGAGGGCGCCGAGGCGTGCACCTGGCTGCAGAAGCAGGTCCGTGACGCCTCCGGCCCCGTGTCACGCGAACTGCAGTTCCCCTACCACCCGCACGTCACCGTCGCGCACGGCATCGACGAGGCGGCGATGGACCGCGCGTTCGAGGAGCTCGCCGACTACGAGGCCGACTGGCCCTGCACCGGCTTCGCCCTCTATGAGCAGGGCGCGGACGGCGTGTGGCGCAAGCTCCGCGAGTTCGCCTTCGGCGGGTCCGTGGTGCCGCCGCAGGCGGGGCACGTGGAACGCGGCACGATCAGCAGCCGGTAACACGGCCTTCCCACAGCCGGTGGGCGTCACAGCGGCAGCCGGCGGAACACCGCGCGCGGGAAGTGCCGCAGGGCCGACATCACCACCCGCAGCGCGCCGGGCACCCAGACCGTCTCCGAGCGTCGGCGCAGGCCCAGTTCGATCGCCGTCGCCACCGCCTCCGGGGTCGTGGCGAGCGGCGCCTCGGGCAGACCAGCCGTCATCCTCGAGCGGACGAACCCCGGGCGGACGACCATCACGTGCACGCCCGTGCCGTGCAGCGCGTCGCCCAGGCCCTGCGCGAAGGCGTCCAGGCCGGCCTTGCTGGAGCCGTAGATGAAGTCTGCGCGGCGGGCCCGTTCACCGGCGACGGAGGACAGCACGACGAGCGAGCCGTGGCCCTGTGCCTGCAACGCGCGGGCGCTCACCAGGCCCGCGGACACCGCTCCGGTGTAGTTGGTCTGCGCGACCCGCACCGCGGCGGCCGGATCGCGCTCGTCGCGTGCCTGGTCGCCGAGGACGCCGAAGGCGAGCAGCACCATGTCGACGGCGCCCTCCGCGAACACCTTGCCCAGGACGGCCTCGTGGGAGTCGGGGTCGAGCGCGTCGAAGGCGAGGGTGTGCACGTCCGGGCCGAGCGAGCGCAGGTGTTCCGCGGCCTGCTCCAGGGCGGGCGAGGGGCGTCCGGCGAGCCACACCGTGCGGGTGCGGCGGGCGATCAGACGGCGGGCGGTGGCGAGGGCGATCTCGGACGTGCCGCCGAGGACGAGCAGGGACTGGGGGAGGCCGAAGGCGTCAGGCATGACGGTGACCGTATCGCCGCCATGCGGGCGATCGGCGCAGAACATGCGTAACCTCCCCTGAACACGTCACATGCGCGTTCTTTCGGGGTACTCGCGCGTCGGGCATCCGTACCCGGGGCAGAGTCGGATCATGGACTGGCTGAAAAAGCTTCCCTTCGTGGGGCCGCTGCTGACGCGGGCGATGGCCACGCACGCGTGGCGGTCGTTCGAGCGTCTGGAGCGGGTGAAGTGGGCCCGGCTGGCCGCCGCGATGACGTTCACCAGCTTCGTCGCGCTGTTCCCGCTGCTCACCGTGGCCGCGGCGATCGGCGCGGCGCTGCTCAGCCAGAAGCAGCAGAGCGATCTGCAGGACAAGATCGCCGAGCAGGTCCCCGGCATCTCCGACCAGCTCGACATCAACGGCCTGGTGCAGAACGCCGGCACCGTCGGTCTCATCGCCGGCGCCCTGCTGGTCTTCACCGGCATCGGCTGGGCCGGTTCGACGCGGGAGTGTCTGCGCGCGGTCTGGGAGCTGCCGGACCCGGAGGAGAACTTCCTCCTGCGCAAGGCCAAGGACCTCGGCATCCTCATCGGCCTCGGCGGCGCCGTCCTGGTCACCCTCGCCGCCTCCACCGTCGCCTCCGCGATGGTCGGCTGGATCACCCGCCAACTCGGCATCGAGAAGGGCGGCTGGGGCGGGATCCTGCTGTACGTCGCCGCGTTCACCGTCGCCGTACTGGCCGACTTCCTGCTGCTCCTGTACGTCCTCACCCTGCTGCCCGGCGTCGAGCCGCCGCGCCGCCGCCTGGGGGTCGCGGCGCTGACCGGCGCAGTCGGCTTCGAGCTGCTGAAGACGCTGCTCAGCGGCTATATGCAGGGGGTGGCGGCGAAGAGCATGTACGGCGCCTTCGGCGTCCCGGTCGCTCTGCTGCTGTGGATCAACTTCACCTCGAAACTCGTGCTGTTCTGCGCCGCCTGGACGGCGACGCAGAGCAAGGAGCAGGAGCTGCGCGAGGAGGAGGGCGAGGAGCGGGCCGGGGTGGTGCGCAAGGTCAGGGACGAGGACGACGACGTACCAGGTCGGGCAGCGGCCAGCGGCGGTTGACCACGAACGCGGCGCCCGCGAGCAGCACCACCACCCCGCCGGCGATCCCCAGCGCGATCCCCATGCCGCCGGAGCGGGCCTCGGCCGCCGCCTTCGTCGACGCCTTCGCCGAGGGCGCGCCGGACGGGTCGCCGGCCCCGCCGGCCTGTCCCTCGGCGCCCGGCTGCGCGCTGGCCTGGGCGCTCCTGGGCGGCACCAGCTCACCGACCGGGCGGGCCTTGCCGGCCGCCTTGAAGCCCCAGTCGAAGAGCTTGGCGGTCTCCTTGTAGACCTCGTTGTGCTCGTTCTTCTCCGGGTGCATGACGGTCACCAGCAGCACCCGCCCGCCCCGCTCGGCGACGCCCGTGAAGGTCGCGCCCGCGTTGGTGGTGTTGCCGTTCTTGACGCCCGCGATGCCCTGGTAGACGGAGATGTCGGAGTCGCCGGCCAGCAGCCGGTTGGTGTTCTGGATCTCGAAGGACTCGCGGACGGTCTTGCCCTTCTTGTCCTTCTTCGTCTCGCCCGGGAACTGGGCGCGGACCGTCGAGCAGTACGCGCGGAAGTCCTTCTTCTGCAGCCCGGAGCGCGCGAACAGCGTCAGGTCGTAGGCCGAGGAGACCTGCCCCGGGGCGTCGTAGCCGTCGGGGGTGACCACGTGCGTGTCGAGGGCCTGCAGCTCCTCGGCGTGCTGGTTCATCTCCCTGACGGTGTTGTCGACGCCGTCGTTCATCGCCGACAGCACGTGCACGGCGTCGTTGCCGGAGCGCAGGAAGACACCGAGCCACAGGTCGCGCACGGAGTACGTCTCGCCCTCCTTTATGCCGACCATGCTGGAGCCGGCGCCCATGCCGGCCAGGTCGGTGGGCGCCACCTTGTGCTTCTCACCGCTCGGGAACTTCGGCAGCACCGTGTCCGCGAACAGCATCTTCATCGTGCTCGCCGGAGGCAGCCGCCAGTGCGCGTTGTGCGCGGCCAGCACGTCCCCGGACTCCGCGTCCGCGACGATCCAGGAGCGCGCCGTGATGTCCTTCGGCAGCACCGGGGCGCCTCTGCCCAGGTCGACCTGGGTGCCCGCCTGTCCGAGGCGGCCGCCGCCCACGCTCGACATGCGCGCAGGGGGAGTGGCGGAGGGACTGGCGGACGGACTGGGGGCCGCGAGGGCGACGGGCGCGGTCAGCGCGAGCGACGACAGGGCGGCGGAGGTGACCAGCAGGGATCGCCTGGCGGTCTTCTGGGGAGCGGACACGCACGAGAACGTACATGGCACCGCGCGTGAAGTCCCACCCAGCACCCCACCCCGGGCCCGGAGCCACGCGGACGCCGGTGATACTGAACGTATGAAGCTCAGCCGCCCGGTCTCCTGGTTCCTGCTCGCCTTCGGGGTGTGGAGCTGGGTCATCTGGGTCACTTTCGTCAAAAACCTGGTCAAGGACAGCAGTGGGCTCGCGTTCGACGACGGTCGCCCCACGGCGTACTTCTGGGTGCACCTGACGCTCGCCGTCGTTTCCTTCGTATTGGGGACGGTCATCGGCGGCATCGGGTTGCGCGGACTGCGCGCATTGCGCCGCACTTCATAACCGCCGAAAAGCCGCCAACCGGACAGTCGTCGACCAGTCGGGCCGCCAACCGGACAGCCGTCGACCAGACAACGGGGAGCCACCGCAGGTGATCATCGTCTTCGCGTTGCTCGCGCTCGTCGTCCTGGTGGCGGCCAACTGGTACCTGTGGCGCCGCCTGTTCCGCGACACCACCCGGGGCCCCGGTCTGGTGCGACGGGCCGGCGCGGTGGCGATCGCGGGCGGCTGGGTGCCGGCGGTCGGCGCCCTGGTCGCCGAGCGCGCGGGCGCCCCCTTCCGGCTGCAACAGGTGCTCGCGTGGCCCGGTTTCCTGTGGCTGGCGCTGTCCGTCTACCTGCTGCTGGCGGTGGTGGCGGCCGAGGTCGTACGGCCACTGCTGCGACGGCTGCCGCCGGGACCGGGACGAACGGCATCATCGCCAGCCCGATCAGCGATCCGCCGCCCGCGATCAGGGTGAAGCCGACCAGCTTGTCGGTGATGCGGTGGGCGATCGCGTTCCAGCTGGCGTGCGTGACCGCGGCGGCCAGGACGGCCGAGGCGACCAGCGGCGTCACGAGGTGCGCTCGCGCACGTCCACGAGGGTGGCGCCGGCGTGGGCGACGAGGTCCTTGGGTTCCATCGGGAAGACGCTGTACGGCGTCCCGGCCGCCGCCCACACCACGTCGTGCGCGAGCAGTGAACGGTCCGCCAGTACCCGCGTCCTGGTCAGGTGCCCGAAGGGCGGCACGCCGCCGATCGCGTACCCCGTGGTCTCCCGCACGACGTCCGCCCTGGCCCGCGTCACCTTCCCGGCGCCGAGTTCCGCGCGCACCAGCTCGACGTCGACCCGGGAGGCTCCGTCCATCAGGACCAGCACCGGCACCCCGTCCGCCGCGAAGATCAGCGACTTGCAGATCTGGCTCAGCTCGCACCCGATCGCCTCGGCGGCCTCCGCCGCGGTACGGGTCGCCTCGGGGAAGCGGCGGACGCGGGCGTTGAGGTCGTCGAGGCCGAGCTCCTTCAGAGCCGCGGCGAAACGTGGATGGGCTGCCGATTCCAAAGCCGTCATGAACGGCACGCTAGCGGTACGTGTATGCGGCAGGCGACCGGGTTAACCGCGCTGACCGAACGTCACGGCCTTGGTCTCCGTCACCGCCGCCGTCCGCCCCGGCGCCCCCTGCCAGCGCCAGTACAGGTTCGTGTGGGCGATGACCTGGTCCGGCGGCGGGGCGCCCCACTCGCGCTGGTCGTTGGCGGTGTGCGCGTCGGCGACGAGGGTGACGTCGTAGCCCCGGACGAACGCCCCGTGGATCGTGGAGCGTATGCACGCGTCCGTCTCCGCGCCCGTGACGACGAGGTGGCCGACCCCCGCCTCGGCGAGGACCCGCTCCAGGTCGGTGGCCTCGAAGGAGTCGCCGTAGTTCTTGTGCACCAGGGGCTCGGAGTCGCGGCGTGGCAGCTCGGGCACGTACTGCCAGTCGTCGCTGCCCTTCTCGAGCCCTTCGTCGGAGTGCTGGACCCAGACGACCGGGACGTCCTCGGCGCGGGCCTTGTCGACGAGGGCGGCGATGTTGGCGACGACGGTGTCCCGCTCGTGCGCGGACGCGACGACGCCCTGCTGGACGTCGATCACCAGCAGGGCGGTGTTGGGCCGTTCCTGAAGTGTGGTCATGGGGTCACGCTAGAGGGGGCCACTGACAATCGCCCACGACTCAGGCCCACGGAGCGTCCGCGGCCGTCGTCTCGGCCGCCGTGTCCCGCGCCGCCATCTCCCGCGCCGCCGTGTCCCGCGCCGCCTGCGCCCGCGCCCGGCGTCCCGCGGCCAGGCCGCCCGCCGCTCCCACGGAGACCAGGCCCATCATCGCGGCGGCGAGGACGCCCTTGACGCCGTCCATCGTGAAGTACAGCGCCACGGCCGTACCGCCGTTGAAGAGGAACAGGAACCACAGCGTGCCGGGGCGGCCCAGGAACGCCTTGATGCGCGGCTTCTTCGCGATCCGCGAGCCCGCCAGCAGGGCGACGACCGCCCCGGCCCCGCTCACCGCGTTCTTGGCGGTGCCGTCGAACACCGCCCCGGCCGCCGTGCTCGCAGCGAGGCCGGCCACGAAGAAGCCCCACAGCAGGGCGTCGGCGACGGCCTTGCGGACGGTGGCGGTGAAGGAAGGGGTGACGGAAGTGGTGACGGACGTCGTGGACCGGGCGTGCCGCATGGGAGGGGCCTTTCGGGAGGGGGTCCGCCGGCGGATCCGCCGGCGTGATCCACGATCCCGTCCGGCGCCCCGCACAACGAGGGAGCGGCCTCCCGAACCCGTGGTGTAGCGCACTACACCCCGCAGCTCAGGAGGCCGCCGCCGGCTCCCGGAAGGCTCAGGCCCGTACCAGCTCCCGCTCCTCGTCCGGATCGATGTCCTTCGTGCCGTCCAGCGTCTTCAGGCCCTCGCCCTCGACGTCCACGTTGGGCAGCGCCCGGTCCAGCCACTTCGGCAGCCACCAGGCCCTGCGGCCGAGCAGCGCCAGCACGGCCGGGACGATCGCCATGCGGACGACGAACGCGTCGAAGAAGACCGCGATCGCGAGGCCGAAGCCGATCATCTTGATCATGGACTCGCTGGAGCTGATGAACCCTCCGAAGACGGCCATCATGATGACCGCGGCGGCCGCCACCACCCGAGCGCTGTGCCGGAACCCGGTGACCACGGCCTGGCCGGGCGTCTCGCCGTGGACGTACGCCTCCCGCATCCGGGTCACGAGGAACACCTCGTAGTCCATCGCGAGACCGAAGACCACGCCCACCATGAAGATCGGCATCATCGACATGATCGGGCCGGTCTGTTCGACCCCGAGGAGCCCGCCGAGCCAGCCCCACTGGAAGACCGCGACCACGGCGCCGAGCGCGCCGAGCACGCTGAGCAGGAAGCCGAGGGCCGCCTTCAGCGGGACCAGGATCGAGCGGAAGACCACGATCAGCAGCAGGAAGGCGAGCCCCACCACCAGGCCGAGATACGGGATCAGGGCGTCGTTGAGCTTCTGCGAGAAGTCGATGTTCATCGCGGTGGTACCGGTGACCAGCACCTTCGCGTCCGTGTCGGCCTTGATGTCCGCGCCCTTGTCACGGATGGCGTGGACGAGGTCCTCGGTCTGGACCGAGGACGGCTTGGACTTGGGGACGACGGTGATCATCGCGGTGTCGCCGGCGTCGTTGAAGTGCGCCGGGGTCACCGCCGCGACGTCCCCGAGGCCCTTGATCGCGTCGGTCACCCGGGAGGCCGCCGCCTGAGGGTCGGCGCTGTCCTTCGCGTCGGTGACGATCAGCAGCGGCCCGTTGAAGCCCGGCCCGAAGCCCTCCGACAGCAGGTCGTAGGCGCGGCGCTGGGTGGTGGAGGTCGGCTGGGAACCGTCGTCGGGCAGGCCCAGTTCGAGCTGCGTGGCGGGTACGGCGACAGCGCCGAGGCCGACCACGCCGAGCAGCAGCACCGCGGCGGGACGGCGGACGACGAAACTCGCCCAGCGCTCGCCGAGACCGGGCCTGCCGGGCGCGTCGGAGGCCTTCTTGCGCCGCTTCTCGCCCGCCGCCCGTACCCGCCGGCCCGCGTAGCCGAGCAGCGCCGGGATCATGGTGAGGGCGATGAGAACAGCCACCACGACCGTGCCCGCCGCCGCGAGGCCCATCTTGGTCAGCATCGGGACGCCGACGACCGACAGGCCCGCCAGCGCGATCACGACGGTGAGGCCCGCGAAGACCACCGCCGAGCCGGAGGTGCCCACCGCGCGGCCGACCGCCTCCTCGCGGTCGCGGCCCTCGGCCAGCTCGCCGCGGTAGCGGGAGACGATGAACAGGGCGTAGTCGATGCCGACCGCCAGGCCGATCATCAGCGCCAGCGTGGAGGTGGTGTCGCCGAGGTCGAGAGTCTTGGCGAGCGCGGTGATGGTGGAGACGCCGATACCGACGCCGATGATCGCCGTCAGCAGCGGCAGTCCGGCCGCGACGAGCGAGCCCAGGGTGATGACGAGGACGATCGCGGCGATGACGAGGCCGACGACCTCGCCGGCCCCCCCGGCCTCGGCCCCGGACTGCAGCGCGTCACCGCCGACCTCGACGGTCAGCCCGGCGTCCCGTGCCTGCTGGGCGGTGTCCTCCAGGGCGGTGCGGGAGGCGTCCTTGAGCTCCATGCCGGATTTGTCGTACCGCACGGAGGCGTAGGCGACCCTGCCGTCCTTGCTGACGGCGTGCTGCTTGAACGGGTCGTCGACGGAGGTGACCTCGGAGCCGTCGGCCAGCGCCTTCACCGTCTCCTCGACGGTCGCCTTGTTGCCGGCGTCGGTCATCTTCTCGCCGGCCGGGGCCTTGAAGACGACCCGCGCGGTGGCGCCGTCGGAGCTCGTGCCGGGGAAGCGCTGGTCCAGCAGGTCGAAGGCCTTCTGCGCTTCGGTGCCGGGGATCGAGAAGGAGGTGGAGCCGGCGGAGGGCGCGCTGGCGGCGGCGACCCCCGCGAGGGTCAGCAGGGCCACCCAGAACAGGGCGACGAAATGCCGTCGCCTGAAGGCGAACCGGCCGAGTCGATAGAGGAACGTGGCCACGGAGGCGTGTACTCCCGGTCAGGTCGTGGGGTCTTTCAGGGCAGGGGTGATCACCCGCGGGGAGGCAAGGGTGATCGTCCCGACGACGTGAGCGGTGACGTCAGGTGCTGGGGAGAGGGGTGGGGAG
>NZ_WVUG01000288.1 GCF_017614965.1 Streptomyces griseorubiginosus | reverse complement strand
GGGCGGCACCGGGCCGGGTGGGGAGCCCGACGTTGGTGCGGGTGCCGGTGACGACGTAGCCCTTGACGCCGCCCGCGAGGGCGTTGCGCACGGCGCCGATGTCGTCGGCGGCGGAGAGGGCCAGGCCGTTGGGCCAGCCCGCGGCGCGGGTCTCGGAGAGGATGGTGAGGCCCGAGCCGTCGGGCAGGTGGACGTCGGCGACGCAGATGTCGCGGGGGTTGCCGATGCGGGGACGAGCCTCCGCGATGGACGAGGCCTCGATGACGTCGCGCACACCGAGCGCCCACAGGTGGCGGGTGACGGTGGAGCGGACGCGCGGGTCGGCCACGACCACCATGGCGGTCGGCTTGTTCGGGCGGTAGGCGACCAGGCTTGCGGGCTGCTCGAGGAGAACGGACACCAGGCCTCCTGGGGTGCGGGACGGCTTTCAAGGTCACAGTCGTCTTCGGCAGCGAACCCGGGGTCCTTTAGGGAAAGATCACGATTTAGTGAGTAACAATCTGTGCAATTCGGACACGCGGTCGATCGTTCGGTGAACGAATCGGTTCGTTCGAGGGCTGATTCGTGATTGAAAGTGGCCGTATCGACAAAGTGACGCCCAAAAAAGGCGTGTCAGCGTGACTGCGGCCCCCGCCGCTGCGGCAACGTCACCACCGACGCGTCACCCGGCCCGGCCGGCGGCAGCCCGGCGACCTGGGCCAGCAGATCGCACCAGGCCGCCAGATGGGCCGCGGTGTCCGGCACCCCACCCAGCCCCTCGCGGGGCGTCCAGGAGGCACGGATCTCGATCTGCGAGGCCGCGGGACGCTCCGACAGCCCGCCGAAGTAGTGCGAACTCGCGCGCGTGACGGTGCCGCTGGGTTCGCCGTACGACAGCCCGCGCGCGGTCAGCGCGCCGGTCAGCCAGGACCAGCACACGTCCGGCAGCAGCGGATCGGCTGCCATCTCCGGCTCCAGCTCCGCGCGCACCAGCGTCACCAGCCGGAAGGTGCCCCGCCAGGCGTCGTGCCCGGACGGGTCGTGCAGCAGCACCAGACGCCCGTCGGCCAGGTCCTGCTCGCCGTCGACGACGGTCGCCTCCAGCGCGTACGCGTGGGGCGCGAGCCGCTGCGGGGCACGGGTCGGCTCCACCTCGATCTGCGGCCGCAGCCGGCTGCCGCGCAGGGCCTGCACCGCCGCGAGGAAAGCCGGCGGAGCAGCCCCGCTCCCGTCCCCGTCCCCCTCCTTGCCGTCATCCATCCCGCCAGCGCCGTCCGACAGTCGTTCCTGAGCCGCAGCCATGCCGGAAGATTAAGGGGAACAGGGGCGTGGTGCGGGCCTAGACACCCGGGATCGGGTGTACATGGGTGTAACCCCGTGCGGGGGCGGGAGCCCCACCGGCGTCATGTCAGACTTGCCCCGTGAGCGCCAACGAGACCCAGCAGCCGTCCCCCACGCACGACTCCGCCTTTCTCAAGGCCTGCCGCCGGGAGCCCGTGCCCCACACTCCGGTGTGGTTCATGCGCCAGGCGGGGCGCTCGCTCCCGGAGTACCGCAAGGTGCGCGAGGGCGTGCCCATGCTCGAGTCCTGCATGCGCCCCGACCTGATCACCGAGATCACCCTGCAGCCGGTCCGCCGCTACAACGTGGACGCGGCGATCTACTTCAGCGACATCGTCGTCCCGCTCAAGGCCATCGGCGTCGACCTCGACATCAAGCCCGGCGTCGGCCCCGTCGTCGCCCACCCGATCCGCACCCGCGCGGACCTCGCCCAGCTCCGCGACCTGACCCCCGAGGACGTCTGGTACGTCACCGAGGCGATCGGCCTGCTCACCCGCGAACTCGGCGCCACCCCGCTCATCGGCTTCGCCGGCGCGCCTTTCACCGTCGCGAGCTACCTCGTCGAGGGCGGTCCGTCGCGCACGTACGAGAACGCCAAGGCGATGATGTACGGCGACCCCGAGCTCTGGGCCGACCTGCTGGACCGCCTCGCCGACATCACGGCCGCTTTCCTGAAGGTGCAGATCGAGGCCGGCGCCTCGGCCGTACAGCTCTTCGACTCCTGGGTCGGCGCGCTGGCCCCCGCCGACTACCGGCGTTCGGTGATGCCCGCCTCCGCGAAGGTCCTCGAGGCCGTCGCCGGGTACGGCGTCCCGCGCATCCACTTCGGCGTCGGCAGCGGCGAGCTGCTGAGGCTCATGGGCGAGGCGGGCGCGGACGTCGTCGGCGTGGACTGGCGCGTCCCGCTGGACGAGGCCGCCCGCCGCATCGGCCCCGGCAAGGCGCTGCAGGGCAACCTCGACCCGACCGTGCTGTTCGCTCCCAAGGAGACGGTCGAGGAGAAGACCCGCGAGGTCCTCGACGCGGCCGCCGACCTGGAGGGCCATGTCTTCAACCTGGGCCACGGCGTCATGCCGTCCATCGACCCCGACGCGCTGACCCGGCTCGCGGAGTACGTCCACACGCAGACCGCGCGCTGACCCGCTCCGCCGCTCACCAGGTGTGCCGGGGCTGCGCCCTCCTGCCGAACAGCAGGCCGCGCGGTTCCGGCGGCGGGGGAGTGCCCGGCTTGAGCGGCCAGGCGAGCAGCATGCCGGCGATGAACCCCACGACATGCGCCGCGTACGCCACCGTGCCCGCGGCGGAGACGCCCTCGCCTGCCGAGTAGAAGGCCTGCAGCACGAACCAGAAGCCCAGCACCAGCCAGGCCGGCAGCCGTAGCGGCAGGAAGATCAGGAACGGTACGAGGACCCACACCCTGGCCTTCGGATACAGCACCAGATAGGCGCCGAGCACACCCGCGATGGCTCCCGAGGCGCCGATCAGCGGGTCGGCGGAGTCGGCGTTGAGAAGGGCGAAGCCGTAACCGGCCGCGTAGCCGCAGACGACGTAGAAGAGGGCGAAGCGGATGTGGCCCATGCGGTCCTCGACGTTGTTGCCGAAGATCAGCAGGAAGAGCATGTTGCCGAGCAGGTGCAGCCAGCTGCCGTGCAGGAACATCGCCGTCAGGACCGACAGCGGGGGCGACTTGTCGTAACCCGGCGGGGCCAGCAGACAGCCCCCGCCGCGCACGTCGCCCGTGGGCACCAGCTGGGGCATCTGATGGTGGATCAACTCCCGTGGCACGGCGGCGTAATGGTCCAGGAACGCCTGCAGATGGCACGTCTGTGACAGGTCGCTGCCGCCCGCCACCGAACCGGCGATGCCGGGCGTGGACAGGAACACGAAGACGTTCGCGGCGATGAGCGCGTACGTCACCCAGGGGGTGCGGCGGACCGGGTTCACGTCATGAACGGGGATGACCACAAGGGATTAGTGCCCCCGATGAGCGGGGCGAATCGGTGAACGTGGGCGCGCGCGTGTCCGTATGACTCGTCAACCGCCCGCGGCGCGGGGAAGGCGGGCCGCGGGGACGACGTGAGGAACAGGCGATGAACGACCGAGTCACTCCCTCGATGCATGCTCTTCCCGACGGTGAGGCCGAGATATCCCTGGTGGTGAGGCTGCCGTGGGAAGACGTGGCCAGGCTCGGCCAGGAGGCCGGGCGGCTCGCGTCCCAGATGCAGCGGCCGGTCACCCTGGACGAGGCGGTGAGCCACCGGCTGCGCTCCACACGACCGGCGGCGGCGCACGCGAAGCCCGCGGGGGAGCAGCCGGTGGCGATGGCGTCGACGGCCTCGGTGTCGTCGTTGCCGCCGCGGCCTCCGGCGGAGCAGGCGCGGCAGGCGATCGAGCGGATCAACGGGTCGGCGTAGGCTCGTTGCCGGGTGCGGGCCGCGGGGGTTGCTCGCGCCCCCGCGGCGGAGCCGCACATCGATACAGCCCCGCGCCCCTTACCGGTGTTGCTGGACCGCCTTCGAGGCCTTGCGGGCAGCTACCAGTACCGGATCCCAGACCGGGCTGAACGGGGGAGCGTAGCCCAGGTCCAGGGACGTCATCTGTTCCACCGTCATTCCGGCCGTGAGGGCGACAGCGGCGATGTCGACCCGCTTCGCCGCGCCCTCCCGGCCCACGATCTGCACGCCGAGCAGCCGTCCGGTGCGGCGCTCGGCGAGCATCTTGACCGTCATGGGCGACGCACCGGGGTAGTAGCCCGCGCGGCTCGTCGACTCGATGGTGACCGCCTCGAATTCCAGCCCCACCCTGCGCGCGTCCTTCTCGCGCAGGCCCGTGCGGGCGATCTCCAGGTCGCAGACCTTGCTGACCGCGGTGCCGACCACTCCGGGGAAGGTCGCGTAGCCGCCGCCGGCGTTGGTGCCGATGACCTGGCCGTGCTTGTTGGCGTGGGTGCCGAGGGCGATGTGGCGTTCCTGGCCGGAGACCAGGTCCAGGACCTCGACGCAGTCGCCGCCGGCCCAGATGTTCTCGTGGCCGCGCACCCGCATCGCGAGGTCGGTGAGCAGGCCGTGGTGGGCGCCGAGCGGGAGGCCGGCCGCCTTGGCGAGGGCCGTCTCGGGACGGACGCCGATGCCCAGGACCACGACATCCGCCGGGTACTCGGCGTCCTCGGTGGCGACCGCGCGGACCCGGCCGTCCCCGTCGGTGAGGATCTTGGTGACGGCCGCGTCGTTCACCATCGTGATGCCGAGGCCCTCCATGGCCTCGTGCACCAGGCGGCCCATGTCCGCGTCGAGGGTCGACATGGGCTCGCTGCCGCGGTTGACGACCGTGACCTCGTAGTCGCGGTTGATGAGGGCCTCGGCCATCTCCACGCCGATGTAGCCCGCGCCGATCACCACCGCTCGACGGCCACGCGTGCGTGCCAGTGAGTCCAGCAGGGCCTGGCCGTCGTCCAGGGTCTGCACCCCGTGGACGCCCGGGGCGTCGGCGCCCGGCATGTCCGGGCGGATCGGGCGGGCGCCGGTCGCGATCACGAGCTTGTCGTACGACGTCCAGGACTCGGCGCCGGTATCGACGTCACGCGCGCGTACCCGGCCGCCCGCCACGTCGATCTCCGTGACCTCCGTCCGGACGCGCAGGTCGATGTCCCGCGCGCGGTGCTCCTCCGGCGTGCGGGCGATCAGCTGGTCCCGCTCGGCGACGTCGCCGCCCACCCAGTACGGGATGCCGCACGCCGAGTAGGAGGTGAAGTGGCCGCGTTCGAACGCCACGATCTCCAGCTCGTCCGGGCCCCGCAGCCGGCGTGCCTGCGACGCCGCGGACATCCCCGCGGCGTCACCGCCGATCACCACCAGTCGTTCCCGCGCAGCGCTCATGCTCATGCGAACACGCTACGGGCGCAGGGCATTTCAGTCCTGTCGGCCCTCTTCGCGCGGACCCGTGCCCTCCGGGGCCGGGCGGGCCGTCGGCAGGGGGCCGAGCGCGCTCGTCGCCGGTGCGGGGGTCGGGCGGTGCGGCAGCCGGGGCCGGACCAGGCGCAGCCAGGCCAGGACGAGCAGGACGGCCACCGCGGCGAACGGCAGCACCGCGCCGAAGGCCACCGCCAGCCACCTCAGCATCGTCACGAAGGCGTGCCAGCCGCCCGCCAGCGCGTCCAGGAAGCCGGGGTCGTCGTCCTTCGCGGCCGCCTTCACCGGCGTCTCGGACAGGGACAGCGTGATGGTGGCCATGCTCGTGCGGTCCTTCAGCGACGCCTGCTGGGCGAGCAGCGCCTCCAGATCGGCCTCCCGGCTGCTCAACTCGCCCTCCAGGGCGACGACATCGCTCAGCTTGGTGGCCCGGTCCATCAGCTCGCGGACCCGGGCGACGCTGACCCGCTGCGATTTCACGCGGCTGTCGACGTCGACGACCTGGTCGGTGACGTCCTCGGCCTTCGCCGTCCGGTCGATCAGCTTGCCCGCGCCCTGGAGGTCGGCGAGCACCTGGTCGTAGCGGTCCACTGGCACCCGCAGCACCACACGCGTGTGCTCGCGGCCCTCCGGGTCCCGGCTGGTGGTCTCGTCGCCGACGTAGCCGCCCGCGCTCTCGGTGGTGCTCCGCGCCTCGTCGAGAGCCTTCGGCACGTCCTTGACCTGCACGGTCAGGGAGGCGGTGCGGATGATGCTGCTCGCGGTGAGCTTCGGCGCCCGGGGCTTGCCGCCGCTCGTCGCCCCCGCCCCGCCGGCGTCCTTCGCGCCGCCCGGAGCGGCCTCCCGCGCGTCGCCCCGGGCGGCGGCGTCCTTGGCGGAGGCGGTGCCGCCGGAGTCGCTCGCGGAACTGCATCCGGTCAGGGCGAGTGCCGCGGCCAGCAGGAGTCCGGCCAGGGCCTGGACAGGTCGTGCGGAACGTCGTGCGCGCATGTGGGCCTACCCCCCGAGGGTCGTGACGACTGACGCTCCTTCGACGCCGGAAGGGCGCGGGACGTTGGGCTCCGGTGGTCGCGATGCGGTCACGGTCGGGACTCGGCGGGGCCACATGGGCCCTGGCACGACTGTCAGTTGCGTCTGAGACAGTGGAGCCATGAACGGATCACGTGCCGGCAGCCGGGTGGTCGTCGTCGGAGCCGGCGTCGCCGGACTGGCCGCGGCCCACAGGCTGCTGCGGCGGGGCGCCGGTGTGACGGTGCTGGAGGCGTCGGACCGCGTCGGCGGCAAGCTGCTGCCCGGGGAGATCGCCGGTGTGCGCGTCGACCTCGGCGCGGAGTCGATGCTGGCCCGCAGACCGGAGGCGGTCGGCCTGGCCCGCGAGGTGGGGCTCACGGACCGCCTCCAGCCGCCGGCCACCGCGTCGGCCTCGCTGTGGACCCGCGGCGCCCTGCGCCCCATGCCCAAGGGCCATGTGATGGGCGTGCCGGGCACCGCGGACGCGCTCGCGGGCGTCCTCTCCGACGAGGGCCTGGCCCGCATCGGGCGCGACGCCGACCTGCCGCGCACGGAGGTCGGCGACGACGTGGCCGTCGGGGAGTTCGTGGCGGCGCGGCTCGGCCGCGAGGTCGTCGACCGTCTCGTGGAGCCGCTGCTGGGCGGTGTGTACGCGGGCGACGCGTACCGCATCTCGATGCGCTCGGCGGTCCCGCAGCTCTTCCAGGTCGCGCGGACGCACACCTCGCTGACCGAGGGAGTCCGCGAGATCCAGGCGAAGGCGGCGGCCGGTCAGCAGGCCGGGCCCGTGTTCATGGGCATCGAGGGCGGCATCGGCACCCTCCCGCCCGCCGTCGCCGCGTCGGTGCGCGCGCGGGGCGGCGAGATCGTCACCGGCGCCCCGGTGACGGAGCTACGCCGTGACGCGTCCGGCGGCTGGCGGGTGGTCGCGGGCGACCGCGTCCTGCACGCCGACGCGGTGATCGTCGCCGTCCCCGCCCCGGCCGCGGCCGGCCTGCTGCGCGGCGAGGCCCCCGAGGCAGCCGCCGAACTGGCCGCCGTCGAGTACGCCTCCATGGCCCTGGTCACCCTGGCCTACCGCCGCTCCGACACCGCCCTCCCGGAAGGCAGCAGCGGCTTCCTCGTGCCGCCGGTCGACGGCCGCACCATCAAGGCGTCCACCTTCGCCTCCCAGAAGTGGGGCTGGATCGCCGAGGAGGACCCGGACGTCCTGGTCCTGCGCACCTCCGTCGGCCGGTACGGCGAGACCGAGATCCTCCAGCGCGACGACGCCGCCCTGGTGGACGTCTCCCGCCACGACCTCAGGGCCGCAACCGGCCTGGACGCCACCCCGATCGAAAGCCGCGTCACCCGCTGGACCGACGGCCTGCCCCAGTACCCCGTCGGCCACCACGCGCGCGTGGCCCGCATCCGCGAGCACATCGCCAAGCTCCCCGGCCTCGCCGTCTGCGGCGCGCAGTACGACGGTGTCGGCATCCCGGCCTGCATCGCCAGTGCCTTCGCGGCCGTGGACCAGCTCGACGGGGACCTTGGCGGTGTGCAGGAGCTCACCGCCAACCCGGTGCAGTCCCTGCACGGAGGAGCGGGAGAATGAGGGACATGAGTGACGACGCCCCCACCACCGAGGCCGCGCGCATCCCGAACAAGGGCAAGCTGGCCAAGGACCTCAACGAGGTCATCCGCTACACCCTCTGGTCCGTCTTCAGGCTGAAGGACGTGCTGCCCGAGGACCGCGCGGGCTACGCCGACGAGGTCCAGGAGCTGTTCGACCAGCTCGCCGCCAAGGACGTGACCGTCCGCGGCACCTACGACGTCTCGGGGCTGCGCGCCGACGCCGACCTCATGATCTGGTGGCACGCGGAGACCAGCGACCAGCTGCAGGAGGCCTACAACCTCTTCCGCCGTACGAGGCTGGGCCGCGCCCTGGAGCCGGTCTGGTCGAACATGGCACTGCACCGCCCCGCCGAGTTCAACCGCTCGCACATCCCCGCGTTCCTCGCCGACGAGACGCCCCGAAACTACGTCAGCGTCTACCCGTTCGTGCGCTCCTACGACTGGTACCTGCTGCCGGACGAGGACCGCCGCCGCATGCTCGCCGACCACGGCAAGATGGCCCGCGGTTTCCCCGACGTCCGTGCCAACACGGTCGCGTCGTTCTCCCTCGGCGACTACGAGTGGATCCTCGCCTTCGAGGCCGACGAGCTGCACCGCATCGTCGACCTCATGCGCCACCTGCGCGGCTCCGAGGCCCGCCGGCACGTCCGCGAGGAGATCCCGTTCTACACGGGCCGCCGCAAGGACGTCGCCGAGCTGATCGCCGGCCTCGCCTGATCAGCGCCCCACCGCCGGCCGGGCCGTCGCGGAGCGGCTGTCCGGCCTCGTCGGTTCGGGGGCGGCGTGCGGGGCGCAGGCAGCGTGCCGCCGCGGCAGTCGCCCCTGCAGCAGGTACGCGTCCAGATACGCGTTGACGCACCGGTTCGGTCCGCCCGCGACGCCGTGCGTCCCCGCGTCCCGCTCGGTCACCAGCGCCGCCCCCGACAGCCGCCGCTGCAACTCCAGCGCCCCCTGGTAGGGGGCCGCCGCGTCCCGCTCCGCGGCCAGGATCAGCGTCGCCGGCACCTCACCGGGACCCGTCCGCACATCGACCGGCCGCTGCCGCGGCGCGGGCCAGTACGCGCAGGGCAGGTTCGTCCACACGTTGTCCCACGTCTCGAACGGCGCCACCCGCGCGAGCCGTGTGTTGTCCCGGTCCCAGACCCGGAAGTCCGTCGGCCAGGGCGCGTCGTTGCACTCCACGGCCGTATAGACCGCGTTGGTGTTCTCCACCTCGGCCGCCGCCTCCACCACCGGCGCCGCCTGCTCGATCAGCGGCTTCGGGTCGCCCTTCAGGTACCGCGACAGCGCCTCGGCCCGCTGCGGCCAGAAGTCGTCGTAGTAGCCCGCCGTCAGGAACGCGCCCTGCAGCTGCCCCGGCCCCACCTTGCCGCCCGCCGGTTCGGCCGCCAGCCGTGCGCTCGCCCGGTCGTAGCTGAACTGCACCGCCTCGGCCGTGCCGCCCAGTCCGTACACGTCGTCGTGCTCGGCGATCCACTCCCGGAAGTCCGCCCAGCGCTCCTCGAACGCGGCCGACTGGTCGAGGTTGTTGCGGTACCAGACCTGCTCCGGATCGGGGTTGACCGCCGCGTCGAACACCATCCGGCGCACATGGGAGGGGAACAGCGTGGCGTACAGCGCGCCCAGGTAGGTGCCGTACGACGACCCCATGAACGTCAGCCGTTCCTCGCCCAGCGCCGCCCGCAGCACGTCCAGGTCACGGGCGTTGTCGAGCGAGGTGTAGTGGCCGAGCGCCTTCCCGGCCCGCCGCGCGCACCCGCGCGCGTACGCCTTGGCCCGTGCGACGCGTTCCCTCTTGTACGACGGCGAGGGGTGCGTCGGCGCCAGGGACGGCCCCTTGAAGAAGTGCTTGGGGTCCTCGCAGGACAGGGGCGCCGAACGGCCCACGCCGCGCGGGGAGTAGCCGACGAGGTCGTAGGCGCCGGCGATGCGCTTCCACTGCGGCAGCAGGCCGACGAGCGGGAAGTACAGTCCGTCGCCGCCGGGCCCGCCGGGGTTGTAGACCAGGGCGCCCTGCCCGGGCACCCGGCGCTTGCTGTTGTGCGGGTCGCGGTGCGTGGCCCGCACCCGGCTGACCGTCAGCTTGATCTGGCGCCCGCCCGGGTCCGCGTAGTCCAGCGGGACGGAGACCGTGCCGCACTCCAGGCTGCCCGGCATGTCCTGCGCGTTCGAGCACGCGCCGAAGTCGACACCGGCGGCCCGGGCCCGCGCGGCGGCCACCGCCGTACCGCGCAGCTCGGCCGTGCCGGGGGCACTGCCGGCCGGGGCCGTGGCGAGGGCGGTCAGGAGCAAGGATCCGGCGGCCGAGTAGAGGGCGGCTGCTCTCATCGCGTATCCCTTCGGTGCACGGCGGCGACAAAAGGGAAGTCTCGTTCGGCCCCCGCCGAAGGCAAGCACCGTCCAGCGGTGTCGCCCCAATGCCCCCCGTGCGCCCCCGGCACACGCCTCACACCCGAAGGACCGGCCGTAGAACTGCCTACACCCGGTCGCGATGGGCGAAGGCGGCGCGCAGGTCCGGTTCGCCGACCGCGTGGACTCCGCGGACCGCGACACAGGTGAGATACGTACGGTCGTCGCCGTCCGAGGGGCGGCGGGCCAGGGTGCCCAGCAGGCGCTGACCGGCCGGGGAGGCCCAGCGGGAGTAGGGGTGCGCCTCGACGCGGGCTATGGCCAGACAGCTCAGGCTCAGGGCGAGCGGCAACGCGAACCACAGGGCGACCAGACCCCGCGACATGGCCGGCTGGGCCGGGGCCAGCAGCGCCGTCGCGCCCAGCGCCAGGACCGCCGGTACGGCGAGCCGCACCTGGCGCACCGCGGCCGCGACGGTGGTCCGGGAGCCGGCCGGCACGGCCAGTCCCGCGCGCACGAGACGGTCGCCCAGGTTGCCCACCGCGTCCGCGGCGGCAGCGGCGGCGCGGACCGGGGCGATGCGGTTCTGTCCCTCGGGCCCGATGGCCCCGATGACCGACTGCTCGATCTCGTCCCGTCCGCGCGGGTCGACCACCGTCGCCCAGCCGGTGTGGGCGAGCAGCAGCCGGCGCTGCCGGGCCATGGAGACCATGGTCAGATCGGCGACCCGGCGCGGACCGCCGGAGAGGAACGCGGCCTCGTAGAGCGTCAGATCACGCTGGAGCGGGTCCGTGTCGACGGCCGCCGCGCGTACGGCGGCCAGGCACAGCCGCGTACACGCCGTGCCGGCGACGGCCCAGGCCAGCAGCAGGAGGAGGACCCAGAACATGCCGCGTTTCTATGCCAAAGGCCCTCTCGGGCGCCATGCCTTGTTCACAATCCGGACGGAGCGTTGTCTGCCTGTGACGTTCCGCTTGTCCTGAACGGGACTACTGCGGAGGCGGGCTGGAGGCGGCCGGCGGCAGCGAGTAGGTCGCGGACGGCGTGGGGGCGACCGGGACGGCCGGGCTCGGGTCCGTCGTCGGTC
>NZ_WVUG01000287.1 GCF_017614965.1 Streptomyces griseorubiginosus | reverse complement strand
CGGCCGCCCCGCCCGGCCCAGCTACGGGCCCTGGTCGCCGTCCTGGACGAGGCGGTGGCCGCGCAGTCGCCGGCCGACGCGGCGGTGGCGGCCTGCGGCGAACCGGGTCCCGTCTCCTGCCTCACGGCCCGCGCCTGCGGCCGCCAGAGCATCGCCCTGCACCGTCTGCGCACCCGCCTGCAGGATCTCCACCTGCCCGACCCGGACCTCGCCCAGGCCCAGGACCGGGCCGCACGTCTGCTGGCCTACGACCTGTGGATGCTGCGCGAGTCCCTGAACCTGGCCTTCACGGTGCACCCCGACCCCCGTACCGAGGCCGCGCGGCTGCGCCTGAACGGCCTCGGCCGTCACGCCGACGACCTGCGTCGCCTGCGTGACGGCCTGCGCGACGGTCTGCGCGCCGAGGTCAGCTGAGGCCGAGCGAGGACAACGCGGTGGTCCAGTCGCTCGCGATGGCCGCACGCGCGTCGTCGAGATCCACCGTGCCGTTGCACACGGCCTTCTTCAGCTTGTTCTCCACGGAGTCCTTGCTCGCGGCGGTCTCGTCGCCGTAGCGGGGCTCGGGCCAGAGGTTCTGCTCGCTCTTGGGCGCGCCGCCGAGTTCGAGCGGCACGAGGTGGTCCTCCTCGTAGTCGGACGTACTGGTGTCGTCGTAGCCGTACTCGGCTATCTGCTTGACCTTGAGCGCGTTGGTGTACGAGGTCGACGGCCGTACGGTGGCGGTCCAGCCGGAGACGCAGATCGTGGAGTCGATGGTGGCCTGGGTGACGTCGGGGTTGTAGGCGCCGGGCTGGCAGGTCGGGTCCGGCAGCGGCAGATAGTCCTGCGAGCAGCCGGCGGCGTGGGCGGCGGAGCCGGCGCTGAGGATCAGTCCGGCGACGGCGAGGCTGAGGGACGTGGTCGTGGCGGTGAGGCGGCGCGTGGCACGCATGGGGGTCTCCCACGATCGGCCCGGGTTGTCCGGGCAGTCGTGGGCATGACAGCACTCTGACGGTCTATGCGGGTAGAACCGTTGGCCAAAGAATCAACCACCTCGCCCAAGCCTTACCGCGCCATGGCCCCAGATTGCCCAATACGTGGGAGCCCCTTGGGCGTTGGGCAACCCACCGGCAACCAGCCCGCCGGGAGCTCGCACACCCGGCCCGGCGGGAGCTCGCACACCCGGCCCGGCGGGACCGACCGGCCTACGGAGAGGTGCTCAGCGTGCTCGGCGCGCCCGCGGGCGGCGTGCTGGAGGTCGAGGTGGCCGGCGCCGGCGGCGAGGCCTCACCGGAGTCGGCCTGGGCGACGACGACTCCGATCACCGCCGCGGTCACGGCCGTCAGCGTGATCAACCACCACATCCCGATCGGTTTCGCGTGAGCGGCCATGGCACCCTCCTTCGACGCGAGCGTAGGCGTGTCGGCGAGCTCTGGCCCGCCTTTTCCCAACACTCGACAACCGCACCACCCCACCGCCGCCCCCACCCGGCCGGATACGCCGTTGATCGACATGGCATCAGCGCCTAGGTTCCGACGTCATGACGAACGTACGCATCGGCGTGATGTACGACCGCGACTGGGCCCCGGAGGACCTGCCCGGCTTCGCCCGGCGGGCCGAGGAACTCGGCGTGGACGACCTGTGGGTGGTGGAGGACCTCGGCTGGAACGGCGGGGTCTCGGCGGCGGCCGTGGCGCTGGCGGCGACGGAACGCGTCCGGGTGGGCATCGGCATCGCTCCCGCGCCCCTGCGCAGCCCGGCGCTGCTGGCCATGGAACTGGCCACCCTGGCCCGGGTGTTCCCCGGCCGGCTGGTGGCGGGCATCGGCCACGGCGTCCCGGAGTGGATGGCCCAGGCGGGCGTCGCCCCGCGCTCCCCGCTGGCCCTGCTGGAGGAGACGATCACGTCGGTACGGACCCTGCTGCGAGGCGAGCGCCTGGATCTGGCGGGCCGGGAAGTCCACCTGAACGAGATCCGACTGGTCCATCCGCCGGCCGAGGTCCCGCCGGTCGTCGCCGGCGTCGTACGCCCCCGCTCCCTCGAACTCTCCGGCCGGGTCGCGGACGGCACGGTGATCACCGAGGGCCACGGTCCCGCCGACCTGACGAACGCCCGCGCGCTCGTCTCGAAGGGCGGCGCGCCATCCGGCCACACCCTCACCGTCCTCGCCTTCGCGGCCGTAGGTGACGACCCCGACGAGGTGGCCCGCGCCCTGCGTCCCCACGTCGAGGGCCACGCCGCCTGGCTCGGCCGCCCGCAGGAGGAGGTCTTCACGGTCTCGGGCCCGGCTCCCCAGGCCGCGTCCCGCATCCACGACCTGGCGACGGCCGGCGCGAACACGGTCGTCCTGCGCATCGCGGGCGCGGATCCCCTACGGCAGCTGGAAGCCGTACTGACCCACCGCTGACCGGGCCCGGCCCCCATTACCTTCTTCGTAACCCCGCAACGGGGCTCCCGGCCTCTGGAGCTGGCATGACTGGTCCCCCTGTCGAACGCATGGCCCGGGGGATCAGGTACGGCATTCGTCAGCCCTCCAGGCTGTCGGTGGGAAGACCGGGATGTCGGCGACCGGACTCACGGTCACGGCCTCGGTCACGAGTGGCGGAGCAAGGACTCCGCCTCGGATTCACGGCCGGACAGCCGCCCGGCCTCCCGGATCTGATCGGCTGTCATGGACGGCGCCATCCTGATCGCCTCATGGATTCCATCGCCGTTGCCCCGGTCGAGCATGGCGAGAAACCAGCGCACCGCCTGTACCGGATCCGCTGCGCAGCCGATGCCGTCACGGTAGCGGCGGGCTGCTGCGAACATCGCGGAAGCATGTCCCGATTCCGCGGCCTTGACATACTGCACGAGGGCTTCGCCGTCTTCGCCCTTCTTGGCCAACTGGTCACCCAGCACGGCGCATGCCTCGGGTATCCCGAGTTCGGCAGCGGCTTGCAACCGGCGCCAGAACTCTCGGAAATTCCGCGGCCCACCGACACCCTGAAAATGATTGACCGCCAGATTGAAAGCGGCGTACCCGTCGCCGGCGTCGGCCGCCGCCCGGAAAAGGGCGTTGGCCCGCGCCGGATCGCGGGCCACACCTACGCCATTGGTCAGCATGAATCCCAGCTCACGCATTCCCTCGACGACGCCCGCGTCCGCGGCCTCGCCGAACAGGCGGGCAGCACGGGCCAGATCATCCCGACGGTCGAGCAGGATCGCGGCAAGCAGTGCCTTCGCATCCGCGTTTCCCTGGGCCACCGCGGACTCCAACCCGGGAACGAGCGCCGAGATGCCCTCTCCGACACCCACCGCACCACGGCGTTTGGCGTGGAAGTACCAGTTCCCGGCACTGATCAGGTCGCCCTGCGACCGCGCGGCCTCCGCACGCCTGATCAGTTCGACCACGGAGACACCGGCCGGAAACAGCCGCCAGTCCAGAACGCCCTCACTCACCCGTGCCTCCGAAGTCAAGAGATTCGCGCGCGATGGGCACTCCAAGTTGGCGGGCTCGGCTCTGGAAACAGAATATGCGGTCGTCGAACATGCGATGGGGCACCGGCGTACGTGAACGGCAAGCTCACGGCGACCAGGGACCGGACGTACGCCCCCTGGAAGGGGAAGGGGCCGGAGCTGGCGCTCCGGCCCCTTTGCCGTCGGGTCGCTACTTGTGCGTCGCCGCCGTGGGCCTGGGCTCCGTCCCCTCCGCGCGGAGCGGGCTGCGGTCCGGGCGGGGCTTGGGGGTGCCGCCCTGGGCCGTGGTCGTCTTCTTCTTGGGCTGGGGGGTGACGTCCTGCGGGAAGGTCAGCTGGTCGTTCATCCAGGTCAGGGTGGCGGGCATCTCCCGTACCCAGGTGGGGAAGTTGTGGCTGCCGTTGTCCGGGAGGATCGACGCCACCCGCATGGGCGCCTTGACGGCCTTGATGAAGGCCTGGGTCTGCGAGTAGCCCTTCTCACCGTGCTTGCTGGTGGCGACCAGGACCGAGACCTGGGGCGCCGGCAGGTGCTTCAGCCGCCACATCAGGTCGTGGCCGTCGACCCGGGCCTGGCGGCCGGGTCCGCTGCCGAAGAGGTTGCCGGTGGTGGGGTCGTCCTTGACCCGGTAGTCGGGCGACAGGGCCGCGGCCGTGGTGTAGACGTGCGGATCGCGCATCGCGAGCTGGAGGGCGCAGCTGGCGCCCGAGGAGTAGCCCATGACGCCCCAGGCGCTGGCGTAGTGACCGGCGCGGTAGACGGACTTGATCGCCTCGGGGAGGTCCTTGGCCAGGAACGTCTCGGTCTGCGGTCCGCCGGGGACGTTCACGCACTCGGTGTCGCGGGGCGGGGCGATGGTGGGCCGGATCATCACCACGATCGTCGGCTGCATCTGGCCCTTGCTCTGCAGGTCCGCGGCGGTCTGCGGGACCCGCAGGTGCTGCGCGAGGTTGAAGATGGAACCCGGGTAGCCGCTGAGCGCGACGATCACGGGGAAGCGCTGGCGGTGGTACGCCTTCTGGAAGTACTGCGGCGGCAGATAGACGAAGGCCGGGTCGACCACGCCGGTGCGCTTGCCGATGATCTTGACCGACTCCACCCGCCCGACGGACGCTGCCGGGCCGCTCGGCAGTCCGCTGACCCGGCTGAGCTGGTCGTTCCCGGCGGGCTGCACGAGCGAGCCGTGGACACTGCTTATGCCGTTGACCGCACCGTCACCGTTCTGGTCGGCCGCCTGCGTCACCCCGACGGGAGCGGTGTCGACGTGGCCGAACAGCTCGCCCCAGGAGCCGAAGAACTGGTACGACGAGTTCACCGCGCACGCGAACGCCGCGACGATGGTCACCTGCGTCACCCCGATGGCGCCCAGCCGGCCCAGCACGTGCCACAGTCCCGGCTTCGCGAACCGTGGCCACAGCCAGACCAGCAGCGCCACACAGAGGGCGGCCAGCGCCACCATCACGTATACGGTCGTTTGACTGGTCAAACCCATGTCACTCAGTCCCTGACTTCCTGCCCGTGCACAGTTCCTACGCACAGAAGGAGGGCAGAAGAGCCTTCCGCGTTCCGTAACGAGAGTTTTAGGCGTAAGACATGGCCTGTTCCGCTATGTCGTACAGGGAATCCCGCCCCCACGAGTGACGAAGGTCATGGGGACGGCACGCACCGTTGCTCAGTGCCACGCCTCCGACAGGCGTACGAACGTGTGCCCCGATGCCAGCAGGCGGGGTACGGCGGACGCGATGCCGCGGGCCGTGCCGCCCTCGGGGTGGTTCATGTGGCAGATGACGACGGAGCCGGCCGGGGCCGAGCCGACGGTCGTGCTGACCTGTGCGGGGCTGAAGGTGGCGCCCGCGTCACCGTTGACGGAGAAGCCGGCGAACCGTTCGCCCAGCGCGGTGACGATGCCGGCCGCCACGTCGTCGCAGTACGCGGTGCCGGAGCGGAAGAAACGCGGTGGGCTGCCCAGCAGCCGGGTCAGCTTCGCCCGGTTGCCGGCGACCTCGTCGTAGACCTCGGCGGCGCTGCGGGTTCCGGGGATGCCGTAGGCGGAGCGGCCGGTCACGGAGAGGGGGAGGTGGCGGGTGCCGTGGTTGGCGATCTCGAAGAGCGGCTCGGCCGCGAGTCGGCGGAAGACGGCCGGGTTGGCGTCTGTCCAGCGGGAGTTGAGGAACAGCGTCGCCGGTATCTCGCGCCTGCGCAGGAAGTCGATCAGGGCACGGTCGTAGCCGCTGCCGCCCCGGCCGCGAAGAAGGCGCCCACGCTGGAGGCCTCCCCGCTCCGTGGCCAGACCGTCAAGATGCCGCGCATCCGCAAGGTCATCGGCGACAACATGGTCAAGGCGCTGCACGAGCAGGCGCAGCTGTCCTCGGTCGTCGAGGTCGACGTCACCCGCCTGATGCGCCTGCGCGCCCAGGCCAAGGACTCCTTCGCCGCGCGCGAGGGCGTCAAGCTCTCCCCGATGCCGTTCTTCGTGAAGGCGGCGGCCCAGGCGCTGAAGGCCCACCCGGTCATCAACGCCAGGATCAACGAGGCCGAGGGCACGATCACCTACTTCGACACCGAGAGCATCGGTATCGCGGTGGACTCCGAGAAGGGCCTGATGACCCCGGTCATCAAGCACGCGGGCGACCTGAACATCGCCGGCATCGCGAAGGCCACGGCGGAGCTGGCCGGCAAGGTCCGCGCCAACAAGATCACGCCCGACGAGCTGTCCGGCGCGACCTTCACCATCTCCAACACCGGTTCGCGCGGTGCGCTCTTCGACACGATCATCGTGCCGCCGGGCCAGGTCGCGATCCTCGGCATCGGTGCCACGGTCAAGCGCCCGGCGGTCATCGAGACCGAGGAGGGCACGGTCATCGGCGTCCGCGACATGACCTACCTGACCCTCTCCTACGACCACCGTCTGGTGGACGGCGCCGACGCGGCCCGTTACCTGACCGCGGTCAAGGCGATCCTGGAGGCGGGCGAGTTCGAGGTCGAGCTCGGCCTCTGAGGTCCCGCAGTTCGCGCGGTGCCCCCGTCCGGAGCGATTCCGGCGGGGGCACCGTCGTGTCCGCTACCGGGGCGCGAGGGGGTGATCGCTCCAGTCCCACAGCGTCTCCACCCACACGTTGGGCACGTCCAGGTGCGGCGCGTACGTCAAGTGCCGTGTCCGGTAGGCGCGCAGCACGTCGTAGGTGGCGTCGAGGCAGTCCCGGGACGTCAGTTCGCCCGTGCTCGGGTCGACGCCGACGAGGAAGCCGCGGCCCTCCACGGTGCGGATCATCCGCCGGGCGGCGCCCACGTCACTCGTCGAGGACGGGACGCAGCGGTAACGGCTGTACGGGTGCGTGGACTTGCCGGGATAGTTCGCATCCCGGGACATCTCGCTCAGCATGCGGGCGTACGTCCCCTGCGCGTGCCAGGCGCCGATGTTGCCGCCGGGCGGGGTGTAGAGCTTGTTCGTGGGGTTCTCGACGGCGCCGTACACCCACTGGTCGGTGCCCGTGATCCGGAAGCCCCAGCCGACGTGCCCGAACTTCTGGGCGCCGTCCGGCTTGACGAAGACGCAGGCCCCGCCGCTCGCGCCGCCGCCCCGGGCCGCGGCCGCCATGTCCGCGATCTCCGCGCCGCCGGCGCTCGCGGTGCCGCCGCTCGGCGCCCCGGACGCCGCCGTCGGTGTCGGCCGGCACCCCGTGACACCGACAGCCGTGCAGGCGATCGCCGCCGCCACGACCGCCCAGCCGATCCTGCCGCGCTGTCCCCCGATGTTCATGCCTTACCCCCGATGTTCCAGGAGCGCCCCGTTCGGGCACCCCTTGCCGACCGCGACGGCGCGGGCGGCCGGCGGGTTCTGGCGGTGACACGGCGGTGACGGCTCCGGGTCCTGTCCGGTACGGGTCTTTACAGGCGGCCTTGCCCTGTGAGGCGTGTAAGTCTCGTCTCACCTGCATGGAAAGCGCCCCCGTGCGCCCCTCCCGAAAGCGCTCGCGGCCTTATTGTCTAAACGTCAAACGCCCTTAAGGAGCTCTCATGACCGCGCCCGTCGTCCACTCGCTGCGCGAACAGATCCGCGAGCACATCGTGGAGGGGATCGTCAGCGGGCGCTGGAAGCCGGGCGAGCGGATCGTGGAGCGTCGTATCGCGACCGAGCTGGAGGTCAGCCAGACGCCGGTGCGGGAGGCGCTGCGGGAGCTGGAGTCGCTGCGGTTGATCGAGTCCGCGCCGAACAAGGGCGTACGGGTGCGGAACCTGACGGCGGCCGACCTGGAGGAGAGCTATCCGGTGCGGGCCGGTCTGGAGGCGATCGCCGCGGAGCTGGCGGCGGAGCGGCTGGCGCAGGACTGCTCGGCGCTGGAGCCGCACGTCAGCGCGCTGTACGAGGCGGACCGGGAGTCCGACGGCACCGGGCAGGTGCGGCACACGGTCGGCTTCCACCGCGAGCTGGTGCGGGCGGCCGGCAACTCGGTGCTGCTGCACACCTGGGAGGGCCTGGGCATCGAGGTCTTCACGGCCCTGTCCATCCGCTGGCTGGGGACCGTCCAGCAGTCGTACGCGGAGGAGCACGAGGAGCTGGTGGCAGCGTTCCGGCGGCGGGACCCGCGCATCGCCGAGATCGTCAAGTCCCATGTCCTGGGCTGCGCGCCGCGCGCCTGAACCCAGCCTGAACCCACCCGAGCGCAACCCCGCTCACCTGCGAGAACGCCTGCACATCGGCGGCACGCGGTGTCCTTGACCGCGACACTCCGTGCCGACTTTCTCGTAATCAAGATATTTTGCCCTGGAGCCTTTGATCGATCATCGATCAGGGAGTTATTGTCGCCGACGGACCACGCGGCGGTAGCCGCAAGGTGTCACAGCACCGAGGTTCCAGCCCTGTCCTGCCAAAGACCGAGGGCACCCCCGAACCCTTGCCGATGAGGGAACCCCCTTCGACCGAGGAAGGCGGCGACATGACCGACCCCAACGCCATCCAGCCGAGCGAGCTCGACCAGCTCCCGGACCGGGACCCGGAGGAGACCGCCGAGTGGCAGGCCTCCCTGGACGCGGTCGCCGAGGCGGCGGGCCCGCACCGGGCCGCGTACCTGATGCGCCGGACGCTGGAGAGGGCCGAGGGCACCGGCATCGCGCTGCCCAAGCTCCTCGAGACCGACTACGTCAACACCATCCCCACCGCCGCCGAGCCCTCCGTGCCCGGCGACGAGGAGATGGAGCGCCGTATCACCGCGTGGAACCGCTGGAACGCGGCCGCGATGGTGACGCGGGGCTCGAAACACGGCGTCGGCGGCCACATCGCCACCTTCGCCTCCGCCGCCTGGCTCTACGAGACCGGCTTCAACCACTTCTTCCAGGGCAAGGAGTCCGACGGCTCGGGCGACCAGCTCTACGTCCAGGGCCACGCCTCCCCCGGCATCTACGCCCGCGCCTTCCTCGACGGCCGCCTCACCGAGGCGCATCTCGACAACTTCCGCCAGGAGGCCGGCGGCAACGGCCTGCCGTCGTACCCGCACCCGCGCCGGCTGCCCTGGCTGTGGGAGTTCCCGACGGTGAGCATGGGCCTCGGCCCGCTGTCCGCCATCTACCAGGCGCGCTTCAACCGCTATCTGACGGCGCGCGGCATCAAGGACGTCTCGTCCTCGCACGTCTGGGCCTTCCTCGGCGACGGCGAGATGGACGAGCCGGAGTCCACGGCGGCGCTCGCCCTGGCCTCCCGCGAGGGCCTGGACAACCTGACCTTCGTCATCAACTGCAACCTGCAGCGCCTCGACGGCCCGGTCCGCGCCAACTTCAAGATCGTGCAGGAGCTGGAGGCCCAGTTCCGCGGCGCCGGCTGGAACGTCATCAAGACGCTGTGGGGCACCGCCTGGGACGAGCTGTTCCGGCTCGACACCACGGGCGCGCTGGTACGCCGGCTGCGCGAGGTACCGGACGCCCAGGTGCAGACGTACCAGACGCGGGACGCGGCCTACATCCGCGAGGACTTCTTCGGCAAGGACCCGGCGCTCGTCGAGATGGCGAAGCTGCTGAGCGACGACAAGATCCTCGAGTGCTTCCACCTCTCGCGCGGCGGCCACGAGGCCCGCAAGGTGTACGCGGCCTACAAGGCGGCCGTCGAGTTCAAGGGCGCGCCGACCGTGATCCTGGCGCAGACCGTCAAGGGCTTCACCCTCGGCGAGGGCTTCGCGTCGAAGAACGCCAACCACCAGATGAAGAAGCTGACGGTGGACGAGTTCAAGAACATGCGGGACCTTCTCGAACTGCCCATCTCCGACAGCCAGTTCGTCGACGGCGTGGTCCCCTACGGCCACCCCGGCGCCGACTCCCCCGAGGTGCGCTACCTCCAGGAGCGCCGCGCGGCCCTCGGCGGCCCGGCCCCGGCCCGCCGTACGCACGCGCTCGCGCCGCTGCCCGCCCCCGCCGACAAGGCCTTCGCCTCCTTCGACAAGGGCTCCGGCTCGCAGAACGTGGCCACCACGATGGCCTTCGTCCGCCTCGTCAAGGACCTGGTCCGCGACAAGGAGACCGGGAAGCGGTGGGTGCCGATCGTCCCCGACGAGGCGCGCACCTTCGGCATGGAGTCGCTCTTCCCGTCGCTCGGGATCTACTCCCCCAAGGGCCAGACGTACGAGCCGGTCGACCGCGACCAGCTGATGTACTACAAGGAGGCCAAGAACGGCCAGATCCTCAACGAGGGGATCACCGAGGCCGGTTCGATGGCCGACTTCATCGCCGCGTCCACCGCGTACGCCACGCACGGCGAGGCGATGATCCCGTTCTACATCTTCTACTCGATGTTCGGCTGGCAGCGCACGGCCGACCAGATGTGGCAGCTCGGCGACCAGCTCGGGCGCGGCTTCCTGGTCGGCGCGACGGCCGGCCGTACGACCCTGACGGGCGAGGGCCTGCAGCACGCGGACGGCCACTCGCCGGTGATCGCGGCGACGAACCCGGCGGCGCTGTCGTACGACCCCGCCTTCGCCTACGAGATCGCGGTGATCGTCCGTGAGGGTCTGCGCCGGATGTACGGCGAGGCCAGGCCGGGCGAGGACCAGAACGTCTTCTACTACCTGACGGTCTACAACGAGCCGCTGCCCCAGCCCGCCAAGCCGCAGGGCCTCGGCATCGACGAGGGCATCGTCAAGGGCCTGTACCGCTTCAACACGGCGGAGTCCGCGGGCGTGACCGTCCCGGCCAACGCCCCGCGCATCCAGCTGCTGGGCTCCGGCACGGCGATCCACTGGACGCTCGAGGCGCAGCGGCTGCTCGCCGAGGAGTGGGGCGTGGCGGCGGACGTGTGGTCGGCGACGTCCTGGACGGAGCTGCGCCGTGACGCGCTGGAGGCGGACGCGGCGCTGCTGCGGGGCGAGGAGCGCGTGCCGTTCGTCCGTCAGGCCCTGCAGGGCGCGGAGGGCCCGGTGCTTGCGGTCTCCGACTACATGCGCCAGGTCCCGGACCAGATCGCGCAGTGGGTCGAGCAGGACTGGTCCTCGCTCGGCGCGGACGGCTTCGGCCTCTCCGACACCCGCGAGGCGGCCCGCCGCCACTTCGGCGTCGACGCCGAGTCGATCGTCGTGGCCGCCCTCGCCCAGCTCGCCCGCCGCGGCGAGGTCAAGGCGACGGCCGTGAAGGAAGCGCGCGAGAAGTACGGGCTGTGACACCGGCCGGTCCACCGGCCGACCGACGAGGCCCCCGCCACGGCGGGGGCCTCGTTGCATCATGACCCCATGCGCGCTGCCCGTCTCATCAAAATGGTGCTGTTGCTCCAGAACCGGGAGTCGATGACCGCCGCCGAGCTGGCGCGGGAGCTGGAGGTGTCCGAGCGGACCGTGACCCGGGACGCGCAGGCGTTGTCCGAGGCCGGGGTGCCGGTGTACGCCGACCGGGGGCGGGCCGGGGG
>NZ_WVUG01000286.1 GCF_017614965.1 Streptomyces griseorubiginosus | reverse complement strand
GAGCCACCCTCACCTTCCCCACCCCCGCCTTCACCACGTTCCTCGAAGCTCTGAAATCCACATCCCTTCGCTGACTGTCAGTGCGCACCAGTACCGTCGGATCATGGCTCAACAGGCGGGGAACCCCACGGGCGAACGACGTCTGGCCGTGCTCGAAGGCGTGCTCGAAAGGATCACGTACGCCAACGAGGACAACGGCTACACGGTCGCCCGCGTAGACACCGGCAGAGGCGCCGGCGACCTCCTCACGGTCGTCGGCGCGCTGCTCGGCGCGCAGGTGGGGGAGTCCCTGCGGATGGAGGGCCGCTGGGGGTCCCACCCCCAGTACGGCAAGCAGTTCACCGTCGAGAACTACACGACCGTCCTCCCCGCCACCGTCCAGGGCATCCGGCGCTACCTCGGCTCGGGTCTCGTCAAGGGCATCGGACCGGTCTTCGCCGACCGCATCACCCAGCATTTCGGGCTGGACACCCTGAAGATCATCGAGGAGGAGCCCGAGCGGCTCATCGAGGTCCCGGGCCTCGGCCCCAAGCGCACGAAGAAGATCGCCGACGCCTGGGAGGAACAGAAGGCGATCAAGGAGGTCATGCTCTTCCTCCAGACCGTGGAGGTGTCCACGTCGATCGCCGTGCGCATCTACAAGAAGTACGGCGACGCGTCCATCTCGGTCGTCAAGAACCAGCCCTACCGCCTCGCGGCCGACGTCTGGGGCATCGGCTTCCTGACCGCCGACAAGATCGCCCAGTCCGTCGGCATACCGCACGACAGCCCGGAGCGGGTCAAGGCCGGCCTGCAGTACGCGCTGTCGCAGGCCACCGACCAGGGCAACTGCTATCTCCCGGAGGAGCGGCTGATCGCGGACGCGGTGAAGCTGCTGCAGGTCGACACCGGGCTCGTCATCGAGTGCCTGGCGGAACTGGCGGAGGTGCCCGAGGACGGCGAGGACCCCGGTGTCGTACGGGAGAAGGTGCCCGGAGAGCACGGTGAGCAGGTCACCGCGATCTACCTCGTCCCCTTCCACCGCGCCGAGCTCTCCCTCTCCGCCCAGCTGCTCAGACTCCTGCGCACGGGCGAGGACCGGATGCCCGGCTTCCGGGACGTCGCCTGGGACAAGGCGCTGGCCTGGCTGAAGGGCCGCACGGGAGCCGACCTCGCGCCCGAGCAGGAGGCGGCCGTCAAGCTGGCGCTGACCGAGAAGGTGGCTGTCCTGACCGGTGGTCCCGGCTGCGGCAAGTCCTTCACCGTCCGGTCGATCGTCGAGCTGGCCCGGGCGAAGAAGGCCCGCGTCGTCCTCGCCGCTCCCACCGGACGCGCCGCCAAGCGGCTGGCCGAGCTGACCGGCGCGGAGGCCTCCACCGTCCACCGCCTGCTGGAGCTCAGGCCCGGCGGTGACGCGGCCTACGACAAGGACCGGCCGCTGGAGGCCGACTTGGTGGTGGTCGACGAGGCGTCGATGCTGGACCTGCTGCTGGCCAACAAGCTGGTCAAGGCCGTACCGCCCGGTGCGCATCTGCTCTTCGTCGGGGACGTCGACCAGCTGCCCAGCGTCGGCGCCGGCGAGGTGCTGCGGGACCTGCTGGCCGAGGACAGCCCGATCCCCGCCGTGCGCCTCACGCGCGTGTTCCGGCAGGCCCAGCAGTCCGGCGTGGTGACCAACGCGCACCGGATCAACTCCGGGCAGCATCCGGTCACCGACGGCATGAAGGACTTCTTCCTCTTCGTCGAGGACGACACGGAGGAGGCCGGCCGGCTCACCGTGGACGTGGCCGCGCGCCGCATCCCGGCCAGATTCGGGCTGGACCCGCGCCGGGACGTGCAGGTCCTCGCGCCGATGCACCGCGGGCCGGCCGGCGCCGGCACCCTCAACGGTCTGCTCCAGCAGGCCATCACCCCGGGCCGCCCGGACCTGCCGGAGAAGAGATTCGGCGGCCGGGTCTTCCGGGTCGGCGACAAGGTCACCCAGATTCGCAACAATTACGAGAAGGGGGAGAACGGTGTCTTCAACGGCACCGTGGGCGTTGTCACCTCGCTCGACCCGGTCGACCAGCGCCTGACGGTGCTGACGGACGAGGACGAGGAGGTGCCGTACGAGTTCGACGAGCTGGACGAGCTGGCCCACGCGTACGCGGTGACCATTCACCGCTCGCAGGGGAGTGAATATCCCGCCGTGGTGATCCCGGTCACCACCGGAGCCTGGATGATGCTCCAGCGGAACCTGCTCTACACGGCGGTCACCCGGGCCAAGAAGCTGGTGGTGCTGGTCGGTTCGCGCAAGGCGATCGGTCAGGCGGTGCGCACGGTGTCGGCGGGCAGGCGCTGTACGGCGCTGGACTTCAGACTCATCTCGAAAAATGATCGATCAAATGAGTCGTGAAGGTCACAGAGCACTTCCGGATCGGGAAGACAGGGGGCAGGATGGGCAAGTTGGCGGCACTCAGTGCCGTCGATAGGCCCGATGGTCGACCCCGAGTGCACTCTCCTGAGCCAATTGGGGGAAGGTAGAGACAGTCAGGGCAACCTCGAAGATGAGGCACTACGTCGGTGAGGGAAGACGTGAGCGACAACTCTGTAGTACTGCGGTACGGCGACGGCGAGTACACCTACCCGGTGATCGACAGCACCGTCGGCGACAAGGGCTTCGACATCGGGAAGCTCCGCGCCCAGACCGGGCTGGTCACCCTGGACAGCGGCTACGGCAACACCGCCGCCTATAAATCCGCCATCACCTACCTCGACGGCGAGGCGGGCATCCTGCGGTACCGCGGCTACCCGATCGAGCAGCTGGCCGAGCGCTCCACCTTCCTGGAGGTCGCCTACCTGCTGATCAACGGGGAGCTGCCCACCGTCGACGAGCTCGCCACGTTCAAGAACGAGATCACCCAGCACACGCTGCTGCACGAGGACGTCAAGAACTTCTACCGGGGCTTCCCGCGCGACGCCCACCCGATGGCGATGCTGTCCTCGGTGGTGTCCGCACTGTCCACGTTCTACCAGGACAGCCACAATCCCTTCGACGAGAAGCAGCGCAACCTCTCGACGATCCGCCTGCTCGCCAAGCTTCCGACGATCGCCGCGTACGCCTACAAGAAGTCGATCGGCCACCCGTTCGTCTACCCGCGCAACGACCTCGGCTACGTCGAGAACTTCCTGCGGATGACCTTCTCGGTGCCGGCGCAGGAGTACGACCTCGACCCGGTCGTCGTCTCCGCCCTCGACAAGCTCCTCATCCTGCACGCGGACCACGAGCAGAACTGTTCGACGTCGACCGTGCGCCTGGTGGGCTCGTCGCAGGCCAACATGTTCGCGTCGATCTCCGCCGGCATCAACGCCCTGTGGGGCCCGCTGCACGGCGGTGCGAACCAGTCGGTGCTGGAGATGCTCGAGGGCATCCAGGCCGGCGGCGGCGATGTCGACTCCTTCATCCGCAAGGTGAAGAACAAGGAGGACGGCGTCCGTCTGATGGGCTTCGGCCACCGGGTCTACAAGAACTTCGACCCGCGCGCGAAGATCATCAAGGCCGCCGCGCACGACGTCCTCTCGGCCCTCGGCAAGTCCGACGAGCTGCTGGACATCGCGCTGAAGCTGGAGGAGCACGCGCTCTCGGACGACTACTTCGTCTCGCGCAGCCTCTACCCGAACGTCGACTTCTACACCGGTCTGATCTACCGCGCGATGGGCTTCCCGACCGAGATGTTCACGGTCCTGTTCGCCCTCGGCCGGCTGCCGGGCTGGATCGCCCAGTGGCACGAGATGATCAAGGAGCCGGGCTCCCGCATCGGCCGCCCGCGCCAGATCTACACGGGTGTCGTCGAGCGCGACTTCGTTCCCGTCGAGGAGCGCTAGCACCTGCCGTTGGGGCGCGGTTCACCGCGCCCCTGAGGGTGCTGCGCCCTTGAGGGGGCCGAACGAAACGGCCCTCGGCATGTGAACCAAAAAGCGGAAGGCGCCCTGACGCCGGTCCCCCCACGGGCCGACGACCAGGGCGCCTTCCCATGTCCCGGTGCGGATTCCCCCCACGGGATCCGGCCGGGCGCCTGAGAGACCAGCGCCTGAATCGCTGTTCTTTCGGTACAGCTGGTACTGCGGTTGAGCAGAACGAGCAGAACTCGTCGTACTCATGGGTGATGTGCGGTCTGCCGGGACAGCGCACGCTCGGGAGGGCCGCTCAAAGCTTCCCGAAGTACGTGCCCCGGCAACGCATCTCTGGAGAAGTCCCCCAAGACATCCCCAGATGCCGGTTCGCGCCCCCCAAGACGCTTTCCGACATCGCCAACTTAGACCTTCGAACCCCTTCGATGGTTACGTTCACATCACTGTGATCTGCGTCTCTTGCATTTGTCCGTTTGATACGCAAGAGCCCCGACGCGTTGATCGGGACCCAAGCGTAAGGATGATGCGCGAGCCTTGTGAAGAGCTTATGTGAGCCCGGCGCCGGACTCTAGGGGTGCTCTTACTTCGACTGCCGGTAACCGGCAGTAACTTGGCCGTAGTTCAGTGAAACGTCCGCAATCTGAGACTGTTGGTGACCACGAAGACGGATGAGAAGGCCATCGCGGCCCCGGCGATCATCGGATTCAGCAGTCCCGCGGCGGCCAGCGGCAGCGCCGCGACGTTGTAGCCGAACGCCCACACGAGGTTTCCCTTGATCGTGGACAGCGTCCTGCGCGACAGCCGGATCGCGTCCGCGGCCACCCGCAGATCCCCGCGCACCAGTGTCAGGTCGCCCGCCTCGATCGCCGCGTCCGTCCCGGTGCCCATCGCCAGCCCCAGGTCGGCGGCGGCGAGCGCGGCCGCGTCGTTGACACCGTCGCCGACCATCGCGACGACCCGCCCCTCCTCCTGCAGCCGGCGTACGGCGGCCACCTTGTCCTCGGGCAGGACCTCCGCGATCACCTGCTCGATCCCGACCTCCAGGGCCACCGCCTCGGCCACCGTCCGGTTGTCCCCGGTCAGCAGCACCGGCGTCAGGCCCAGCGCGCGCAGCCCACGCACGGCCTCGGCGCTGGTCGGCTTCACCGCGTCGGCGACGGCGACGACACCGCGTGCCACCCCGTCCCAGCCGACCACGACGGCCGTACGACCCCCCCTCTCGGCCTCGTCGCGGGCGCGGGCCAGTTCCTTGGGCAGAACGTCGTAGAGGCGCCCCACGGCCACGTCACGCCCGTCCACGCGGCCACGGACGCCCCGCCCCGGCACGTTCTCGAAGTTCTCGACCTCGGGCAGTCGTCCGAGCCGCTCCTCGGCGCCCGCGGCGACCGCCCGGGCGACCGGGTGCTCGGAGGCGTGCTCCACGGCGCCCGCGAGCCGCAACACCTCCTTCTCGTCGGCGCCGTCGGCGGCGTACACCTCGTGGAGGGTCATGCGGCCCGTGGTGACCGTGCCGGTCTTGTCCAGGACGACCGTGTCGACGCGGCGCGTGGACTCCAGCACCTCGGGGCCCTTGATCAGGATGCCGAGCTGGGCGCCACGCCCCGTGCCCACCATCAGCGCGGTCGGCGTGGCCAGGCCCAGCGCGCACGGGCAGGCGATGATCAGGACCGCGACGGCCGCGGTGAACGCGGCGGCGGTGTCGCCGGTGACGCCGAGCCACGTCCCGAAGGTGGCGAGGGCGACGAGGATGACGGCCGGCACGAAGACCGCCGAGATCCGGTCGGCGAGCCGCTGCACCTGCGCCTTGCCGTTCTGCGCGTCCTCCACCAGCCGCGCCATCCGCGCGAGCTGTGTGTCCGCGCCCACGCGCGTGGCCTCGACGACCAGCCGTCCGCCGGCGTTGACCGTGGCCCCGGTGACCGTGTCACCGACGCCGACGTCCACCGGCACCGACTCGCCGGTCAGCATGGACGCGTCCACCGCGGAGGCACCCTCGACGACGGTGCCGTCGGTCGCGATCTTCTCCCCGGGCCGTACGACGAAACGGTCCCCCACGGCCAGCCGGGACACCGGGACACGCACCTCGCGCCCGTCGCGCAGTACGGACACGTCCTTCGCGCCCAGTTCCATCAGGGCCCTGAGCGCGGTCCCCGAGCGCCGCTTGGCGCGGGCCTCCAGATAGCGGCCCAGCAGGATGAGCGCGATCACTCCGGCGGCCACCTCGAGGTAGATCGAGGAGGCGCTCTCGGTGCGCGAGACGGTGAACCGGAACTCGTCGTGCATGCCGGTCATGCCCGCGTCGCCGAAGAACAGCGCCCACAGGGACCAGCCGAACGCGGCCAGCGTGCCGACCGAGACCAGCGTGTCCATGGTCGCGGCGCCGTGCCGGAGGTTCGTCCAGGCGGCCCGGTGGAAGGGCAGACCGCCCCAGACGACCACGGGGGCGGCGAGGGTGAGCGCCAGCCACTGCCAGTTGTCGAACTGCAGGGCGGGGATCATCGACAGCGCGACGACCGGGACCGCGAGCAGGGCGGAGACGGTGAGGCGCTGACGCAGGGAGGCGAGTTCTGGATCGTCCTCGGCGGCCTGCGGCTCCTCCTCGACGGGCTGCGGCGGCGCGGGCTCCTCGGCGGTGTAGCCGGTCTTGACGACGGTGGCGATCAGGTCGGCGACCTGGATGCCGGCGGGATAGCTGACCTTGGCCTTCTCCGTCGCGAAGTTCACCGTGGCGGTGACCCCGTCCATGCGGTTGAGCTTCTTCTCGACGCGGGCCGCGCAGGAGGCGCAGGTCATGCCGCCGATCAGCAGCTCGACCTCCGCCGCGTCCGCGGGGGGTGTCTCGGTGGGCGTACTGGTCATGTCCGGACTCCAGACATCGGACCGGACCACGCGGAGCCAGTATCAGCTGGTCGGCGCGGCCCGGTCGGAGAACAGAACGGAAGGTAGGCCGCTCAGGCCTGGCCGACGAGCTCGAAGCCCGCCTCGTCCACCGCGGCGCGCACCGCGGCCTCGTCGAGCGGGGCCTCGGAGACGACGGTGACCTCGCCGGCCGAGGCGACGGCCTTGACCGAGGTGACACCGGGGAGCTCCGAGATCTCGCTGGAGACGGAGCCCTCGCAGTGTCCGCAGCTCATCCCGCTCACCTTGTAGACGGTGGTGACGGAACCCTGGGTGTCGGACTGGGCGGTCATGTCGTTCTCCTCGTGGAGGCGTGTGGGGCCTGCGGGACCCACGGTGGGGCCCCTGCCTCTCACACTATACCCCTAGGGGGTATGACTCAACGAGGGTTCGCCCGCGGTTCGGCCCAGCCGGTCGCCCACCAGCGGCTCGAGATAGCGGATCAGTACGTTCTTGATCTCCCGGGTGTACGCGTCGCGCTCGGCGCCCTCATGGGCCAGGACCAGCTCCAGTCCCGCCTTGTACATCCCGAGGCAGACCTGTGCGGTGCGGGTGAGGTCGGCGGCGGGGGCGTCGGGCAGGAGGCTGGAGAGCAGTCCCTCGATCCGGCCGAGCAGGGTCGCGTGCAGCGCGTCGTGCTCCTCGGCGATCCGGCCGGGTACGTCCGGGCCGTGCATCAGCGCGAAGAAGACCGGGTGGTCGCAGTTGAACGCGATGAACCGGTCGACGGCGGCGCCGACCGCCTGCTCCAGAGGGGTCGCGGGGTCTACCGGGGCGAGCGCCTCGCCGTAGGTCTCCCGCATCTCGTGCATCAGCCGGTCGCCCAGCTCGATCGCGATCGCTTCCTTGTTCGGGAAGAACTGGTAGAGCGTGCCGGGTGAGACGCCGGCCTCGCGGGCGATGGCGTTGGTGCTGGCCGCCGTGTAGCCGGTCGTGCAGAACACGGTCGCGGCCGCTTCGAGGAGCTGGGCGACCCGGCGCTCCCCGCGGGCCTGCCGGCGGCGCGGCTGCTCCTGCTGCTGGTTGTCGGGCACGTGTTATCCCCAGCTCTCCGAACACGATTGACAAACACGAGCGGTCGCTCGCATTCTGGGGGTGGATCAAATGCGAGCGGTCTCTCGTGTTTGTCAGTTTACGGTTTCCACGGTGAAGGGGACACCGCACCATGACCGAAGTCAACAGCCCACCCAGCAGCCCACCCCGGCCCGGCGGATGGACCCGGTTCGTGACCGCCCGACCGCGGCTGTCGCTGCTGGTCGCGCTGGTGATCACCGCTCTCGCCGTGCTCGCCGGCAGCGGGGTCGCCGACCGGCTGGGCAGCGGCGGCTGGCAGGACCCGGCCGCCCAGTCCACCTATGCGACCAAGGCCCTGGAGCGCGAGTTCCCGGACTCCCAGCCCAACCTCCTGCTCCTCGTCGACTCCGGCGGCGCCTCGGTCGACACCCCCGCGGTCGCCGCCGAGGCGCAGCGCCTCGCCACCCGCCTCGCCGCCGAGACGGGCGTCATCGGCGTCGGCTCCTACTGGCAGACCAAGTCGCCCGCCCTGCGCGCCGAGGATGGTCACGAGGCGCTGATCGCCGCGCACATCAGCGGCGACGAGAAGACGGCGAGCGACACCCTGGACCGCATAGCACCCCACTACCGAGGCACGCACGGCCCGGTTCAGGTCAAGATCGGCGGCATGGTCGCGGTCCGCGGCGAGATGCAGACGATCATCAAGGAGGACCTCGCCCGCGCCGAGATGATCGCCCTTCCGGTCACGCTTCTGCTGCTGGTGATGGTCTTCGGCTCGGCGATCGCGGCCCTGCTGCCGCTGGGCATCGGCATCGTCGCGATCCTCGGCACGAACGCGGTACTGCGCGGCCTGACGGAGTTCACGGACGTCTCGGTCTTCGCCCTGAACCTCACCACGGCCCTTGGCCTGGGCCTCGCCATCGACTACGCCCTGTTCATCGTCCGCCGCTTCCGGGAGGAACTGTCCGCCGGTTCCGAGCCGCCCACGGCCGTCGCCACCACCCTGCGCACCGCCGGCCGCACGGTGCTCTTCTCTGCCCTCACGGTCGCCGTCTCCCTCGCCGCGATGCTGGTCTTCCCGCAGTACTTCCTGCGGTCCTTCGCCTACGCCGGGATGGCGGTGGTCCTGCTGGCCGCGGCGGCCGCCCTGATCCTGCTCCCGGCGGCCCTCCTGCTGCTCGGCCACCGCGTCAACTCCCTCGACCTGCGCAAGGTGTTCCGGCGCGGGCGCCCGGCCGGGACGTCGGGCGAGGAGGGCACCGCCTGGGCGCGCACGGCGGCCCTGGTGATGCGCCGGGCCCCGTTCTTCGCCCTGGCCACGACGGCCGTGCTGGTCCTGCTCGGACTGCCCTTCCTGGGCGTGAAGTTCGGCACCGCGGACGACCGCCAGCTCCCCTCGACCGCCGAGTCGCACGTCGTCCAGCAGCACATCCGCGACGGCTTCCCCGGCAACCCCGGAGGCGGCCTCGAAGTGCTCGCGGAAGGCAGGGCGACCAAGGCGCAGTACGCCGCCTACAAGGACCGGATCGCCCGTCTCCCCGGTGTGCTGCGGGTGGACGGCCCGCTGGTGAGAGGCGACTCCGCGTACTTCACGGTGCTGCCGAAGGGCGAGGCCGTGGACGACACGGCCCAGCGTCTGGTGGGTGAGGTGCGCGCCGCGGACGCCCCGTTCGCCACCAAGGTGACCGGCACGGCCGCCGTACTGGTCGACTCCAAGCACGCGATAGCCGAGCGTCTGCCCTGGGCGGCCGCCGTCATCGCGGTCGTCACCCTGCTCCTGGTCTTCCTCCTGACCGGCAGCGTGCTGATACCGGTCCAGGCCGTGCTGCTCAACGCGCTCAGCCTGACGGCGATGTTCGGCGCGGTGGTCTGGGTCTTCCAGGACGGCCACCTCTCGGGCCTGCTCGGCTTCACCAGCCCCGGCTCCATCGAGACGACCCTCCCGGTCCTGATGTTCTGCGTGGCCTTCGGCCTCTCCATGGACTACGGCGTCTTCCTGCTCTCCCGCATCAAGGAGGAGTACGACAGAACGGGCGACCACAACGCCGCGGTCCGCCACGGCCTGCAGCGCACCGGCGGCCTGATCACGGCGGCGGCGGTGATCCTGGCGGTGGTGATGGTGGCGATCGGCACCTCCCGCGTCACCAACACCAAGATGCTCGGCCTGGGCATCGCGCTGGCGGTCCTGATGGACGCGATGATCGTCCGCAGCCTGCTGGTACCGGCGGTGATGAGACTGACAGGCACGGCGACATGGTGGGCACCGGCCCCGCTGCGGAGGTTCCACGCACGGTTCGGATTGAGCGAGGGCGAGAATGAGCGCCCCGACAGGGGCGCGGGGACCGGCGCGACCAGCCACGATGGACCCCCGGAGAACGACGGCGAGGGGATGGCGGATGCGAGCGGTGGTCTTCGAGCAATACGGTGAACCCGCCGAGGTACGTGAAGTCCCCGACCCTCGCCCGGCCCCCCACGGAGTGACCGTCCGCGTCGAGGCCACCGGCCTCTGCCGCAGCGACTGGCACGGCTGGCAGGGCCACGACCCGGACATCACCCTCCCTCACGTTCCGGGCCATGAACTCGCCGGTGTCGTCGAGTCCGTCGGCGCCCGCGTGAGCGACTGGCACCCCGGCGACCGTGTCACCGTCCCCTTCGTGTGCGCCTGCGGAACCTGCGGCGCCTGCGCGGCGGGCGACCAGCAGGTCTGCGAGCGGCAGACCCAGCCCGGCTTCACCCACTGGGGCTCCTTCGCCCAGTACGTGGCGCTGGACCACGCGGACGCGAACCTCGTGGCGGTGCCGCAGGAACTGTCGTTCGCCACGGCGGCTGCGCTCGGCTGCCGGTTCGCGACGGCGTTCCGGGCGGTGGTGCAGCAGGGCCGGGTCGCCGCGGGGGAGTGGGTCGCGGTGCACGGCTGCGGTGGCGTGGGACTGTCCGCGGTGATGATCGCGGCGGCGTCCGGGGCACGGGTGGTCGCCGTCGACGTGTCACCGGCCGCATTGGACCTGGCGCGGAAGTTCGGGGCGTCGGACGCGGTGGACGCCACGCGGGTGCCGGACACGGCGGCGGCGATCCGCGACCTGACCGGCGGCGGCGCCCATCTGTCCCTGGACGCCCTCGGCTCGCCGGTGACCTGCGCCGCATCGGTGAACGGCCTGCGCCGCCGCGGCCGCCACGTCCAGGTGGGCCTGCTGCCCTCCCCGGACGGCACGACGCCGGTCCCCATGGCCCGTGCCATCGCCCTGGAACTGGAACTCCTCGGCAGCCACGGCATGGCCGCGCACACCTATCCGCCGATGCTGGAGCTGGTCCGCGCGGGCGTCCTGCGTCCCGACCTCCTGGTCACCTCCACCATCACCCTGGACGCGACCCCGACCGCCCTGACGGCGATGGGGACGGCACCGGGAGCGGGGGTGACGGTCATCGAACCGTGGAGCTGAACGGGGCTCCTCACCCGGCCGGGGAGCACGGTGTGCCCACGGGGGCGGCGGGGCACGGGTGGTACCCAAGGGGCGGTCAGGCTTCCTTGCGGCCCCGGTTGCCGGGGCGGGAGGCGACCCAGGCGCGGACCGTGTCGGCGTACCAGAAGGGCTTGCCGCCCTCGACGTGGTCCGGCGGGGGCAGCAGCCCGTGCTTGCGGTACGAACGCACGGTGTCCGGCTGCACCTTGATGTGCGCCGCGATCTCCTTGTACGACCAGAGCCGTCGGTCGGTCATGAGATGCACCTCCCTGCGCGCACCACGGGGG
>NZ_WVUG01000285.1 GCF_017614965.1 Streptomyces griseorubiginosus | reverse complement strand
CGCCCGATCCGGGCCCTCGGCGACTTCTCCTACAGCCTCTACCTGATCCACCTCCCGATCGTGATGGTGGTGATCCGAAAGCTCGCCCCCCACGTCGTCCCGTCGGGCGTCCCCACCTTCCTCCTCACCCTCGCCCTGAGCGTCCCCCTCTCCCTCCTGACGGCCTGGCTCTTCGCCCGCTACTTCGAAAACCCGTTCAAGAGAACACGCTCCTGGAAGGCGATGCTCCGCACGAGCAGCAGAAGGGCCGCGTGACGGAGGGGACTTGATAGCCGACCCGTGCAGTGGCCAACTGGTGCGCTCAGGGATCTCCCGGCTACCGTGATCGCTGCCCTCCTCAACATCACACGCCTCACCAGGAGCCCGCCGTGACCTGCTGGACGATCCGCTGGGCAGGCACGGAAACCGCGGGCGGAGACCTGCCCGACGGCAGCTTCGGGACCACCCAGGATGTTGTCGTGCAGGGAGATCCAGTCCGTCAACAGGTGAGTGATGCGTCGGCCGGGTGTCTCGGCCGTGGGAGGTGACATGGGCGACAGGACCCGCATCGACGATCTCGACGTACTCAAGAGCGTTTCCAGGGGGATCACGAAGATCGTCGAAGAGCTGGAACGGCTCGACGACAAGGACAAGCAAGGCTGGAGCCGAGAGGTCATCGGCCATGAGGAACTCACCGACCGGCTCGACGACTTCGCGAACAACTGGGACTACAAGCGCGGGAAGCTCGAAGGAGAGCTGAACAAGCTCGCTGGGATCACGAAGGCCGCGGCCAGGGCATACGAGCAGATGGACACCGACCTCGCCAACGCGGTCCGCAAGCAGGAGAAGCAGCCCCAGAAGCAAGGTGGATGATGTCCCGACCGAAGGACTGGTCGCCAGTCGAGCTGGACTCCGACCCGGTGTCCGGTGACCCCGAGGCCGTGGCGAAGCTGGGACGGCGGTTCCGCTCGGTGGCGGAGACCATCAGGAAGCAGACGGGAAACATCGAGGCCCTGTGCGGCGTCGACGGCTGGCAGAGCGACGCGGCCGACGAGTTTCGCAAGGCGGCGGACGGGGCCGTCGGACGGCTGAAGAAGGTCCTGGACCGCTTCGAGACGGCTGCCGACCTTCTGGGCGAGCAGACGGACCTGCCGGACGAGAAGTACGCCTCGGTCCTGGCTTCCTCCCAACAGGCGGCGGACAAAGCCCGCAACGACGCCGAACGTGACCGCGAAGAGCGTGACCGACTCGAAAAGTCGCTCGCTGCTCTGGACAAGTCCGCGGAGGACTACGAGCAGAAGAAACACGATCTGGCCACGAAGCGGGACGAGGCCGACGGACGTATCGCGGACGCCGTCAAGCGGGTGCACGCTGCCAAGAATGCTCGCAACCGGGCCGGGGAGAAGGCGGCACGTGCCCTGGAAGCGCTCATCGATCACGACAAGCTCAAGGACTCCACCTGGGAGAACGTGAAGGGCGCGCTCAAGAATATCGCCGACATCGCCGGCTGGGTGGCGACGGCCTGCGCCCTCGCCTCGCTGCTGGTGGGCTGGATCCCGGTGATCGGCTGGGCGCTGGCCGGTGTGCTTGACGCGATCGCTCTGCTGGCCACGGTGGTGTCTCTCGCCTGCCACCTGGTACTGGTCTTCTCGGGAGACGCGAGCATCGCCGACCTGGTCCTGGACGGAGTGGCGCTGCTCACGCTCGGGCTGGGGCGGGCGGCGCTGAGCGCGGGCAAGGCGGCCGCCGCGGGCGTTCGGGGCGTACAGACCGCGAGCCGCTCGGCCCGTGCTGACTTCCTCGCCGCCAACTCGCTGACCGGTAGATCGGCGAAAGCCGCCAACACCTTGAAGGGCAAGGCCACCAAAGTCGCCAACCAGGCTGCCGAAGAAGCCTCGAGGAGGCTGGCGGGTGACCTGCCCGGCGCCTTCGGAAAGCTCCGGGAGTTCCAGCATGTCCTGAATCCCAAAGTTGTCTCCAGGGACACGGTGGACGCGGTGAAGGGGCTCAAGGACTTCAAGGATGTCGGGAAACTGTTCGGCAGGGATGCCTGGAGGGGGGCCCGGCCCTTCGGCAATCCGGAGTGGGTCGAGTCCAGCAAGGCTCTCGAAGAGGTCCCGATCCTCGGCAAGTTCGAAAGCATGGGCGGCGTGAAGTTCACCGACTATGTGCGCTCCGCCGGACAGAGGTGGCTCGGTTACACCGTCGCGGCCACCGTCGTCGACGGCAACGACAAGCTCCACGGCCTCACGGAATGGAACAATCCGTACAACCAGTGGAAGACCGCTTGGACAGTGGGATCGTGACGGCCAGAAGGAATTCCGAGTGAGCGACGACGTGGCGTGGCAGTGTCTGATCTCCGAGCCCGACGGCTGCATCAGACTTCCTGTCGGTGAGGGCACGGAGTTCGGGCCGTGGTCCAAGCAAGCTGCCCGCAACCACCTTGGTGCTGATGCCCCACGGAGCGAGCTGCGCGCACTGGCATCGACGTTGGAGCGCGTGGCGGCCACGGCCGAACTGGGCGACCCCACCTTCGCCTACGCCTATGTGATCGACGCCGCCAAGGCGTTGACCGCCGTCTACGAGGTCCACGACTACGACGGCGACGGATACCGCTCCCTGGATCGCCTCCCGGATCTCCTGGCCGACGTTCTGCCCTCGTCCCCCGAGCGCCGCAGCGTGAGCGAGGTGAACCTGCCGGCCGGTCCGGGCGTGCGCGTCCAGGAACTCCTCTCCGTCGAGACCGGATCGCTCTTCAGGAAGAGGACCATGATGGAGACGGTCACCTACGCGGTGCTTCCACCACAGGTCGACAACATCCTTGTCTTCCGCATGTCGTGGACGAACCTCGTCTTCGGCGAAGCCCTGCTGGAGCTGTCGCGGACGCTGGCCGAGTCGCTGGAGCTCGCCGAGATCAAGGAAGGCTGAGAAGTGCCGGACACCGTCGCCGACGACCTCACAGACGGAGAAATCGTCCCGCCGAGTGACTACGGCCTCGTCGTCCCGGACGGCTGGTTCAGGATTCCGCTCGAACCCGCCGACTGGAAGGGTCCCATTCGAGCGCTTGCCGATCGGGTCTTCGACGGCCAGGACGACGCCGTACTGCTCAAGAGGGAATTCACCAAGGCTGTGCGCGCTCGCGCGGAGGAGGGTTACGACAACGGCGGCGTGGAGCTCTACATCTCGACCGCCACCGTCGGCCCGGTTCCCCTGTCCTCCTCCCTCCTCGTCACCGTCGCCCCAGCCGGTGAGGACGCCCGGCTCAAGGCAACGGGCCGGTCGCAGCAGGTCGCCGATGTCCTGCTCCCCTTCGCCGGGCCGGCGACCGTGCGACGCACTCGCAGGATTCCGGACACCGACGACTCGACCGGCAACCGACTGCCCGTGACCGTCGTCGACTACGCGGTGGCCGTGCCGAACACCCAGGCCGTCCTGCTGCTCACGTTCTCGACGTCCTTGGACATGTTCGCCGACGCCATGGTCGATCTGTTCGAAGCAGTCGCCAAGTCACTGCACTGGAAGTGACCGTCCAGCCCTCCGGAGGAAGCCGTCGGCCGGCCCACCCGAGATGCAACACCTGAGGCAGGAGCGCAGGATGAGAAGTGGGCTCACCCTCCCTGGAGGTGATGAGGATGCGACGCGCACTCGGCGCCGCTGCGGCCCTCCTGCTCCCGATCGCCCTCTTCGCAGGCCCGGCCGCCGCAGCACCCCATGAGAAGTCACCCGCAGCGGCCACCCCGGCGGCTGCCCACACTGTGTCCCGGCCAGGAACCGTCCTGGCTCAGGGACCGGACGACGTGTGCAACGACTCCATCAGCCGGCCCCTTCTCCACCTGGGTTCCTCGGGGCCGGCCGTCGCTCAGCTGCAGTGCTATCTGAACAACGCCATCGATGCCGGTATCGACGAGGACGGCAGTTTCGGCCGCGTCACCCAGACCACGGTCATGGACTTCCAGCAGTGCGCCGACATCACGGTCGACGGCCGTGTCGGAGCACAGACGTGGTCGTTCCTCACCCTCTGGGCCAATTCACCGGACGCGCCCTTCTCGTGCTGACCCGGGGATCGATCATCCGGTCGGCAGGCGACCACATACGGCGGCGCCCCGGACGACCGAAGTCGACCGGGGCACCGCGTCGCAGGTCAGGAGGGTTTCCTGGTGACCTGTTCGGTAGGCCCTGTGGGACTCGAACCCACAACCAATGGATTAAAAGTCCACTGCTCTGCCAATTGAGCTAAGGGCCCCGGCGATGTTGCCTCCACGAGCATAGCCGGACGTGGCCGTGTCTCCGATCGGGTATCGGTGACACGGCCGCGTCGGGCGGGTGGACATGCCGGGAGTGTTACGGATCAACCTTTTCGGGGGCGGCCGAGCGGGCCGCCTCGCGGGCCCGGGTGCGGGCGTGCTCGGGGTTGAGGAACCAGTGCCGGGCCGACGCCCCCCACCACGCCGCCGCGAAGCCGAGGACGACCAGGACGGCGACCGGGGCGTAGTTGAACGTCTCCCAGGTGACCGGCGAGACCTGCGGCAGCATGAAGAGGACCGTGATGACGACGACCCAGGCCACCGAGATCACGCCGATCGGCTGCGACCAGCGCCCCAGATGCCATGGCCCCCGCTCGAACGCCTCGCCCTTGCGCACCCGCAGCAATGTCGGCACGACGTACGCGATGTAGAGGCCGATCACGGCGATCGACGTCACCGCCGCGTACGCCGTGACGTTGATCAGGTACGGCAGGCCGAGGAGCAGCGCGCCGACCGCCGCCAGCCACACCGCCGCCACGGGGGTGCGGGTGCGCGGGCTGACGGTGTGCCAGACGCGGGAGAAGGGGAGCGCGCCGTCGCGCGAGAAGGCGTAGATCATGCGGCTGTTGGCCGTCACGGACGCCATCCCGCAGAACAGCTGGGCGCCGATCACGACCAGCAGCAGGAGCTTGCCGGCCGTCGCGCCGAGCGCGTCCAGCAGGATCTGGGCCGGCGGCGCGCCCGTCGGGGACGCCAGCTCCTTGTCGTACGACTGGATGGCGAAGGTGAAGCCGAGGAGCAGGACGAAGCCCGCGATCCACGACGTCCAGATCGACCGCACGATGCCCTTCGGGCCCGCCGTCGACGCGTCGTGGGTCTCCTCCGTCATATGGGCCGAGGCGTCGTAGCCGGTGAAGGTGTACTGGGCCATCAGCAGACCCAGCAGCACCACGTAGACCCCACTGCCCCAGCCCGTGTTGTTCACGAACTTGGTGAACACGAAGGACGCCGACTGGTGGTGGTCCGGTACGAAGGCCAGCGCGCCGACGATCACCCCGACGCCCAGCACGTGCCACCACACGCTGATGTCGTTGAGCAGGGCGACGATCTTCACGCCGAAGGTGTTCAGCAGGCCGTGCAGGAGCAGGATCCCGGCGAAGAGCAGGACCGTCCGGCCCGGTGTCACCTCGAAGTCGAACTGCAGGTTCAGATAGGCGCCGAGGAAGGACGCGGCGCCGAAGTCGATGCCGGCCGTCACCGCCACCTGCCCCAGCACGTTGAACCAGCCCGTGAACCACGCCCAGGCGGCGGCCGAGCGGGGCGGCGCGAGACGGTGGGCCCAGAAGTACAGGCCGGCGGAGGTCGGGTAGGCCGAACAGATCTCGGCCATGGACAACCCGACGAACAGGGTCATCAGACCCACCGCGACCCAGCCCCAGGTGATCACCGCGGGGCCGCCCGTGTTCATGCCGAACAGATACAGGGTGAGGCAGCCCGACAGGACCGAGATGATCGTGAAGGAGACCGCGTAGTTGGAGAACGCCGACATGCGGCGGGCCAGGACCTGCGTGTAACCGAGCTGGGCAAGCCGTTCTTCGTCGGACAGCCCCGAGAGGGACGGGCCCGACTGCCCGCTCGCTATGGCGTCATCTGTCATGCCCCCAGCGATTCCCTCGCCGGGGGTGTGACATGCACCACTCGCGTTACGGCATGGCTAAAAAATGCCCTTGTACGCCTTCCAGCCGGAGGTGATCTTCACCCGGGCGCCGAAGGATCCCCTCCCGTCACCGGCATTCCTGTATACGGTCCCCGCCGCGTCCCGCTCCACCAGATCCGCCTTGCCGTCACCGGTGATGTCACCGACGCCGACGATCGCGTTGTACGAGCCGCCCCAGTTCGCGAACAGCTTGGCCCGCGCACCGAACGTGCCGTTGCCCTTGCCGTAGTAGCGGTACAGGGTGTTCGCCCTGTCCTGCGCCAGCAGGTCCCCGATCCCGTCGCCGTTCAGGTCACCGGCGCCGACGACCTTCTTGTAGCCGCGCCAGTCACCGGACAGCTTCACGCGCGCGGACAGCTTGCCCGCGCCCGTGCCCTTGTAGAGGTACAGCGCGCCGGTCGAACCGTTGCGGGCGACCAGGTCGGGACGGCCGTCCTTGGTGAGGTCGCCGGGGAAGGTGAGGACGTCGTACTGGTTCCAGCCGCTCGTCCCGAGGGTCGTGTAGTGCGTCGACGGGGTGAGGGCGGAACCGCAGGCGGGCTTGAAGGCGCGCAGCGCGCCGCCGGGCGTGCGCACCAGGACCTCGTTGCAGCGGTCGTTGTCCAGGTCGCCGAACGGCACCGCGAGCGTCTTCACCGGCCAGCCGCTCCCGGAGACCTTCCCGGCGAAACCGCCCTGGCCGGTGCCCCGTTGGAAGGCCAGCGCGCCCGAGGAGTCGAGGGTCAGCAGGTCGCCGACACCGTCCGCGCCGACATGGTCGCGACGCACCGGTGATCCGGTCGCGATCCGCACCGAACCGGTCACCACAAGCGGCGCGCCCGCCCCGTCGGCGGGCGTCACGGACAACGTCCATGTGTACGCCCCGTTCGGCAGCGGCACGTCCCCCGGCATGCTGCGGTCCATGCCGAACCAGCCGACCGAGACCGTCCCGCGCTCCTCACGCCCGCTCTGAGCCGTGTCCACGACTTTCCCGGTCGCCTTCGACCGCACCGTCAGCCGCCACCCGGACACCGGCTTCGACAGCAGCAGCGTGGTGAGGGTGTCCGGAGTCGTGTCGACCGGCGCCGGGGCGACCGACGCCGCGTTCCGCGCGGGAGCCAGCAGCCGCAAGGGCTGCTGGGGCACCCCGGACGGCACGAGGTGGATACGGTGCTCGGCGTCCACGTAGGCCGCGTTCGCCCCGGACTCGTCGACGGTCCAGCGCACGTCCCGCTGCGAAACACCGGTGTCGGGCAGTTCCCCCATGATCCGCCCGGCCGGGTGCCCGTCGGCGACCGTGGTCAGCACCAGCTTCCCGGCCGCCTTGTCGTGCGTGACGACATACCCGTCGCCGAGCTTCGCCTCACCGGCCGGCACGGGTACGGACCTCCTCGCCGTACGGTCGTACACCGCGGCCGTCGTGCCACCGCAGTTCCAGTACAGGTAACGGCCGTTGGCCTGGAGTTCGCCGGGCGCGCAGCCCGCGGTGTCCAGGATGAGCGTCTCGACGGTCCGCTTCGTCGACAGGTCGTAGGCACTGACCTGTCCGGGCGTCGTGGAACTCGCCGTCCACAGCAGATCGCCCGAGAGGGCCGCGGCGCCCGGAGCGCGGGTGACCGCGGCCGCCGCGGAATCGCCGATCCTGTAGACGTACTGCTGAGTGTCGGTGGTGTAGAGGACGTACTCGCCGGACACGTCGGTGATCCGCCCGCCGACCGGGACGTCGTGCTCCCACAGGGAGTTGCCCGGACCGTCCGCGCGCAGCAGGTCGACGACCGCGTCGGCGTCACCGCCGGCGCCGCGCGCGAGCCACACGGTCCGGCCCGCGGCCGTACCGAACAGCTGGGAACAGCCGACGTCCTTCGCGGAACAGACACCCAGCAACACGTCCGTGCCGTCATAGTTCGAACGCGCGCCGTACGTGGGCGTGCCGCTCGCGGCGACGGTACGGCCGTAGGTGTCGCGGCCACCGGAGTAGCTCTCGTCCGCCTCCACCAGCCGCCCCTGATCCAGCGACAGCCCCTGGATCGCGACCGGCGGCTTCGGCAGCGGCTTGACCAGGCTGACGGTCGGCCTGCCGTCCGCACCGGCGACGAACCGCTGCACCCCCCAGTCGTCCGTGGCGGCCCCGGTACGGCCCACCGCGACCGCCGTGCCGTCGGAAACGGCCGAGACGCCGTAGCCCGAGGCGGTCAGCAAAGTCACCTGCGGGCCGCCCGCGATCGCCCTCGCGTACACCGCCGTACCGCCGCTGGGCCGGTGCACCAGCCAGTCACCCACGACCGCCAGGCCGTCCACCGAGTTGACCCCGCTCCCCGCGAGCGTGACCTCGACAGGGGGCGCCGAGAGGTCGGCGCGATCGAAGACCAGGACGTTCTCGTCGCTGGGGTTGAACAACACCACATGGCGGGTGGTGACCTGCGCCTTGAGATAGACCTTGGACCGCAGCGGGGTCATGTCCCGCACCTCGCCCGTGTGCCGGTCGACCATCACCGACAGGTACTGGCCGCCCTTCGAGCCGTGGAAGAGCAGCCCGTCCGCGTCCCCGCCCACCGGCATGCCCAGGTTCACCCCGGCCGGCACACCGGTCACCGGCACGTCCCGGGTGCCGCCGTCGGCGCCGGGAAGCAACAGATGCATCTCGCGCCGGCTCTGGCCGTTCTCGTCCGTGACGTTGCGGAAGGCGACCGCCAGGTCCCGGTAGCCGGTGAGCGCGCTCAGACCCGCCGGTCTCCGCAGGGTCCGGGTGGTCCCGTCCACCGCGTTCCACAACTGCACCCGGCCGTCCGGGAATCGGCTCACCGTGACGTCACCGCCGGACCCGCCGCTCACCACACCGTCACCCGGCAGGGGCACCGGCACAGACGTACCGTCCGCATACCGCGTCCACACCAGCCCGGCCCCCTCCAGCGTGTGGAAGACGCCCTGCGGGCCGGCCGCGTCGTGACCGCTGTACGTCGACGCGCTCCACAGCGTGCCCGAGGTGTACGTGCCGCGCAGGGGGGCCGGTACCACCGTCTCCCGCGCGGTGTCCGCGACAGCCGACGACGGCAGCAGCGGGCTCAGACAAGCCGCCACCACCGCCGAGGCGGCGACCAGACGCAGACGTGCGAAGCCATGACGAGTCAAGGAGACCCTCCCCGAAGAAGCGGCGAAGCGCACGCACCCGATGTCCGGTGCCCAGGCCCCCCGGCCGTCACATTCGCCTCACAAGTCCCTTGACCCTACAGGGAGTTCAGGGCCGGGTAAAAGCTTTTCCAACCCCACCGAGCAGAACGGAACACCAAAAACGCCGTGGCCCCCGTCGGTTTCGACGGGGGCCACGGCGTTCACAGCCGGTTGAGGTCAGCCGTTGCGCTTCCAGCGCGGCTTGTCGTCACGGCGGCCGAAGGAGCCGGTGCCGCGGTGGTCGTCACGGCGGCCGTACGGGCGGTCGTGGCCGCCGGTGCGGAAGCCCGGACGGTCGTCACGGCGGTCACGGTTGAAGGGACGGTCGCTGCCACGGTGACCGCCACGCTCGTCCCGGCGCTCGAAGGAACGGCCGGCCGGACGGTCGTCACGGCGGAATCCGCCACGGTCGTTGTCGCGACGCTCGAACCCACGGCCACCACGGTCGTCACGGCGGTCGAAGGAACGGCCACCCCGGTCGTCACGACGGTCGTCGCGGCGGAAGCCACCACGGTCGTTGTCCCGGCGCTCGAACCCACGCCCGCCACGGTCGTCACGACGCTCGAAGGAACGGCCACCACGGTCGTCACGGCGGTCATCACGACGGTCGTCGCGGCGGAAACCGCCACGGTCGTTGTCCCGGCGCTCGAACCCACGGCCACCACGGTCGTCACGACGCTCGAAGGAACGGCCACCCCGGTCATCACGGCGGTCATCACGGCGGTCGTCGCGGCGGAAACCGCCACGGTCGTTGTCCCGACGCTCACGACGCTCGTACGACGGCGCGGCCTCCGTACGCTCCACGTCCTGCGCGGCCGGCTGCTCGGGCACGGACACCTCGGCCGCCTCCACGGCAGCCTCGGCGACCGCGGCCTGCGCCTCGGCCACCGCCACCTGCGGGTCCTCCCCGCGCTCGCGGGCGACCCGGGCCACCAGCCGGTCGGCCTCCTCGCGCAACTCGCTCGCCCGGCGCTGCGCCCGCTCCAGCTGCTTGGTGAGGTGAGCGACCTCACGCTCGGCCTGCTGAGCCGCGTTGGCCGCGGACTCGGACTGGACCTCGGTCATCGAACGGGCGCCGGTGATCTCGGCGACCTCGGGCTCGAAGGCCGTACCGGAGTTGATGATGTGACGCCCGGCGTCCACGCCCGCGTCCTCCATCAGCCGGAAGATCTGCCGGCGCTGGTGCGGCAGGGACAGCGAGACGACCGTGCCGGTGCGGCCCGCACGGGCGGTACGGCCGGCGCGGTGCAGGTAGTCCTTGTGGTCACCGGCCGGATCGACGTTCAGGACGAGGTCGATACCGTCGACGTGGATGCCGCGGGCGGCGACATCGGTGGCGACGAGGACGTTGACGTACCCGTCCTTGAAGTCAGCCAGCGTCCGGGTCCGCGCGCCCTGCGTCATGCCGCCGTGCAGCGCGTCCGCCTTCACGCCCGCATCGCGCAACTGCTCCGCCACGCGGTCGGCGCCCAGCTGGGTGCGGACGAAGATGATGGTGCGGCCCTTGCGGGAGGCGATCGCGGCCGTGACCGGCGCCTTGTCCTTGGGCTTCACGATCAGGATGTGGTGCGACATCGTGGTGACGGCGCCCTGGGCGGCGTCGACCTCGTGGCTGACCGGGTTGTTCAGGTAGCGGTCGACGAGGGTCTTGATCTCGTTCTCCATGGTCGCGGAGAACAGCATCCGCTGACCGCCCGCCGGAACCTGGTCGAGCAGTTCCGTCACCTCGGGCAGGAAGCCCAGGTCGGACATCTGGTCGGCCTCGTCGAGAACGGCGATCTGCACGTCCTCCAGGGAGCAGGCACCGCGGTTGATGATGTCGCGCAGCCGGCCCGGCGTGGCGACGAGGATGTCGACGCCGCGCTCCAGGGCGTAGATCTGGTTGCCCATCGACGTACCGCCGCAGACGACCTTCATCTTCAGGCCGAGGACGTCGCCGTACGGCTGCAGGGCGTCCGCCACCTGCATGGCGAGCTCACGCGTCGGCGTGAGGATGACCGCGCGCGGCTTGTGCTTCTGGGTGTGACCGCCGGCCAGCGTGGCCAGGGTCGGCAGACCGAACGACAGCGTCTTGCCGGAGCCGGTACGGCCACGGCCGAGGATGTCCTTGCCCGCCAGCGCGTCCGGGATGGTCGCGGCCTGGATCGGGAAGGGGGTGGTCACGCCGTTCTGGGCGAGCTTGCGCACCACGCCCTCGGGGAGACCGAGGTCCGCGAAGGTGACCTCGACAGCGTCCTCGGTGCCCTCGTTCTCGGGCACGACGACGTGATCAGTACTGGAAATGGACATGCGTAAGCGAAACCTTCCGGAGTCTCGTCGGCACGCGCCCGTCAACTCCGTGATTTCGCAATACGACCGCCTCTATGCGGTCAGCCACGGCAAGGGAGAGAACGCGCCACGCGGCGCTCTCTGCAATGGCGCCGGGCAATGGGATCAAACGATCTACCACCATACGCACCCCCCACCCCCGAAGGCCTGTCTC
>NZ_WVUG01000284.1 GCF_017614965.1 Streptomyces griseorubiginosus | reverse complement strand
CGGCGAAGGCGGGCGGGGCGAAGCCGGGGGCCGCGCCGGTCTGCGGCTGCTGCGGTGCGGGCGCCGCGGGCGCCTCCTCCTCCATGACCTCGCCGCCGAAGTTCTTCAGCAGCGCCTCCAGGCCGCCGTCGAAGCCCTGTCCGACGGCCGCGAACCGCCACACGTCCTTCAGGTAGAAGTCACCGAGCATCACGGCCCGCTCGGTGGAGAACTCCGAGCCGTTGAAGGAGTAGCGGGCCACCTCCTCGCCGCCCGCCACGATGCGGATGTACCCGGGGGCGATCTGCGACATCTGCCCGGCGCCGTCGATGGTCGCCGTGAAGGACAGCTTCTGGATCTGCGGCGGGATCCTGTCGAGCGTGATCCGGAAGGACTCCGTGTCACCGGCCTGGGCGCCCAGGAGCTGGATGGACTCCTCGGGGGACTTCGGCTGGTTGAAGAACACGAAGTAGCGGTCGTCCGAGAGCCGTTCGTCGGCGTCGAGGCCGAAGCAGCTGATGTCGAACGTCAGTCCGGGGCCGCTGATCTGCACGCCTACGTACAGATCGGTGCCCGCGGTGAGGTCACTGATCCTGGCCTTGTGGCCGCGTTGGAATTCCCTGGCCATGCGTAACGACCGTCCCCCATCCCGAATGTGAGTGCGTCGCGCCAGGCTAACGGCTAACTCCGACACCGGAAGAAGTCGGTACAGACCCGGTACACAAGACCGGACGGGCGCTCACTCGCCGCTGGAAGGCGGAGAATGCGGCAACCGGTCGGCGGCGACCACCCCTTCGAGGTAGCCCCGGGCCCTCTCGGTGCGCGGATAGGCGTCCAGGAGCCGCCAGAACCGGGGCCCGTGTCCGGGCACGAGCAGATGCGCCAGCTCATGCAGCAGGACGTAGTCGATGACGTACTCGGGCATGCCCTGCAGCCGGTGCGAGAGACGGATGCTGCCCTCGGCGGGGGTGCACGATCCCCAGCGGGTGTTCTGGTTGGTGACCCAGCGCACCGAGGTGGGCCGGGCCCGGCCGTCGAAGTACTGCGCGGACAGCCGCGTGGCCCGCTCGGTCAGCTCGTCGTCGCCGAGGACCCGCTTGCTCTCCTGGGCGGCCAGCTTGTCGAGCATGACGGTGACCCAGCGCTGCTCCTCGGCCTCGGACATCCGGGCGGGGATGAGCACGACGGTGCGATCGCCCTCGCGGTACGCGGAGACCGTCCGGCGGCGCCGGGTGCTTCTGCGGACCTCGATCGCGCTCGCCCCCGAGCCGCTCGGCGGCTGGCTCGTCGTGCTGCGCTGTGGTGCTCCGGCGCGGTGCAGTGGGTCGGCGGACACGCCCCGACGTTACCCGCTGCACACGGGGGAAGTCCCGCCTCCGGGACGGTTCCGTGCCGATCCCCCACCGAGCGTTTGATTTGTACGACGAATACCCACCGCCTGTGGACAACTTTCGGTGCCCTCCGTGACGGCCGGGCATGCTGGTCCTCGCCGGGTGATCCGCGATCGACCGACCGTCGACCGCTCCACGACCGACCCCGCCCGGCGTACGGGGATGTTCTACGACGGGCATGTCCCACCAGGGGCGTGCTCCACGAGGGCTACGGGGGCCTGACATGGATGCTGCGGACGTGACGGTTCCGGCCGTTCCGATGATGAAGCCCGCGCTCAGGCGCGGCTGGCGTGATCTCAACACCGTGCAGTTCGGGATGGCACCGGCGCACGCGATGACGCTGGGCCCGATGGACCCGGCGACGGCCAGTTTCCTCGACCTGCTCAACGGCACCCGCGGGCTGCCGCTGCTGCGCGAGGAGGCCCGCCGCATGGGCCTGCCCGAGGGGCATGTGGACACGCTGGTCGGCAGACTGTCCCGGGCGGGACTGCTGGACGACGCGAAGGGCGGCGGACCGGCCGCCGACGCCCTGCGCCGCAGCAAGGACACCCTCGAGAGACTGCGCCCGGACCTCGCCTCCCTGTCCCTGCTCGGCGGCGAACCCGGCGACGCCATCGACCGTCTCGCCGCCCGGCGCTCACTGCGCGTGCAGGTGGTGGGCGCCGGCCGGGTCGGTGCGACGCTGGCCTCACTGCTCGCGGGCGCCGGCGTCGGCGGGATCGACGTGCGCGACATCGGCCCGGTGGAACCGTGGGACGTGGCGCCGGGCGGACTGCCCGCCGAGTCCGTCGGCGCCCGCAGGGACGAGGCCGCCCGGCAGGCGGTGCGCCGCTCCGGCCCCGGCCGCCCGCCCCGGCGCGGTCCCGCGGCACCCGTGCCGGCCGGGGACCCCGGGTTCTCGCTGGTGATCCTCGCCCCACGGGACGACGTCGCCGTGCACGCGCCCGCACCCTCCGCCGCCGAACCCCTCATCACTTCGGGTACGCCTCATCTGTACGCCGGCGTCGTGGAGGCCACCGGTGTCGTCGGCCCCCTCGTCCTGCCGGGCGAGACGGGCTGCGCGGGCTGTCTGCACGAGGCGCGCACCGACCGGGACCCGGCGTGGCCCCGGCTGGTGGCCCAGTGGCGCTCGGGTTCGGGCAGGTCGCGGCAGGTGCGCGCATGCGATCTGAGTCTGGCGACGACGGTCGCCGGACTGGCGGCCGCGCACGCGCTCGCGTTCCTGGACGGCATGGTGCCGACCAGTGCCGGTGCCCGCTGGGAGGTGTCCCTGCCCGGTCTGAACTGGCATGCCCGACCGGTCTGGGCGCACCCCGCATGCCCCTGCGGCGCGGCGGAGAAAGGTAAGAAGGGGGAACAGGCCGCCGAGCACGGGAACCGGCACGAGACAATGGACGAGCAGACGCCGAATGAGTTGGGCCGTAGGGCAGACGCGGCGCGGCCGGCAGGGACTTGGAGGGCGCATGTCTGATCTTCCCCGCAAGGCGGTCACCCGGACCGCCAAGCTCGCCGCGCTCCCGCTCGGCTTCGCCGGGCGGGCGACCTGGGGACTGGGCAAGCGGATCGTCGGCGAGTCGGCGGAGATCGTCGGCCGCGAGTTGCAGCAGCGCACGGCGGAGCAGCTGTTCAAGGTGCTCGGCGAGCTCAAGGGCGGCGCGATGAAGTTCGGCCAGGCCCTGTCCGTCTTCGAGTCGGCGCTGCCCGAGGAGGTCGCCGGCCCCTACCGCGCCGCGCTGACGAAGCTGCAGGAGGCGGCGCCCCCGATGCCGACGCGCACGGTGCACACCGTGCTCGGCGAGCGGCTGGGCGAGAACTGGCAGGAGCTGTTCCTGGAGTTCGAGGACAAGCCGGCCGCCGCGGCCTCGATCGGCCAGGTGCACCGGGGAATCTGGCACGACGGCCGCGAGGTGGCGGTCAAGGTGCAGTACCCGGGAGCAGGCGAGGCCCTGCTGTCCGATCTGAACCAACTGAGCCGTTTCGCCCGGCTGCTGGGCCCGCTCATCCCCGGCATGGACGTCAAACCCCTGATCGCGGAGCTCAGGGACCGTGTCTCCGAGGAACTCGACTACGGGCTGGAGGCCCAGGCCCAGTCGGCGCACGCCGAGGAGTTCACGGACGACCCGGACGTGGTGGTGCCCCGGGTGGTCCACCAGTGCGACCAGGTGCTGATCACCGAGTGGATGGACGGCGTCCCGCTGTCGGAGATCATCGCCGACGGCACCCCGGAGCAGCGCGACCGCGCCGGACAGCTCCTGGCCCGCTTCCTCTTCTCCGGCCCGGCCCGCACCGGCCTGCTGCACGCCGACCCCCATCCCGGGAACTTCCGGCTGCTGCCCGGCGGTCCGGCCGGCGAGGACGACTGGCGCCTGGGCGTCCTCGACTTCGGCACCGTCGACCGGCTCCCGGGCGGTCTGCCCACCCCCATCGGTGATTCGCTGCGCATGACCCTCGACGGCGACGCGGAGGCCGTCTACGAACTCCTCCGCGAGGAGGGCTTCGTCAAGGAGTCCATAGAGCTGGACCCGGCCGCCGTCCTCGACTACCTCCTGCCGATCATCGAACCGGCCCGGGTCGACGCGTTCACCTTCACCCGGGGCTGGATGCGCAGTCAGGCGGCCCGTATCGCCGATCCCCGCTCCCCCGCCTACCAGCTGGGCAAGCAGCTCAATCTGCCTCCGGCGTACCTGCTGATACACCGGGTGACGCTGAGCACGATCGGAGTGCTGTGCCAGCTCGGGGCGACGGTCCGGCTGCGTGAGGAGCTCGAGGAGTGGCTGCCGGGCTTCGTCGTGGAGGAGGGCGACGAGGAGGAGTCGGTCGTGGAGGCCTGATCACCACCAGTCCGAGTCCAGCCGCCCCTCGATCGCCCTGAGGTTCTCCCGGGAACAGGCGTCGCAGAAGTACTGGCGCTTGCCGTTCTCCACGGAGAACGTCCAGGTGGGCTGCGGGCCTTCGGCCCGGCGCCCGCAGCGGGCGCACACCAGGGGCTGGGGCTCCGCGGGGGCGCCCGAGTCGTCGCTGTCCGCGGGAGGACTCGTCATTCGGTGACGATAACGCCACCGCCGCGGGGAGCCACCGCCTCCCGGGGTCGGGAGGCCGTCGCTTCAGATGTGGTCGGCTACTGCATGACCGCCATGGCGAGCGCGCGGCGGGCGCGCCGCGAGGCACGCTCGGCCCGGCGCTGCATACGGCGGGCGGCCACCAGGCGCGCGGCCGGGCGTTCCCGCTCGGCCTCACGCAGGCGCTCGTGCATATGCGCACGTGCCAGGGCTTCTGGGATGAGTTGCATCTCTCGGGTCCTGTTCTGACGCGAACCGGTCGCGCCGGTCATCGTGGTGTCTTCGATCGCGGAGCCGGCGGGCTCGTTGGTGGACGGCTTCATCGGGGCCTGCTTCTTGGGGTCGTGCGTGAGGGGGCGGTCGATCGTTCCGGTGATGTTCATGCCGTGACCGGGTTCTTGCGCGGGCGGCCACGCGGCCGCTTCCGGGCGACGACAACACCCTGGACGAACAGCTCGCCACCCCAGACGCCCCAGGGCTCACGCCGCTCCTTGGCGCCGGCGAGGCAGGCCTCGATCAGCGGGCAGGTGCGGCAGAGGGACTTGGCGTACTCGACGTCGGCCGGCGACTCGGCGAAGAAGACCTCCGGGTCGTAGGAACGGCAGGGGACGGGTACGCCGAGGTTCTCGATGGCGTCGTCGAGCGCGGTGAGCGCGGTGAGCGGGATCAAGGCGGAGTCCTCCGTGGGGCCGGGCGGGGGGATCGTTTCGGAAGGCGGTACGGACGGGGCGTGCGCTTCGAGTTGCACGATTCGTCTTCCTCGTCTGTTCGTTCCGGTCCTGTTGGACCGGGAGGCGGTTTTGGTACCCGGTTCTTTTCTTGTTCCGAGGCCCCTTCGCTCCGTCGTCCCCGGTCGGGGACAAACAGAAGGGCCGCGGATCCCGGATGGGGTTCCGCGGCCCTGAAGGCGCCGGCCTGATCGCCGATCAGGCTGGATCACTCCAGGGTTCTGGCCCACGGAAGGCCCACATCAGGTGGTGCTGCTTCGTCTGCTTCCGGCTACCGGCACCGGCCGCCGTAAAGGCATAGGCCTGCGCCTGTGCCACTACTGCTTCCAGTGCCTTGGTCGGTCGCTCATTGCGCTCACGGATGGGAAGACCCGCGAGAGACACCGAGGACGCCGGACGGACGGCACGAATGCCGGACAGACCGGTGCCCCGGGTGGAGGCGTCGAGCATGCACAGGGAGGCGACGACCGAGCGATCGGTCATTTTGACGGTGGTGGAGCTCTTCTTGATGCTGATCACTGGACTCGCCTCCTCTCGGCGTCTCGGGGGACTGGGGTGAACCAGTCCGACGGGTATGCAAGTAGAACACGGAATCGGGGCCTCCGAGAAGGCCTCCGTCCCCGTGGCTAAGAACCTATGGGGATTGCTGGGGCATGCGCAAACTATTTTTCCGACGAGTTTCCGTCAGTCCTCCTCGTCGCCCTCCGCGATGTCCTGGCCTGCGCAGATGGCCAGGACATCGGCGCCGTAGCGGTTGAACTTGCGCACTCCCACCCCGGGGATGCGGGCCAGTTCGCCCTCGTCGTCGGGGACTGCCTCGGCGATCGCCATCAGCGTCTTGTCGGTGAAGACGCAGAAGGCGGGCTGCCCGCTGCGCCGCGCCTGCCGCGCACGCCATGCGCGCAACCGCTCGTACAGGCCCTCGTCCATGTCGGAGGGGCACTCCTCACAGCGCATCAGCTTCATCTCGCCCGCGTCGGTGAGCGTGCGCCCGCACACCCGGCAGCGGGCCGGGGTGCGCTGGGCGCGCCGCGGGACGGCCTCCGGTCCTCGGGTGCGTCCGCGCTCGACGCCGCCGGGTCCGCCCGCCGCCGTGCGTGCGGCCGATGAGGCGGAGCCGGGGCGCAGACCGTCCAGGAAGCGGCTCGGGCGACGGCTCGGGCGACCGCCGGGTGACCGGGACAGGGCCCAGGAGACGTGCAGGCGCTCACGGGCGCGGGTGACCCCGACATAGAGGAGACGCCGTTCCTCCTCGATCTGCTCGTCGGTCTTCGCATAGGTGATCGGGACCATGCCCTCGGCGACGCCGACGAGGAAGACGACGTCCCACTCGAGGCCCTTGGCGGAGTGCAGGGAGGCCAGCGTGACGCCCTGTACGGTCGGGGCGTGCTGGGCGCCCGCCCGCTCGTCCAGTTCGGCGACGAGGTGGCCGAGGGTGGCGCCGGGCTGGGCGGCGGTGAAGTCCTGGGCGAGGTTGACCAGGGCGGCCAGCGACTCCCAGCGCTCTCTGACGGCACCGGAACCGGCGGGCGGCTGGGGTGTCCAGCCCTCCCCGGACAGCACCGCCCGCACCTGGGAGGGCAGGTCGACGGCGTCGTCGAGGAGGGAGTCGTTGCCGCCGAAGCGGGCCGCTCCCCGCAGGTTGACGATGGCTCTGCGCACCTCCGGCCGGTCGAAGAACCGCTCGGCCCCGCGCAACTGGTAGGGGACTCCGGCGTCGGCGAGGGCCTGTTCGTAGGTCTCGGACTGGGCGTTGGTGCGGAACAGGACGGCGATCTCGCTCGCCGGGACGCCCGCCGCGATCAGTTCGCCGATACGGCGGGCGGCGCCCTCGGCCTCGGCGGGCTCGTCGGCGTACTCGGTGAAGACGGGCTCGGGGCCCGCGGAGCGCTGGGAGACCAGCTCCAGGCGGTGGTCGGCGGCGCGGCCGCGGGCCTGGGCGAGCAGGCCGTTGGCGAGGTGGACGACCTGGGGGGTGGAGCGGTAGTCGCGGACCAGTTTGACGACGGTGGCTCCGGGGTGGCGGACGCGGAAGTCGAGGAGGTGGTCGGGGGTTGCTCCGGTGAACGAGTAGATCGTCTGGCTGGCGTCGCCGACCACGCAGAGGCTGTCCCGGTCGCCGAGCCACAGCTCCAGCAGGCGCTGCTGGAGGGGGCTGACGTCCTGGTACTCGTCGACCACGAAGTGCTGGTACTGGGCCCGGACCTGCTCGGCGATGTCGTGGCGGTCCTGGAGGACGGCGACGGTCAGCAGCAGGACGTCCTCGAAGTCGATGACGGAACGGTCCCGCTTGAGGTCCTCGTAGACGGAGTAGAGCTGGGCGATCTCGGCCGGGTCGCGGGGGGCCTCCCGGCCGGCCTTGGCGGCGGCCGCCGCGTAGTCGGCGGGTACGGTCTGGGTGACCTTGGACCACTCGATCTCGGCGGTGACGTCGCGCAGTTCGCCGCGGTCGAGGCGGATGCGGCAGGCGGCGGCCGCGTCGGCGACGAGCTGGATCTTGCGGTCGACGAGCCGGGGCATGGACCCGCCGACCGCTTTCGGCCAGAAGTACTGCAGCTGGCGCAGGGCGGCGGAGTGGAAGGTGCGGGCCTGGACGCCGGCGGCGCCGAGCTGACGGAGCCGGCCGCGCATCTCGCCCGCGGCCCGGTTGGTGAACGTGACGGCCAGCACGCTGGACGGCTGGAGGATCCCTGCGCGCACCCCGTAGGCGATCCGGTGCGTGATCGCCCGGGTCTTGCCCGTGCCGGCGCCCGCGAGCACGCACACCGGGCCGCGCAGGGCCGTGGCCACTTCGCGCTGCTCGGGGTCGAGCCCTTCGAGCACCGCGTCGGCCGAGTCGGGGACCCGCGGGAAGAGCGTGGAGTGCGTTGCTGCTGTCACACCGCCATGCTGCCAGGTCGGCGGAGACGGGTGCGGCGGTTGTCCACAGGCAGGGGCTCGCAGTCGTACTAATGCGGCAGGCGTCACGTCGGGCGGCGGCGCGTGTGCGGGAATGCTTGCTGTTTCACGTACGTTCCCCGACTGCGAGGACCGATCCCCCAAGCAGTTGAGGAGCGCGAGAGACATGCCGGGCACTGTGACGATGTACAGCACCACGTGGTGCGGCTACTGCCGTCGGCTGAAGAGCCAGCTGGACCGCGAGGGCATCACGTACGACGAGATCAACATCGAGCAGGACCCGGAGTCCGCGGCGTTCGTCGAGAAGGCGAACGGCGGCAACCAGACCGTCCCGACCGTGCTGTTCCCCGACGGTTCGACGCTGACGAACCCGTCGCTGGCGCAGGTGAAGCAGAAGATCGGCGCGTAGGCGCTCCCCGGTTCGCCGGAAAGGCGGTTCCCGAGGTGACTCGGGAACCGCCTTTTGTGCTTCCAGCCTTGTCACACGCTCCTCGTGGGCAGGGGTTTGCCGTACCAGAGTTCGATCAGGCGGGCCGCGATCGAGATGCCGTACGGCGGGAGGACCTCGCCGGAGTCGAAGGCGGCGCCCAGTTCGTCGCGGGAGAACCAGCGGGCCTCGTGGATCTCGTCGCCGTCGACCTCGATCTCCGTCGAGGTGGCATGGGCCATGAAGCCGAGCATCAGGCTGGACGGGAAGGGCCAGGGCTGGCTGGCGACGTACTCGACCTGGCCTACGTCGATGCCGGCCTCCTCGAAGACCTCGCGCCGCACGGCCTGCTCGATGGACTCACCGGGTTCGACGAAGCCGGCGAGCGTCGAGAAGCGGCCCTCGGGCCAGTGGACCTGCCGGCCGAGCAGGATGCGGTCGTCGGCATCCGTGACCGCCATGATCACGGCCGGGTCGGTGCGCGGGTAGTGCTCGGCGCCGCAGGCCGGGCAGCGGCGGATGTGGCCGGCGGCGGCGATCACGGTCCGCTCGCCGCAGCGGGAGCAGAACCGGTGGGTGCGCTGCCAGTTCTCCAGGCCGACCGCGTGCACCATGAGACCCACGTCACGCGGGGACAGCAGCAGACCGGCCTCGCGCAGGCCCGCGGGCCGCGCGGACTGGTCGATGCGTCCGGGCAAAGCGTCCTTCTGGAGGGCGAAGTAGCTGACACCGTCCGCGTCGGTGCCGAGGAAGTAGCGGTGCGCCTCGGTCAGGGGGGCTTCGAAGGAGGGGGTCATGACGAGTTCGGTACGGCCGTCGGGCGTCTCGTCGATGAGGACCTGGCCGCCGGAGACCACGAAGCAACGGGTCGTGGGGTGGCTCCAGGCCGCCGCGAGCCAGGCCTCGTCGAGCCGGTGGTGGGCGGCGCGGTCGATGCCGCTCGGGGCGGTGAGCGAGATGGGGCGGTCGGCGGTGTGGTCGGTCCAGGTGGTCACGGGTGCTTCCAACTCCCCCAGTGCAACGGATTGTTTCGGCGGGCGGTTCGGCGGGGCCTACGGCGGGCGGCGACCGGGACCGGGCGGTGCGGGGCGTCGCCCCCAGTGTGCCCCGCGCGCGGTGTCGTCCCGGACGGCGCGGGCGGCTCAGGGCGCATGACGCCAGGTGTCCGCGAGGTCGCCCCACAGGTACGCGGTGGTCTCGACGCCCTTGAGGAGCAGATCGATCTCGACCTTCTCGTTCGGCGCGTGCCAGCCGTCGGAGGGGACGGAGATGCCGAGGAAGAGCACCGGCGTCCCGAGGACCTCCTGGAGGTCGGCGGCGGGCCCCGAGCCGCCCTCGCGCGTGAAGCGGATCGGCCGGCCGAAGGCGCGGCCCATGCTGCGCGCCACGGACTGCAGGGCCGGGTGGTCCAGCGGTGTCAGACACGGGCGCGTGGCCGCGCCGAAGGTGATCTCGTGGTGGATCCCGGCGGGCACCTGCTCGGCCGCCCACGCGCGGACGGCCTTCTCGATGTGGTCGGGGTCCTGTCCCGCGACCATCCGGAAGGACAGCTTCACCATGGCCGAGGAGGGGATGATCGTCTTGCTGCCGGGGCCCTGGTAGCCGCCGCCGATGCCGTTGACCTCGGCGGTGGGGCGGGCCCAGATGCGCTCCAGGGTGGTGTGTCCGGCCTCGCCGTGGGTGGCGTGGGACTTGGCGGTGCGCAGCCACTCCTGCTCGTCGAAGGGCAGCTCGGCGAAGAGCTCGCGTTCGCGGTCGGTGAGCTCGACGACGCCGTCGTAGAAGCCGGGGACGGCCACGCGCTCGTGCTCGTCGTGCAGGGCGGCGACCAGGCGGGCGGCCGCGGTGGCGGGGTTGGGCACCGCACCGCCGAAGGATCCGGAGTGGATGTCCTGGTCGGGGCCGAAGAAGTGGATCTCGCACTCGGCGAGGCCGCGCATGCCGGTGCACACCGTGGGGGTGTCCGCGGACCACATGCCGGTGTCGGAGACGATCACCGCGTCGGCGGCCAGCCGGCCGGCGTGCTGCTCGACGAGGGCGCGGAAGTGCGGTGACCCGGACTCCTCCTCCCCCTCGACCAGGAGCTTCAGGGTGACCGCGGGGGCGGTGCGGCCGGTGGCGGCGAGGTGGGCGCGGACGCCGAGGGTGTGGAAGAACACCTGGCCCTTGTCGTCGGCCGCCCCGCGCGCGTGGAGGCGGTTGTCGCGGACGACGGGCTCGAAGGGCTCGCTGTCCCAGCCGTCCTCAAGGGCGGCGGGCTGGACGTCGTGGTGGCCGTAGACCAGGACCGTCGGTGCCCCGGGATCGGAGGCGGGCCACTCGGCGAAGACGGCGGGGGCACCCGGGGTCTCCCAGACCTCCGTGGTCGGGAAGCCGGTCTCCCGGAGCCTGGCGGCGAGCCAGTCGGCGCTGCGGCGTACATCGGGCGCGTGGTCGGGCTGGGCCGACACGGACGGGATGCGCAGCCACTCCGCGAGGTCCTCGAGGAAGGCGGCACGGTGCTGCTCGATGTACGCGCGGACGGCGCTGACGGCACTGTCAACGGGCTGGCTCATGGTCACGAGCCTATCGGCCCGCGCCGACATCCTGGTTGGGCGGTTCCTCACAGTTTGCTTGCGCGGCCGGCCCCTCCAGCAGCAGCCGCTCCAGCGCGGCCCGGTCCTGCAGACCCTGTGGTCGTACTACCTCACCGGTTCGGACGTACAGGAACGCCGCGTTGACGGACTCCAGCGGAACGCCCTGTTGCTCGGCCCAGGCGAGCCGGTAGAGGGCGAGCTGGAGGGGGTCGGCGGTGCGGGTGCGGCTGGTCTTCCAGTCGACGATCTCGTACGTCGTCCCCTCGCCGTCGTCCTCCTTGTAGACGGCGTCGATCCGGCCCCTGACCACCCGGCCGGCGATGACGAGCTGGAAGGGGGCCTCGACGCGGTGGGGTGTGCGGTGGGCGTACTCGGTGCGCTCGAAGGCGTCCTTGAGGGCTTCCAGATCGCGTTCGTCGGCGATCTCGGCTTCGCTGCCCGGCAGTTCCTCCGGCTCCAGCACGGGCAGGGTCAGTTCCTCGAAGCGGGCCTCCACCCAGGCGTGGAAGCGGGTGCCCCGGCGCGCGGCGGGTTGCGGGGGGCGTGGCATGGGG
>NZ_WVUG01000283.1 GCF_017614965.1 Streptomyces griseorubiginosus | reverse complement strand
CACCCCCACTGACCCCCCTGGGAGACCCCGAGCAGCAGGCACACCAGCCCGGCCGCCAGGCCCAGGGCGCCCGCCACGTCGAACCGGCCCGGCGCGCGCACCGGTGACTCCCTGACCGCCCACCACACCCCCGTTACACCGAGCGCGCCCAGGGCGCTGGTCAGCCAGAACATGGTGTGCCAGTCGGCGTACTGCACGACGAGCGCGGCCAGCGGCAGGCCCAGGGCTGCGCCGATGCCGACGGTGGAGCTCATCAGGGCCACCGCGGAGCCCCGGCGCTCGGGGGGCAGTTCGTCGCGCAGGATGCTGATCGACAGCGGCACGACGGAGGCGGCGGCGCCCTGCAGGGCACGGGCCGTGATCAGTACGGCGATGTCCGAGGACAGGGCGCACATCACCGAGCCGACGGTCATCAGCCCGAGCGCCGCCGTCAGCACCCTGCGCTTGCCGTACATGTCGCCGGCGCGGCCGAGGACCGGGGTGAGAACGGCTCCTGCCAGCAGGGTGGCCGTGACCGTCCAGGAGACCGCGCCCGCCGAGGAGTGGGTGAGGCGGGGAAGGTCCGGCAGCAGCGGCACGACGACCGTCTGCATGACGGCCATGAGGATGCCGCCGAACGCCAGCACCGGGATCGTGAGCCGGTCCCGCAGGGCCCTCGCCGTGGAGGGCTCGGCTATCGGTGCTGGCTGGCCCATGGGTACTCCAGTGTGTGGCTGCGGAAAAGAAAGGGTGAATGGCAATTCACCATAGCCGGTGAATTGCCATTCACCCAAGAGTTTTCCGCACGCCGCCGCTGAGGCGCCGCTACTTCCGGGAAGCCAGCGCCCGCGCGTGGACGGTCCGGGCGACCTTCGGGCCGAGCCAGCGCTTGAAGCGGCGCAGCGCCTCCAGTTGTCCGGCCGCCCTGTCGAGGCGGTAGTAGAGCTGGGGCGGGACATACGGCAGCAGGGGCGAGTGGCGCTGGCCGAGCAGGGCGAACATCTGCTCCGGGGGCAGGCCGATGTAGCGCGGCAGGTTCTCGTACCACTGGGCGCTGTAGCGGGCCGCGCTCTGGATGGAGAGCAGCTGCGCCTTGCGTTCGCGTTCGTAGTGGGCGAGGGCGCGCGGGAGCTCGGCGTGCGTGCGCAGGGCGCCGGCCAGGGAGACGGCGTCCTCCAGGGCGAGGGTGGTGCCGGCGCCGATCGAGTAGTGGGTGGTGTGGGCGGCGTCCCCCATGAGGACGAGGTTGCCGCGGGACCAGGTGCGGTTGGTGAGGGTGCGGAAGGTCAGCCACTGGGCGCTGCCGTCGGCCGAGGAGCGGCCGATGAGGGGGTGACCGTCCAGGACGTCGGCGAAGAGCTTCTCCAGCAGCGCGAGCCCGTCGGCCTCGCCCGCGGTGTCGAGGCCGAGGCCACTGAAGGTCTCGGGGGCGCATTCGACGACACAGGTGCTGCGTTCGGGACTGAAGCCGTAGCCGTAGCACCAGATCCAGCCGTGGTCGGTCTCGACGAAGGCGAAGGTGAAGGAGTCGAAGACCTTGGTGGTGCCGAGCCAGATGTAGTGGTTGCGGCCGGCCCTGATTTCGGTGCCGAAGTCGTCGGCGTGCCGGGTGCGCAGAGCGCTGCGGACGCCGTCGGCGGCGACGACCAGGTCGGCCACGGGCAGGTTGGTGCCGGTGATCTCGTGCTCGAACTCCAGCCGGACGCCGAGCGAGCGGGCACGCGCGGAGAGGATCTCCAGCAGCCGGTGGCGTCCGATGCCGAAGCCCTCGTCGCCCGGGTGCCGGGTCTGCGCGTCGCGTACGCGGGCCACGCCCTCGTTCCAGCTCACGGAGTGCTGCTCCAGGGCGCGGGCCGATTCCGGGTCGTGTTCGTGGAGCTTGTCGAGCAGTCCGCGCCAGTAGGTCACTCCCCAGCCGTAGGTGGAGCCCTCCGGATCGCGCTCGTGGACGGTGATGTCGTGGGACGGGTCCTGCCGCTTCAGCAGGATCGAGAGATACAGGCCGGCGGGCCCGCCGCCGACGCAGGCGACCTTCACGCACACCCCTTGGAATTACTCAGAGTTTGCAGCTTGCGACGCACAGTAGCAGGACGTCGATGGACGGCTGTTCAACGGGAGGTTCGCCGCGCAGGTCACGGGTACCCGGCCCGCACGCAACCGTCTGAGAACGAAGGAGGGGTTCACCCGTGTCGCAGGTCGAGGAATCCATTGAGGTCGGCGTCCCGGTGCACACCGCCTACAACCAGTGGACGCAGTTCGAGACGTTCCCGGAGTTCATGAACGGCGTGGAGCGCATCGAGCAGCGCACCGACACGCTCACCCACTGGGTGACCAGTGTGAACGGGGTTCACCGGGAGTTCGACGCGGAGATCACCGAACAGATCCCGGACGAGCGGGTCGCCTGGACCACGATCTCCGGGGAGGCCAAGCAGGCCGGGGTGGTGACCTTCCACCGCCTCGACGACACCCACACCAAGGTCATGCTGCAGATGGAGTTCCAGCCCGACAGCATCACCGAGAAGGTCGGCGACAAGCTCGGGTTCGTGAAGCGGCAGACCAAGGGCGACCTGGAGCGCTTCAAGCACTTCATCGAGGAGCGCGGCCGGGAGACCGGCGAGTGGCGCGGCGTGGTCGTCTGACCGCGTCGGCTAACCGGCTTCCGCCGTACGGCACTCCGGGTGCCCCCAGCCCTGCGCGTTCTTGCTGATCGGCTCCCCGGCCGCGTAGGACCGGCCGCACAGGCAACGGCCGGGGAACTTCGCCTTGATCGTGCGGGAGGACGAGCCGCCGCCCTGCCGGGCCCCACCGGGCTTCCGGCGCGGGGCGGCGGCCTTTTTCGGGGTGTCCGGCGAGGGCGGCGGCTCCGGTGAGCCGAGTGCGCTGCCCGCCGGCTCCTGCACGGTCGCCGCCTGGCTCGCGGCCCGGTCGGCGAAGTCGTTGAGCGGGTCGCCGTCGACCTGGTGGGCCGGCACGTAACGGAAGTCGACCGAGCGGCCCTGGAGCAGCTCGTCGATGCGCACCACCAGGTCCTGGTTGGCGACCGGTTTGCCGGCCGCCGTCTTCCATCCGTTGCGCTTCCAGCCGGGCAGCCAGGTGGTGACCGCCTTCATGGCGTACTGCGAGTCCATCCGGACCTCGAGCGGAACACCCGGGTCGGTCGACGCCAACAGGCGTTCCAGCGCGGTGAGTTCGGCGACGTTGTTGGTGGCCCGGCCCAGCGGCCCGGCCTCCCAGCGGGCCGGGACCTCGGAATCGTCGGAGACCACCCACGCCCAGCCCGCAGGTCCCGGGTTTCCCTTCGAGGCCCCGTCGCAGGCGGCCACCACACGTTCACGCATGGGCTCGATCATGCCACGGCGGACGGGGCGTCCCGGCACCCGCTAGGAGACGTTCTCGGTCCGCGGCATCTCGCCCGCGGTGCGCGTGAGGTCGATCACCGAGAAGCTCGCCCCCTGCGGGTCGCTGAGGGCCGCGAACCTGCCGTAGGGGCTGTCCATGGGCCCGAAGCGCAGGACTCCGCCGAGCTTGGTCGCCTTGGCGACGGCGTCGTCGCAGTCGGGGACGACGAAGTAGAGGTTGACATAGGAGGGGATCTCCGGCGGGAACTCGTCGCCCATCCGCATGCGGCCCAGGACCGTGTTGTCGCCGAGGTTGAACATGCGGAAGTCGACCGCGTCGTCGACGATCTGCTGGGCCGTGTACGGGAAGACCGCGCTGAAGAAGGCGTCCGTCCGCTCCGGGTCCCGGGTGAAGACCTCGGCCCAGCCATAGGCGCCCGGTACCGCGGTCGCCTCGAAGCCCTCGTGGGTGCCGCCCTGCCAGAGGCCGAAGACCGCGCCGCTGGGCTCACGGGCGATGCACATGGTGCCGAACTCGCCGACCTGCATCGGCTCCATCAGCACCTCGCCGCCGTTCTCCCGGATCCTGGCGGCCGTCGCGGCGGCGTCCGCTGAGGCGAAGTACAGGCACCACTGCGACTGCCCCTCCTGCCCGGGCATCGGCGGTACGACGGCCGCGACCGCCTTGCCGTCCGCGTAGGCCTGGGTGTAGTTGCCGTACTCCGACGACGCCTCGCCGAAGGTCCAGCCGAGGACGTCTCCGTAGAAGCTCTTGGCCCCCTCGACGTCACCGAACATCGCGTCGGCCCAGCAGGGGGTTCCCTCAGGTTGTACGGCCATGACAGCGGCCCTTTCCCGAATCGGCGGATGGTCCGTTTCCTCACGCTAGCCATCCGCCGGTCGAAGCGCGCGCCGAACGCCTCAGTCCGTTCCAGACTGGTCGGGGAGAATTCCGGCGGGCTGTCGAGGTGACGGACGGGGTGCGGGATGGCGGACGGGACGATGCGCGCGTGGTCGGTGGTGACGCCGGGGCCGGTCGAGGAGGAGGGGGGTCTCCGGTTCGTCGAGAAACCGGTTCCGAGGCCCGCAGACGACGAACTGCTCGTACACGTGCGCGCGTGCGGGGTGTGCCGCACCGATCTGCATGTCGCCGAGGGCGATCTGCCCGTGCACCGGGCCGGGGTGACCCCGGGGCACGAGGTGGTGGGCGTCGTCGCCGGGGTCGGAGCGGCGGTCGAGGGCTTCGCCGCCGGTGACCGGGTCGGCGTGGCCTGGCTACGGCGTACGGATGGCACCTGCGCCTACTGCACGCGCGGCACCGAGAACCTCTGCCCGGCCTCGCGCTACACCGGCTGGGACGCCGACGGCGGCTATGCCGAGTACACGACCGTGCCCGCGTCCTTCGCCTACCGGCTGCCCGGCGCCCTCGACGACGTGGCGCTCGCGCCGCTGCTGTGCGCGGGGATCATCGGATACCGCGCGCTGCGCCGGGCCGCGCTGCCGCCGGGCGGACGGCTCGGACTGTACGGCTTCGGGGGCAGCGCCCATCTGTGCGCGCAACTGGCCCTGGCCGAGGGCGCCACCGTGCACGTCCTGACCCGTGGGAGCACGGCACAGCGGCTGGCACTGGAACTCGGCGCCGCCTCCGCACGCGACGCGTACGCGATGCCGCCCGAGCCGCTGGACAGCGCGATCCTGTTCGCCCCGGTCGGCGACCTGGTCCCGGTCGCGCTGCGGGCCCTGGACCGCGGCGGCACCCTCTCCGTCGCGGGCATCCACCTCAGTGACACCCCGCCGCTGCACTACGAGACCGACCTCTTCTACGAGAAGCAGATGCGCAGCGTCACCTCCAACACCCGTGCGGACGGCCGGGAGTTCCTCGCCCTGGCCGCCCGGCACGGCGTGCGCGCCACCACCCACACCTATCCCCTGACCCGGGCCGACCAGGCCCTGCGGGACCTGAAGGCGGGGCGGTTCGACGGAGCCGCGGTCGTGGTGAACGACCTCTCCTGAGCGCCCACGTCGGGAGGGGCCGCACGGCTCACACGCCCGGCGCGCGATCACGTGCGACGAACCCGCGCGGGACCGGGAGCGGTATGTGCCCCTCCGCTCCGGGGAAACGCCCCCCGCGCGCCGTACCGGGGCCGCCGCCGTCCCTGTTGGCTTGTACACGCGGTGCGTTCCTGTCAGGCACCGCGTTCTCGTCCTTCTCAACGACCACTGAGCACACCCCTGTTCAGGGAGGGAATGTGTCCGTCCCCGAAAGCGCCACCGACAACCCCGCCCCCGACGATCCCGGCGAACCGCAGCTCACCAGCCTCAGCACCCAGGCGGCGCGCCGGCTCACCACGACCACGAAGTCCGAACCGCAGATGCAGGCCATCAGCTCACGCTGGCTGCTGAAGGCGCTGCCGTGGGTGGACGTCCGGGGCGGCACCTACCGGGTCAACCGGCGCCTGCAGCTGAAGATCGGGCGCGGCCGGGTGCAGTTCGAGCAGAACGGCGCCAACGACATCAAGGTCATCCCCGAGACGCTCACCGAACTGCCGGTGCTGCGCGGCTACTCCGACATCGATGTCCTCAAGGAGGTCGCCACCCGCTTCCGGGTCCGCGAAGTACGCGCCGGACAGGTGCTGTTCGAGGCCGGCCAGCCGGTCACCGAGGCCTATCTGGTGGTGCACGGCAGGTTCACCCGGTACACGGCCGGCAAGTACGGCGAGGAGGAGATCACCGGAGTCGTCACCGACGGCGACCAGATGGGCGACGAGGCCATCGGGCAGTCGGACCCCCTGTGGCTGAGTTCGGTGCGCGCGGAGACGGCGGGCGTGCTGCTGGCGCTGCCCTGGGACGTCGTCACCGAGCTCACCGACCGGGTGCCGTCGCTGGCCGCCCACCTCCAGGCCTTCGCCGAGCGGCAGAAACTGCCGATGAACCGCAAGGGCGAGGCCGACGTCCCCCTTCAGGCGGGCCACGTGGGCGAACCGACGCTGCCCGGCGGGTTCGTCAACTACGACCTCGCCCCGCGCGAGTACGAGCTCTCGCTCACCCAGACCGTGCTGCGGGTGCACACCCGCGTCGCCGACCTCTACAACGACCCGATGAACCAGACCGAGCAGCAACTGCGCCTGACCATCGAGGAGATCCGCGAGCGCCAGGAGTGGGAGCTGGTCAACAACCGGGAGTTCGGGCTGCTGCACAACGTCGACTACGGACAGCGCGTCAGCACCTTCACCGGGCCGCCGACACCGGACGACATGGACGAGCTGCTTGCCATGCGCCGCAAGACCAAGGTGTTCCTCGCCCATCCCAAGGCGATCGCCGCCTTCTTCCGCCAGTGCAACCGCCGCGGACTGGTACCGGGCACGGCGACCGTCGAGGGGCACGAGATCCCCGCCTGGCGCGGGGTGCCGATCCTGCCCTGCAACAAGATCCCGGTCAGCGACCGGCACACCAGCAGCATCATCGCGCTGCGCACCGGCGAGTCCGACCAGGGCGTGATCGGCCTGTTCCAGACCGGCATCCCGGAGGAGTACCAGCCGGGCCTGAACGTGCGGTTCATGGGGATCGACGCGGCCGCGATCATCAGCTACCTGGTCACCGCCTACTACTCGCTCGCCATCCTCGTGCCGGACGCGGCGGGGATCCTGGAGAACGTCCAGATCGGCCGGACGGCCGACTGAGGGTGGAGCACGCGATGAGCACCCCCACGTCCGTCCCGTCCCTGCCGGGGCCACCGAACCTGGCCCGCACCGTGCGCACCCGGCGCGGCGGCGCGATCCCCGGGCTCAAGTACCGGCAGGCCGCCCCCGCCGACCCCGAGAAGGCCGCGGAGATCGACCGCAGACTTCAGGCCTGGGCCCGCGGCCTGGAGCTGTTCCCGGCCGCCTGGAAGGGGGACTTCTCCGGGTTCCAGTTCGGCCGGGCCGTCGTACTCCAGCATCCTCGGGCGGCCGACCTGGACCGGCTGACCGTGGCCGGGCAGCTGCTGCTCGCCGAGAACCTCGTCGACAGCTGCTACTGCGAGGAGGACGAGGGCCGCGGCGGAGCCCGCCGCGGACTCGGCGGGCCGCTGATCCTGGCCCAGTCGGCGATCGACCCGTACCACGGCACGCCGGCCCTGGAGGCCGAGTGGCGCGAGGGCGTCCAGGCCGACGGCCCGCTGCGCTCGTACCACTGGGCCATGAAGGACTTCGCCGCCTTCGCCACCCCCAGCCAGAGCGACCGCTTCGTCCACGACATCGCCCGCCTCCACCTGGGCTACCTCGCGGAGGCCGCCTGGATGGAGACCCGGCACGTGCCGCGGGTCTGGGAGTACCTGGTGATGCGGCAGTTCAACAACTTCCGCCCCTGTCTGTCGATCGTCGACGCGGTGGACGGCTACGAACTGCCGGAAGCCGTCTACGCCCGCCCGGAGATCCAGCGGATCACCGCGCTCGCCTGCAACGCCACGACGATCGTCAACGACCTGTACTCCTTCACCAAGGAGCTGGCGAGCGACCCCGACCACCTCAACCTGCCGCAGGTCGTCGCCGCCAACGAGCGGTGCGGGCTGAAGGCCGCCTATCTCAGGGCCGTCGACATCCACAACGAGATCATGACCGCGTTCGAGGACGAGTCGGCCGTTCTGTCCGCCACCTCGCCGCTCGTGGAGCGCTACGCCCGGAGCCTGTCCGACTGGGTGGCCGGCAACCACGAGTGGCACGCCACCAACACCCACCGCTACCACCTTCCCGACTACTGGTAGGCGCCACCCCGATGAACCATCAGCACCACCACGAGGAGTCACCGTTGACCATCGCCCCCGCCGACACCAGGAACGTCCCGCTGCCGACCCAGTCCACGTACCAGAACCGCGTGGCGGACTACTGGAACGCCGAGGAGAACCCGGTCAACCTCGAACTCGGCAAGCTCGACGACCTCTACCACCACCACTACGGCGTCGGCGCCGCGGACCACTCCGTGCTCGACGAGCGCGACCCGGCGCTGCGCCGCGAGCGGATCACCGCCGAACTGCACCGGCTGGAACACGCCCAGGCCGAACTCCTCGCCGCCCACCTCGGCCCGCTCACCCCGGACGACCGGGTCTTCGACGCCGGCTGCGGACGCGGCGGCGGCAGCGTGGTGGCGAACCTGCGCTACGGCTGCCACGCCGACGGCGTGACCATCTCCGCCAAGCAGGCCGCCTTCGCGGGCGAACAGGCCCGCAAGCGGGGCATCGACGGCAGGGTGCGCTACCACCACCGCAACATGCTGGACACCGGTTTCGAGACCGGCGCCTACGCCGCGTCGTGGAACAACGAGTCGACCATGTACGTCGAACTGGACCTGCTGTTCGCGGAGCACGCGCGGCTGCTGCGCCGCGGCGGACGCTACGTCGTGATCACCGGCTGCTACAACGACACCTACGGGCGTGCCTCGCGCGAGGTGTCCCTGATCAACGCCCACTACATCTGCGACATCCACCCGCGCTCGGAGTACTTCCGGGCGATGGCCCGTCACCGTCTGGTCCCGGTCCACGTCCAGGACCTGACCGCCGACACCATCCCCTACTGGGAACTGCGCCGCGAGGCGGAACACCTGGTCACGGGCATCGAGGACACGTTCCTGTCCGCGTACCGCAACGGCAGCTTCCAGTACCTGCTGATCGCCGCGGACCGCGTCTGATCCGCGTCCCGGCGCGGGCCCGTGCGGCGGTGGTGACACGCATCCCCGCACCGCACGAGCCCGCGCCGGAACTCCCCCCGGGCGGCTCCCCCTTGAACCGTGGGCTTGTCCTGTTCTACCTTCGGCACATGGTCGGGGCATCAACGCCCGCTCATGAGCTGCACAACGAGCGGGCGGCAGACAGTCCGGGTGATGCGTTATGCGACCGCATCTCGCGCTGATCGAGGACGACTCCGACTTCGCACTGATGTGCCGTTCCTATCTGGAGCGTGCGGGCTTCACCGTCACCTGGGCCATGGACGCGCGCGCCGGAAAGGCCGCTCTGCACGAGGGCGGCATCGACCTCGCCGTCCTCGACCTGGGGCTGCCCGACGGCAGCGGCCTCGAGCTGCTGCGCGCGTTGCGCTCCACCAGCCGGCTGCCGGTCATCGTGGTCAGCGGACGCGGCGCGGAGGCGGACCGGGTGGCGGGCCTGGAGATCGGCGCCGACGACTACCTGGTGAAACCGTTCTCGCAACGGGAACTGGTGGCCCGTATCCACGCGGTGCTGCGCCGCTCGCAGCCACCCGAGGCGCCCACCGTGCTCCGGGTCGGCTCGCTGCTCATCGACAGCGCAGGTCGCCAGGCCTCCGTCGACGGCATGACGCTGACGCTGCGCCCCAAGGAGTACGCGCTGCTGGAGATGCTGGCCCAGGCGCCCGGCCGGGTCTTCTCCGCGGAGCAGCTTCTGGAGCGGATCTGGGGCTCGTCCTGGCAGCAGCCGGCGACCGTGGTCGAGCACGTGTACCGGCTGCGCGGCAAGCTCGCGGCGATGCCCGCCCCCGTCCCGCGGATCACGACCGTCCGCGGCTACGGCTACCGCCTCGACCTGTGAGTGACCCGCCTCGGCCCGGAGGTCCGACCATGCCCGACGCCCCGGACTACCGGCGCCTGTTCGACGCCACACTGTCCCCGCTGCTCGTCCTGAGCCCCGACTTCACCATCGTCGAGGTCAACCGCGCGTATCTGACGGCGACACGGACCGAGCGGGACATCGTGGGGCGGCCGATCTTCGAGGTCTTCCCCGACAATCCGGACGACCCCTCGGCCGACGGCGTGGCCAATCTGCGGCGCTCCCTGGAGACCGTGGTGGCGAGCGGCCGTACGGACACCATGGCGCTGCAGCGCTACGACATCCCCACCGGCGAGGAGGGCGTCTTCGCCGAGCGCTACTGGAGCCCTGTCAACGCACCGGTCCTGGACGACGACGGCCGGGTCGTCCACATCATCCACCGGGTCGAGGACGTCACGGACTTCGTGCATCTGCGCCGGGTCGGGCGCGAGCAGCGGCGGGCCGTCGCCGAGGCGCAGATGCGGGCCGAGGGCATGGAGATCGACCTGTTCGTCCGGGCCCGGGAGATCCGCGAGGTCAACGAGCAGCTCAGCCGGGCCAACGCCGAACTCGACGCCGCCGGACGCCGGTTGCGGGAGGAGCAGCGGGCCAAGGACCGGTTCATCGCCACCCTCTCGCACGAACTGCGCAACCCGCTCGCCGCCGCCACCGCGGCCACCGAGCTGCTCGCCCTCGACCTGCCCGGCGGCCATCCGGCCCTGTCGGTCCTGGAGCGGCAGCTGGGCACACTGGCGCGGATGAGCAACGACCTGCTGGACGGCACCCGGGCGGTGACCGGACGTCTGGAGCTGGTGCGCGACCCGGTCGACCTGCGCTCGGTCGTGGACGGGGCGTGTGCCGACATCCGGGGCGTGTTCGGACACGAGGGCCGCACCCTGGGCGTCGTCGTGCCGCCCGAGCCGGTGATGATCGACGGCGACCGTCTGCGGCTGGCCCAGGTGCTGACCAACCTGCTGTCCAACGCGCTGAAGTACACCCGGCCCGGCGGACACACCGAGGTGGGCCTGGAGGTCGAGGACGGCACGGCCCTGCTCACCGTCCGCGACGACGGCATCGGCTTCGCCCCCGAACAGGCGGAGGAACTGTTCGGGGTGTTCATGCGGGCCGCCCCGGCCGGCCCCGACACCCCGGAGGGGCTGGGACTGGGGCTCGCGGTGGCGCGCACGGTGGTGGAGCTGCACGGCGGCCGGATCGGCGCCCACAGCGACGGACCCGGCAAGGGCGCGGCGTTCACGGTGCGGCTGCCGACCACCGAGGAGACGGCCCCCCGGCCGACGCGCACCACGGCCACCCGTCCGTCACCCGGCCGTCTCTCCCTGCTGATCGTCGAGGACAACGCGGACCTGGCCGCCACCTACCGCACCCTGCTGGAACGCCAGGGCCACCGGGTCACCGCCGTGCACACCGGCGCGGACGCCCTCGCCGCCACCGGGAACGAGCCCTTCGACGCCGTCCTGTGCGATCTGGGGCTGCCGGACATGGACGGCTACCAGGTCGCCCGTACCCTGCGCGCCAGGCCGGGCGGGGACCGATTGCGGCTGATCGCGGTGTCCGGGTTCAGCCGGGGCACCGACCGCGCCCTGTCCCGGGCGGCCGGTTTCGACGCCCACCTGGCCAAGCCACTGCCGCTCGCCGAGCTGCTGGACCTCCTCGAACGGCTCGGCCAGGCCTGAACTCACCCCCGTGTCTTCCCCCTTGCACCCTCCTGTGCTTGCCTGGGGAACCGTTTTCGGTTGCCGGGGCGGGAGTTGCTGCATGCGGAAACCGTGGTTCGTGGGGGTCTCGCTCGTCGGCGCGCTGCTGCTCGGCGGGTGCACCGACCCGTCGTCCACCCC
>NZ_WVUG01000282.1 GCF_017614965.1 Streptomyces griseorubiginosus | reverse complement strand
GACGCGGACGTAGTCCACGTCGGTGGGCTGGGCGGGGGAGCCGTGCCATCGCTCGCCCGGCGGGACCGCCGCGCCGTCGTACAGGGCGGAGGAGTGGCCGAGCTGGGCGCCGTCGCCCATCGTCGTGCCGATCTCCAGGACGGTCTTCTCGCCGACGTACACCTCGCTGCCGAGCGTCACCCGGCCGGTGCGGATGCGTCCGGCACGGGCCTGGTAACAGAGGTAGAAGGCGTCCTTGCGGATCACCGAACCGGCGCCGACGGTCAGCAGGTCGGTGCAGACCGGCACCGAGTGGGACAGGATCGTGACGCCCCTGCCGATCCTGGCGCCGAGGGCGCGCAGGTAGAGGACGTACAGCGGGCTGCCGGTGAACAGGATCATCGGGCTGGCGTGCAGCAGCGCCTTCACCGTCCAGAAACGCACGTAGGCGAGGCTCCAGACCGGGAAATCGGTCTCCTTCCACCGCCCCACCAGCAGCCATTTGGCGGCTATCGGCAGCAGACACGCTCCCGCGAACACCGCCGCGCCGAACACCAGGGAGCGGACATAGACGTCCACCACCCCGTCCACGGCGGAGATCCACTCGTAGCCCCGGCCCAGGACCACCCCGGCGAGCAGGCAGTACCCGGCGAAGAACAGGAACTGCAGGGTGCCGCACAGGAGGTAGCGCGGAGTGCTGCCGGGCAGCGGCACCTCGGCTTCCGCTTCGGCATCGGCATCGGCGAGGGCGGGTGCGGGCACCGTGTCGAGGGCCGCCGCGAGCCTGCGGATCGTGGGATGGCCGTACACGTCCTTCATCGACACCGACGGCAGGTCCGGCCGTTTGCGGACCCGGGCGCAGAAGTGCGCCATGACCAGCGAGTTGGCTCCGAGATCGTCGAAGAAGTGACTGTCGACGGGGATGTGTTCCCTGCGCACGACACCCGCCAGCACCTCGGCCAGGACGTTTTCGGTGACGGTCTCGACTTTTCCCACCACGAGCGCTCCTTACGGTTTTACATGCCTTACGCCTTTTGCGGCTCGCTCGGTTCCCATGGGAATTCCTCGGAGAGGAGTACGGTGTCGTCCCGCCGGCCGTTCACGACTGGGTCCGAATTGGTGCGGAAGTGAAATGAGTGGTCAGGTGAAAGGAACGAGTTTTGTTCGTGACCACTGATGTCCCCCGTGTCGTGTGCGCCTGAGCCGTCCTCGGCATGCACAACGAATACGGTCCGAATTGTTTCGGAAAGTTCATGCACGCTTCAAGAGGATTCGGGTCATTGGCGATTTCCGGACCCGGTGGAAACGTCGATCAACGGGGCGACGTGTGCGGTTTACAAAGACGGCGGAATGATGGGGGAGCAATCCGGCCAACGCGGACATGACAGATAAAGGGTGATCTGTCGCCGGTCCGTTTCCGGCGTGTTGCCGGTGCGAACCCCGGGACCAGGGGATGAGTGGACCCGCGCACGGCGGATACCGTTAGGTCGTGCAGCCAGCAAGTGAACCTTCCGAGCGGCCCTCCGGCCGCCTCCACCGGGCGCGTGCCCTCTACCGGAACGTCTCCAAGCGCCGGACCGCCTGGCTGCTGCTCAAGGACACCGTCAACTCCTGCATGGAGTACCGCATCCTGGGCCTCGCGGCCGAGGCCGCGTTCTTCACGCTGCTGTCCGTGCCGCCGCTGCTGCTCAGCCTCATCGGCCTGCTCGGCTACGTCGACGACTGGACCGGCACCGACACCATCAGCAGCCTCCAGAGCAACATCCTGGACGCCTCCCGCACCGTGCTCTCCGACAAGGGCGTCACCGAGATCGCCCAGCCGATCCTGCACGACGTGGTCAGGGGCGGCCGCCCCGACGTCATCTCGGTCGGTTTCCTCTTCGCCCTGTGGTCGGGGTCGCGCGCGGTGAACGTCTTCATCGACACCATCACCGTGATGTACGGCCTCGACGGGGTGCGCGGCATCGTCAAGACCCGGGTGATGTCGTTCCTGCTGTTCATCGTGGGCCTGGTCATCGGCTCGATCGCGCTGCCGCTGATGGTGGCGGGCCCCGACGCCGTCGTCCGCATCGTGCCCTGGTCGGAGACGCTGGTGCAGGTCCTGTACTGGCCCGTCGTCATCGTCCTGTCGATCGTTTTCCTCACCACGCTCTACCACGTGTCCGTGCCCGTGCGCTCGCCCTGGATCGAGGACGTGCCCGGCTCCCTGGTGGCCCTGGCCATGTGGGTGCTGGGCAGTTTCCTGCTGCGCATCTACATCACGCACACCATCGAGGGAGCCACCATCTACGGCTCCCTGGCCGCGTCCGTCGCCGTACTGCTGTGGATCGGTGTGGGCGCCTTCGCGGTGCTCGTCGGGGCCGCGGTCAACGCGGCGATCGACCGGGTCTGGCCGGCCGCCGCGACGGCCGCGGCCCGCGCCGCCAACGAACGCCTGCGCGAGGCGCAGCTGGCCGAGCACGTGGCCCGTACGGCCGCGGGCCTGGAGAGCGACCCCGACGACCCCGACATGCCCTCGGAGTTCCCCGAGCGCTGGTCGCGGTTCCTGCCGCCGGAGGACGTCACCTCACGCCTGCGCACCCACGTCAAGAGCACCCACCCGCCGCACAAGCCCGAAGGGTCCTGACCGCTCACACCTTCCAGGTGCCCGCCGCCGCTGCCTCCCCGGCGAAGTCCGCGAAATCGCGCGGCTCGCGCCCCAGCACCCGCTGGACCCCGTCCGACAGATACGCGTTCCGCCCGTCCAGCAGCGACTCGAACAGCTCGACCAGGAACTCGGCCTCCTCCGGCGGAACCCCGAACCCGGCCAGACGCGCGCCGTACACCCGCGCCGGCACCGCCCGGTACGACAGCTCACGCCCCGCCGCCCGCGCGACCTCCGCCACCGCCTCCCCGAAGGTCAGCAGCCGCGGCCCGGACACGGCCAGGGCCTGTCCCACGTACCGCTCACCCGCCGTCAGCGCCGCCACCACCACCTCCGCGACATCGCGCACGTCCACGAACGGCTCACGCACCGCACCCCCCGGAAAGACCAGCTCCCCGCTCTGCCGCAGCTCCTCCGCCAGCGGCCCCTCGCTGAAGTTCTGCGCGAACCACGCGGCCCGTACGACCGTCCAGTCCGCGCCCGACTCGCGCAGCGCCTCCTCGGTGGGCCGCGCCCGCTCCTCGCCCCGCGCCGACAGCAGCACCAGCCTGCGCACACCGAGCCCGACCGCCTCGTGCGCGAACAGCCCGACGCTGCGCGCGGCCTCGGGTGAACCGACGTCGGTCGGACAGACGAGATACGCCGCGTCCGCGCCCCGCAGCGTGTCCGCCCACGTCGACCGCTCCGTCCAGTCGAACCCCTGCGCCCGTGAGGCCGCCCGCACGGTCAGCCCGGCGGACAGCGCGGCCTCGGCCACGCGCCGTCCCGTACGACCGGAGGCACCGGTCACCACAACCGTCGTGTTCCGCGTGTTCTGTGTCATGGCAGCCAGTGAACTGCCCAGCCCGACGAGCGACCATCGCTGAACGGCTCATTCCCATGTGCCCGCGTCTACGCTGACCGCATGGACGCTCTCGCCGGCCTGCTGGAGGGCCCACGCGCGCGTGGCGCCTTCATGATCCGTGCCTGTTTCGACCCGCCGTGGGCCGTGCGCGTCGAGGACCGCGCCCCGCTCACGGTGATGCTGATGGTCCGCGGCGACGCCTGGATCACACCCGAGGAAGGCGATCCGGTACGGCTGCGGGCGGGCGACCTCGCCATCGCCCGCGGACCGGACCCGTACGTCTGCGGCGACGACCCCGCCACGCAGCCGCAGGCGCTGATCCTGCCGGGCGCCGAGTGCGTCTATCCCGACGGGCGGCCGCTGAACGGCTCGATGGACCTGGGCGTGCGCACCTGGGGCGACCGCCCCGACGGGTCGGCGGTGATGCTGATCGGGACGTACCTGATGCGCGGCGAGATCAGCGGACGCCTGCTCGCCGCACTGCCGCCGCTGCTGTCGCTCCCCGCCGACGTGTGGGAGTGCCCGCTGACGCCGCTGCTGATGCAGGAGGTCGTACGGGACGAGCCGGGGCAGGAGGTGGTCCTGGACCGTCTGCTCGACCTGCTGGTCATCGCCGCGCTCCGCGCCTGGTTCTCCCGGCCGGACGCCCAGGCCCCCGCCTGGTACCGGGCGCTGGCGGACCCGGTGGTCGGACGGGTGCTGCGACTCGTGCAGGACGATCCCGCCCATCCGTGGACGGTGGCCTCGCTGGCGGCGAAGGCCGGGGTGTCGCGGGCGGGGCTCGCCCGGCGGTTCAGCGAGTTGGTGGGGGAGCCGGTGATGGCCCACCTCACGGGCTGGCGGCTCGCCCTGGCGGCGGACGCGCTGCGCGACGGCGACGGGACGCTGGAGGCGATCGCCCGGCGGGTGGGCTACGGCAGCGCGTTCGCCTTGTCCAGCGCGTTCAAGAGGGTTTACGGGGTGAGCCCGGCGGAGTTCCGGCAAAGGGTTTCCCCTTAGAGGCGCGGACCGCGGGCGCGTAGGCTGATCCCCGTGTACCGGGAGAGGTCGTCTTCGCTCAGTGGAGCGGTTCTCTGGACGAATACCCCGTCCGAGGCCGGCGTGGGACGCGTGCTGCCCGACGGATGCATGGATCTGCTCTGGCACGAGGGACGGCTATGGGTCGCGGGGCCGGATACCCGCGCCTATGTCGCCGAGGGTTCCGCCGGAATATGGTCGGGAATCCGTTTCTACCCCGGCACCGCACCGGCTCTACTCGGCGTACCCGCGCATGAATTGCGCGACCGGCGCGTTGAACTCGCCGATCTGCGCCCCCTTTCCGAGGTTCGTCGGATCACCGCCCGGGTCAATGCGGCCGGTGATCCCGAAATAGGTCTCGAAAAACTCGCCCTGCGCATGGCGGCGGACAAAGAACCGCCCGATCCGCTGCTACGGCACCTCGTCGTCGCCCTCGACGCGGGACGACCGGTGGCTGCCGTCGCCGATGAACTCGGCTTCGGAGTACGACAGTTGCATCGACGGGCGCTGTCCGCCTTCGGTTACGGACCCAAGACCCTCGGGCGGGTGCTGCGCCTGCAGCGGGCCCTGAAGCTCGCCCGGCGAGGCGTGCCGTTCGCGGAGACGGCCGCACTCGCCGGGTTCGCGGACCAGGCCCATCTGGCGCGGGACGTACGGGAGTTGGCGGGGCTGCCGCTCGGTGAGCTACTGGGGTAGAGCGGCGAACAGGTCGACGCCGTTTCCGTCCGGGTCGTGGACGACCGCGTACCGCATGCCCCAGAAGGCGTCCCACGGCTTGAGTTCGCCGTGATGACCCGCGCCGACGAGGTCCTCGTACACGGCGTCCACCTCGGCCGGTGACCCGCACCGGAAGGCGAGCGAGATCCGGCCGCCGCCGCTGGGCGGCCGCCATCCGGCGTGGAAGGAGCGGATGGTCTCCTCGGTGTCCAGGGCGAGGGTCAGCCCACCGGGCAGCTCGGCCTCGACATGGGGCTGCTGCTCGGCACCCTCCGGGAAGACGAGGCCGAGGCGACGGTAGAAGGCGAGCGAGGCCGCCATGTCGGAGGCGACGACGCCGATCACGGCGAAATGTGGAGTCATGGGGCCACCGTAGGCAGGGGGGACGCCGATGGTCTTGAAGGAATCGGACATCGTGGGCCGGGTCGCAGGTTACTGGTCGGCGGCTCACGGCTCACGGCTCACGGCTCACGGCTCACGCGAACGTGACCGGGCCGAGGGGCGTGTCCACCGTGAAGGTGATGCCCAACGGGCCGCGCGTCAAGGTGAGTTCGGTGTTCAGCGCGGAGAGCAGCGGGCGGATCTCGTCCGGGTCGGGGGCACTGGCGGACAGCTCCAGCAGGGGAGTCGTGGGCAGGTCCGTTGCGGTCGGGTGGACGGACGACCCCCAGTCGATCAGGAACGGCACCAGACCTGAGGGGTGCTGGGTGTCGCCGTCGGTCAGGCGCCACCGCACCAGGGTGCCGTCGGGGCGGCGACGGCTCATCGGGCGGATGTCGCCGGGGTCGTAGCCCCGGGCCCGGGCCGCGGCCACCGCCGCGTCCAGGTCGGGCGGGCTGATGGCCCAGGTCACCGTCCGGGCCGAGGCCAGCTCGTCGACCGCGAACGGGCGGGGGCCCTCCGGCCGCATCTGCTCGGGATCCGGGCCGATGATCTCCAGATAGCGCGAACCACCCAACGCCACAAGGTGGTTGCGGGTGCCCAGCCCGACGTGCGCGCCGCCGGGAGCGGGCTCCACACCGGTGCGCTCGGTGAAGTCGGCGACGGTCGCCGCCAGATCGGGGGTCGCGAGGACGAGGTGGTCCAGATGTGCGGGGATGGCGTTCATCGCAGCCGACACTACGCAGCACCGGCTCCGCTGTGGAACACCTGTGCGGCAGGATGGGGGCATGATCCGTGCCTGGCGCACCGTGCGCGTCCTGCCGCCGCTGCTGTTGTTGCCCGCGCTGCTGCTGACCGGCTGCGGCACCGAGAAGGCGTCGGCCGGCACCGGACCCGGCGGCGGCACCTCGACCGCGGCCGCCGACCCGGCCGAACTCGCCTCCCGGGCCCAGGCGTTGGGCATCGCCCCGGAACTCGTCTACGTCACCGAGTCCCCCGGCTACACCCTCGCCCAGCAGTCCGTGGGCGTGTCCGGCGACGACGGCTTCTCCGCCACCTACTGGTCGGAGCGGACCGCCAGCCAGATCGAACTCCGCGTCGACCGGGTCACGTTCACCGCCGACACCTGTGCCGAGCAGCCCGTCGGCGGCAGTGACGCGTCCGCAGGCCGCACGAAGTGCACACCCGACGGCGACGACTGGTACCGCACCGCCGGGACCTGGCACGGCTACGCGGTGCCGAAGCAGGGTTACACCATTCTGCTCAGCGGCTCCGGCGTACCGCGCGAGACCCTGCGCAAGGCCGCCCTCGCCGTCCACCGGCCCTCCGCCGCCGAACTCGACGGTCTGCTGCCGCCCGCCCCCGCACCCGGGGCGACCTCCCCGGCGCCGGTCAGACGTGGCGACCTGCCGCCGAACGGCGATGGAGCACCCGACAACAGCGTTCCCTGCGAAGGCTGTTGATCAGTCGTCGTAGGTGAGGTTGCCGTCCTCGTCCATCGTCGGATGCATCTTCATGGGACCGTACTCGTCCACATCCGAAGGGCGCGGCGGCTCCGGGCCGTCCGGTCCCATCCGCAGCAGGCGCTCGATGCGGCAGATCCTGAAGAGCCGGTCGTCGACGAGGAACTCGTCGGCGCGGCCGAGGGCCCGGAACTCCTCGGCCGCCTCGGCGTAGCGGGCCTTCTTGGCCTCGTCGAACCCGAACAGCAGCGCCCAGGTCTCGGCCATGCCGTCGTAGAGCATCCGCCGGGCGGCGTGGGGGGTGCTCAGGAGCGTGCCGCGCGGCTGCCACCCGCCGTCGGCGTCCCGCTCGACCACACCGAAGCCCGTGGGCAGCAGCACCAGGTCGGGGTGGGTGGTCACGGACCGCTCGGAGTCCGTGATCACCTCGCCGGGGAACCGGTCGCCGGCGTAGACGAAGTTCCGCAGCCCCAGCCTCAGCGCACCGGCGGCCGGGCCGTCGGCGCGCTCCGGGTCGAGCACGAACCCGACCTCCCGCGACGAGGTGTCCCGCCCCTCACGCCCCCAGGACCGCACCAGCGGCTCGCGGTCGGTGGGCCGCGGCGGTTCCAGCCCCTCGTCACCGGCCCGGGTGAACTCGTCCCCGCGCACCACGCGGTAGCCGACCCCGCACACCTCGATCTCGTTCACCGACTCCCGCGTCAACACGTCGACCGCGGCCAGCAGTTCACGGCGCTCGACGCGGTCGTCGGTTTCGTCCTTGGCGCGGAAGAAGAGATACGACTGCAGCCCGTCCCGCGCCACCTGCGGCATCCCGTCCACCACCGGCTTCAGCACCCGCCACTCGGGTCCGGCCGCCGGATCCCGCACCGCCACCCCGAACACCGGTCCGCGCAGGGCGAAGTGCGGATACCGCAGCGAGGCCTCCATCGCGTCGTGCTCCCGCACCCAGGCCGCGGGATCGTCACGACGGACCAGTTCGTCATGGAGCGCGTCGATCTGTTGCCGCCAGTCGTCATTCATGCACGCATTGTCGCGGGGGCGGGTCCCGGCCGGAGGACGAAACGGCCCAACTGGTCGCTTTGTTGCGCGGGTTCACCGGTCGTGCAGGAGAATCGCGCGTCCATTCCGCTCACCGACATGGAAACCCCCCTGTGCCATGGCACCGTGCCACCGCGCAACCCCCCGCGGCTAGGCTCGGATGCCATGATTCCCCGACTCCTCGTGTATACGCGCACCACCGCCTACCGCCACGACTCCATCCCCGCCGCCGTCGCCGCCGTACGCGCGCTGGGGGACTTCGACGTCGCCCATGGCGAGGACCCGGCGGCCCTCGAGGAGCCCCTGGACCGGTACGCGGCCGTCGTCTTCCTCTCCACCAGCGGTGAGGTGCTCACCCCGGCGGGACGGGAGCGGCTCGCGGCGTACGTGGAGGCGGGCGGTGGATTCGTCGGGGTGCACGCCGCGGCCTGCACGGAGTACGAATGGCCCTATTACGGCTCGCTGTTGGGCGCCCGGTTCGACCGGCACCCGGAGTACCAGCCGGGAAAGGCCGTCGTCGAGGACCGCGATCATCCCGCCACCCGACACCTGCCGGCCGTATGGGAGTTCGCCGACGAGTGGTACGACTTCCGCGCCAGTCCCCGCGGTTCGGCACGCATCCTCGTCCGCGCCGACGAGTCGTCGTACCACGGCGGTGGCATGGGCGACGACCATCCGCTGGCCTGGTGCCGTGAGCAGGGCGCCGGGCGGGTCTTCTACACGGCACTGGGTCATGCCGCGGAGGCATACGACGACACCGGTTTCCGCGCCCATCTGCTGGGCGGCATCGAGTGGGCGGCGCGGCGGGCCTAGCAGCGCCGGGCTCGCCCATCGCAACTCCTGCGGGTTGCCGCCGTGCGCCGTGCGCTCCCCGTGCACGGCGGCCCCCGCGAGCCTCCGGCGCGCGTCAGCCGAACATGCCGGGCTCGTAGTCGCCGGCCGGCTGCTGGACGATGACGTTCAGCCGGTTGTAGGCGTTGATGAGGGCGATGACCGACACCAGGGCGGCCAGCTGGTCCTCGTCATAGTGCTTGGCGGCGTTCGCCCAGGCCTCGTCCGTGACCCCGCCCGCCGCGTCCGCGATCCGGGTGCCCTGTTCCACGAGTTCCAGGGCGGCGCGCTCGGCCTCGGTGAAGACCTTCGCCTCCCGCCAGACCGCCACCAGGTGGAGGCGCTGCGCGGTCTCACCCGCCGCGGCCGCGTCCTTGGAGTGCATGTCGGTGCAGAACGCGCAGCCGTTGATCTGGCTGGCGCGCAGCTTGACCAGCTCCTGGGTCGCGGCCGGCAGGGTCGACTCCGACAGCGCCTTGCCTGCCGCGTTCAGACTCCTGAGGACCTTGCCGGCGACCGGGTCGTTGAACAGGCTCTGCAGGTTCAGGCGAGCTTCCACGATGAACTCCCTCTGCCGTTTCGGTGGTTACACCTCCTTGACGGTGCCGGGCGGCTCGGTGTGACAGCGGGGAGTGTGACGTGCGTCTCTCGCTCGGAGGACGGTGCTATGCGCTTCCTGCCCTAGGTTCACCGGGTGAGCACGGGAAGAGGCGGGACTTCGCAAGGCCTCTATGGCCCCGGACTTTCGAAACTTCGAACGTGACGGCGGCCCCTGCGGCGCTGCCCGGCAGCCGCCGAACAGCGCTCTCCGCCGGAATATCACCGCATTCTGTGGTGCTCTGTTGTTACCGGTGCAGTAGCGCGGTGAGGAGGCTGGTGGGCACATGACGGCAGCAGTCCAGGAACATCCCGTGGTCAGCACTCCCTACGGAGCGGTCCGCGGCCGGTACGAGCACGGGATCGCGGTGTTCCGCGGCATCCCCTACGCCGCGCCGCCCTTCGGCCCGCACCGGTTCCGGCCACCCGTCCCGCCCGAGCCGTGGGACGGGGTGCGGGACGCAGGCGCCTTCGGGCCGACCCCGCCGAAACCGCCGTACTCCGAGGCCTTCGAGAAGTACCTGTCCGACCCCGTCGTGCCGGGCGACGACTGCCTCAACCTCAACGTGTGGACCCCCGAGCCGGGCCCGGCTGCCCGGCTCCCGGTGCTGGTGTGGCTGCACGGCGGCGCTCTGACCAGGGGTTCCTCGGCCGTGCCGGTCTATGACGGCCGTACTTTCGCACGCGACGGCGTCGTCCTGGTCTCGGTGAACTACCGACTGGGAGTCGAGGGCTACGGCCTGTTCCCGGACACCCCCGCCAACCCCGGCCTGCGCGACCAGCTCGCCGCCCTCAGGTGGGTGCACGAGTCGATCGCGGCCTTCGGCGGCGACCCCGACCGCATCACCCTGGCCGGCCAGTCCGCGGGGGCGATCAGCATCGGCGCCCTTCTCGCCGCCCCGCAGGCGCAGGGGCTGGTACGCCGGGCGGTCCTGCAGAGCGGGCCGCCGGAGGCGTTCGAGCGGGACAAGGTACGGCGGATGGTGCGCCGCATGGCCACCCGGCTGAAGATCCCCGCCACCGCGGCCGCCTTCGCCGAGGTCGACCGTGACCTGCTGCTGCGCACCCAGGCCGAGGTCGGCAAACTGAGCAGTCCGGTGCTCGGCGGCCCCTCCTTCGGCATCGTCGTCGACGGCGACCTCGTACCCCGCGACCCCCTGGAGGCACTCGTCGACGGCGGCGCGGCACGAGGCGTCGACCTGATGCTGGGCTGGACCAGCGAGGAGTACCGCCTCTGGCTCGTCCCCGGCGGGCTGCTGGAACGCGTCGACCGGCTCGGCGCCGTCGCCCTCGCCGGCGCCATGGCCCGCTGCCACTGCGGCACCGAGGTGCCCCGCGGCTACCGGGCCCTGCACCCGGAGGCCGGCACCGCCGAGACAGTCGGCCAGATCGTCACCGACCACCTGCTGCGCATCCCGATGCACCACCTGGCCGACGCCCGCTCCGAGGCGTCGTACGTGTACGAGTTCGCCTGGCCCTCCAACCTCCCCGGCCTCGGTTCCTGCCACGCGCTGGAGCTCGGTTTCGTCTTCGACAGCGGCGAGGTGCCCGAATCGCGCAAGCTGGCGGGCGAGGGCGCGCCGCAGGAACTGGCCGACGCGATGCACGGCGCGTGGGTGCGCTTCGCCACGGACGGCGACCCGGGCTGGCAGCGCTGGGACGCCACCCATCCGGTACGGATCTTCGACGCGGGCGAGCCGCGCACCACCCTCGGCCCACGCGACGCCGAGCTCGCCCTGTGGGCGGCCGCCGAGCCCGCACCCCCGGAGCCGGTGACCGCGGGCGCGTCCGACGGCGCACCCCTGCGCACCGTGGAACTGCGCTCGGCGGTCCGCCGCCTGCGCCGCTCGGCCGCCTCACGGCGCCACTGACACGTCGGCCTGGTCCGGGGGCGCCGCGAGACCGTTTCAGCGCGCGGCCGGAGCTACGGCGGTAGGGCGCGCTGCGGCGGTAGGGCGCGCTATGGCGCTGCGGTGCGCACCGGACGCAGACGTGGGCGGCGCCCGGCGCACTCGCAGGCGCCCCCTGGATCACGCCCCGGCGCCGCAACGGGCCAGGCGGTGCCACCGAGTCCCGTACGACGACGTACGTGCCCGGCTACAGATGCTCGTCGGCGCCGCTCAACGCCCCGGCGATCCCGGCGATGGCCTCCGGCCCCACCCGGCAGCACCCGCCGATCAACCGTGCCCCGGACGCCCGCCACCCCGCGACCTGCTCCGGTGCGAAGG
>NZ_WVUG01000281.1 GCF_017614965.1 Streptomyces griseorubiginosus | reverse complement strand
CTGGACCCCCGACCCGCGGCCCCGGCGTCCTCAGTCGGAGTCCGCCCGCTCCAGCAGTGCCACCGGCAACCGTGCGAACAGCTCCTCCACGCGTGCGTGCCCCGTGAACTCCCGCTCCGGAGCCAGGACGTCCGCCCAGCGTCCCGGTGGCAGCGGCAGCACCGTGTCCTGCCAGCCGCCGGCCTGCGCGAGCCGCAGGGACAGGCGGGTCACCGCCGTGACGGCTTCCCCGGAGCGCGCGAAGGCCAGACAGTGCTCCGCAGCGGGCCCCTCCGCGGCGAGCGGCGTGTAGGTCGCCGCTTCCCCGAAGGCGCCGGGCCGCCGGGCGCGCAGCCCGAGGGCGGCCGCCGTCAGCGCGCCCTTGTCGCCGGGGGCGTCCGGCGGGAAGGACACCGGGCGACGGTTGTCCGGGTCGACGAGGGCCAGGTACTCGGCCTCCGTGCCCTGGTAGACGTCCGGCACGCCCGGCATCGTCAGGTGGACCAGGGCCGCGCCGAGCACGTTGGCCCGGATGTGCGGCTCCAGCGCCTCCCGCAGGGCGGTGACGTGCTCGCCGGGCGCCCCGCACGGGCCCGCCGCCACGAACGCCGCCACCGCCTCCTCGTAGGCCGGTTCCTGCTCGGTCCAGCTCGTGAACAGCCCCGCCTCGCGGACATGCTTCAGCAGCGCCTGCCCCACCCGCTCCTCGTCCGCCGGACCGAGCCCGAACACCGTCTGCCAGGCCGCCCACGCCAGCTGCGCGTCCGGCACGCCCTCACCGGTGCGCGTCACCTCCGCCAGGACGTCCGCCCAGCGCCCCGGGCACTCGGTGAGCACCTCCAGCGCCGCCCGTACGTCGGCGCTGCGCTTGGTGTCGTGCGTGGAGAGCACCGTCCCGCTCGCCGGCCAGTCGCGCTGCACGCGCGCGCAGTACGCGTGGAACTCCTCCGGGGACAGCGCCGGGGCGCCGGGATTCCCGCCCACCTCGTTCGCCGACAGCAGCGGTACATAGCGGTAGAACGCGGTGTCCTCCACGGACTTGGCGCGCAGCGCGGACGCCGTCTGGGCGAACCGGGTGCGGAACTCGACGTACTCGGGACCCTCACCGCCCCGCCCCAGCAGCAGGCCCCGCACCACGTCCACCGCGCCGGCCTCCTCCGGGACGACGAAGGCGAGCCGTGCCTCGGCCGCGGCCTCCTCGGTGAGCACGGAGGCGGCGTCACCGGAGGCGTAGGGCCGGTAGACCTCCAACCGCACCAGCAGCTCCGTCAGGGCCGTGCGCAGTGCCCAGGGGGCCCGGTCGCGCAGCTGCGGGTCGGGCGAGGCGGCGCACAGCCTGCTCGCCACCCGGGTCAGCCGGTCGACCTCGGCGGCCAGCTCGTGCGTGAGCACCCTGTACGCCGCCCGCCGTACCGTCGCCGCCCAGTCGCCGCCCCGGTCGGTCTGCGGGGCCGCGAACCGCCGGTAGTGGCCGAGGAGTTCCCCGAGGCCCGCCGGGTCGGTGAACAGCCCGTCGACGTGCCGCAGGGCGTCGTAGCCGGTGGTGCCCGCCACGGGCCAGGAGGCCGGCAGGTGCTCGCCGTCGGAGAGGATCTTCTCCACGACCGTCCAGCGGCCGCCGGTCGCCTCGTGCAGCCGCCGCAGATAGCCGTCCGGGTCGGCGAGCCCGTCCGGGTGGTCCACGCGCAGCCCGTCGACGATCCCCTCGTGCAGCAGCTGGAGGATCTTGTCGTGGGTGGCCTCGAAGACCTCCGGGTCCTCCACCCGCACCCCGATGAGCTCCGAGATGCTGAAGAAACGCCGGTAGTTGAGCTCGGTGCGGGCCAGCCGCCACCACACCGGGCGGTACCACTGGGCGTCCAGGAGCTGCGGCAACGGCAGCTCCTCGGTGCCCTCGCGGAGCGGGAAGACATGGTCGTAGTAGCGCAGCACGTCCCCGTCGACGCGCAGCTCGCCGACGACCGAGCCGAGGGGCCCGCCCAGCACCGGCAGCAGCACCTGTCCGCCCTGCGCCTCCCAGTCGATGTCGAACCAGCGCGCGTACGGCGACTTCGGGCCCTCCCGCAGCACCTCCCACAGGGCGCGGTTGTGCCGCGGCGCCATCGCCATGTGGTTCGGCACGATGTCCACGACCAGCCCGAGTCCGTGCTCGCGCGCCGTGCGCGCCAGCTCGCGCAACTCCTCCTCACCCCCCAGCTCCCCCCGCACGCGCGCGTGGTCGACGACGTCGTACCCGTGCGCGGAGCCGGGCACGGCCTCGAGGACGGGGGAGAGGTGCAGATGCGAGACGCCCAGCGAGGCCAGGTACGGCACCGCCGCCGCCGCGGCCGCGAACGGGAACTCGGGCTGCAGCTGCAGCCGGTAGGTGGCGGTGGGCACCGGGGGGAGGGGACGCTCAGGTGTCATGCAGAGCTACGTACCCCTCCCACCGGCTTTCGTGTCATGGCGCCCGCCACGCGTGCGTGCCCGAGTCGCTCACACGGGCCGCTGCAGCACCGTCAGGCTCCGGTCCACCAGGGTCAGCCGGTCGCCGGCCTGCACCTTCGGGCCCGTGTCCGGCGGTACTCCGTCCGGGCGGGCGGTGTCGACCACCACCTGCCACTGCCGGCCGTGGTTGACCGGCACCACGAAGTCCAGCGTCCCGGGCGAGGCGTTGAACATCAGCAGGAACGAGTCGTCGGTGATCCGCTCTCCCCGCGCGCCGGGCTCGGAGATCGCGTTGCCGTTCAGGAACACGGTCAGCGCCGAGGCCTGCGCCGAGTCCCAGTCCTGCTGGGTCATCTCCCGGCCCTCGGGGGTGAACCAGGCGATGTCCGACAGCTCGTCGTGGGTGCCCTCCACCGGCCGCCCGTGGAAGAAGCGCCGTCTGCGCAGGACGGGGTGGTCCTTGCGCAGCCACACCATCGCGCGCGTGAAGGCCAGCAGCTGGGTGTCGAGCCCCTCGGAGTCCGGGTCGGGCCACCGCACCCAGGACAGTTCGTTGTCCTGGCAGTAGGCGTTGTTGTTGCCCTGCTGGGTGCGGGCGACCTCGTCCCCGTGGCTGATCATCGGCACGCCCTGGGACAGCATCAGCGTGGCGACGAAGTTGCGCATCTGGCGGGCGCGCAGCTCCAGCACCGCCGGATCGTCGGTCTCGCCCTCCACCCCGCAGTTCCAGGACCGGTTGTGGCTCTCGCCGTCCCGGTTGTCCTCGCCGTTGGCCCGGTTGTGCTTGTCGTTGTAGGACACCAGGTCGTGCAGGGTGAAGCCGTCGTGGCAGGTGACGAAGTTGATCGAGGCCAGCGGGCGCCGCCCGTCGTCCTGGTAGAGGTCCGAGGAGCCGGTCAGCCGGGACGCGAACTCGGCGAGCGCGCGCTGCTCGCCCCGCCACAGGTCCCGTACCGTGTCGCGGTACTTGCCGTTCCACTCCGTCCACAGCGGCGGGAAATTGCCCACCTGGTATCCGCCCTCGCCGACGTCCCAGGGCTCGGCGATCAGCTTCACCTGGGAGACCACGGGGTCCTGCTGCACCAGGTCGAAGAACGACGACAGCCGGTCCACCTCGTGGAACTGCCGGGCGAGGGTCGCCGCGAGGTCGAAGCGGAAGCCGTCGACGTGCATCTCGGTGACCCAGTACCGCAGCGAGTCCATGATCAGCTGCAGCACGTGCGGGGACCGCATGAGCAGGGAGTTCCCGGTCCCCGTGGTGTCCATGTAGTAGCGGGGATCGTCGGTCAGGCGGTAGTACTGCGGGTTGTCGATGCCCTTGAAGGACAGCGTGGGGCCCAGGTGGTTGCCCTCGGCGGTGTGGTTGTAGACCACGTCGAGGATGACCTCGATGCCGGCCTCGTGCAGCGCCCGGACCGCCGACTTGAACTCCAGCACCTGCTGTCCGCGGTCGCCCCAGGAGGCGTACGCGTTGTGCGGGGCGAAGAAACCGATCGTGTTGTAGCCCCAGTAGTTGTTCAGGCCCATGTCGACCAGCCGGTGGTCGTTCACGAACTGGTGGACCGGCATCAGCTCCAGCGTGGTGACGCCGAGCTCCACCAGGTGCTCGACGATCGCCGGGTGGGCGAGCGCGGCGTAGGTGCCGCGCAGCTCCTTCGGCAGCCCCGGGTGCCGCATGGTCAGGCCCTTCACATGGGCCTCGTAGATCACCGTCTCGTGGTAGCCGCGCCGCGGCCGGCGGTCGTCGCCCCAGTCGAAGTACGGGTTGACCACCACCGACGTCATGGTGTGCGGCGCCGAGTCCAGGTCGTTGCGCTCCTCGGGCGCGTCGAAGTGGTACCCGTACACCTCCTCGCCCCAGCGGATCGAACCGCTGATCGCACGCGCGTACGGGTCGAGCAGCAGCTTCGCCGAGTTGCAGCGAAGGCCGCGTCCGGGGTCGTACGGCCCGTGCACCCGGAAGCCGTACCGCTGTCCGGGCATGATCCCGGGCACGTACGCGTGCCGTACGAACGCGTCGCTCTCGCGCAGTTCCACCGCCGTCTCCGAGCCGTCGTCGTGCAGCAGACACAGCTCTACTCGGTCCGCGGCCTCCGTGAAGACCGCGAAGTTGGTGCCGGCGCCGTCGTACGTGGCACCGAGCGGATACGCCTCGCCAGGCCAGACCTGCATGGATACGACTCTTTCAGGTGCAGAGCGCCCTCGTGGCGCCTTGGCGTCGAGTCTCCCCGAAACTGATGGAACCACCTATGACTTACGTCCCTCTTACCTCCCGACCAGTGCACAGGCGGTATGCCTGTTCCAAGGCTTACCTGTGGGGCAATCGAATACTCCCGTGACCGAAGGGGGAGTGGGGGGAAATGTGCGCAAGATAGTGCACCGCCACCTGGGCAAGGTGGTGGCCGGTGCGGCAGTGGCGGTGGCCGCGACCGCCGTGATGGTCGGAATCACCCTGCCGGGGACCGCGGGGGCCGACGAGTCCGGAGGGGCCGCGGGCGCGCGGACCGCCAACCAGGCGGCCCAGGCGGACGGCACACCCGCGCCCGGGGTCGTCCAGCAGGCGCCGGCCGAGGGGGACCGGGGCAAGGGGCTCGACCCGCTGACCGACGACGAGACCAAGCGGGTCGAGAAGATCGCGCTGAGCCCGCAGCTGCTCAACACCGGCGAGAACGTCCGCGGAGCCCGCGGACCGCAGCGCCTCACCGTCGAGCTGGCCGAGCCCGACACCGACCAGCCGGACAGCCTGACGGCGCCCCGGCGGGCGGACGTGACGTTCTACGACTACCGCGACGACAGTGTCGTCACCAAGACCGTCAACCTGGACACGGGCAAGGTCGAGGGGACCAGTACCCAGCACGACGTCCAGCCGCCGCTGAGCATCGCCGAGCAGACCGAGGCCGCCCGGCTGCTGATCGCGGACCCGCTGGGCGCGGGCCTGAGGGCCGACTACAAGGACGCCACCGGCAAGCAGCTCACCTCCCCGGACCAGCTGACGCTGACCAGCATGGTGTTCCGGGCCACCCCGGGCATCCGGCCGGCCGCGCTCGGCAAATGCGGCGAGCACCGCTGCACCCGGCTGTTCCCGAAGGTCAAGAACGGCGCCTGGATCGACGCCCGGGACTTCGTGATCGACCTCAGTGCCCGCAAGGTCGTCAAGATCGGCTGACCCGGCCTCCGTCCACTTCTCACACCCACATCTCCTGTAAGGGAGCCATTTCTTCATGCGCGTCAACAGAGACAGCCGTGCCCGCCAGGGGGCGCTGCGCAGGCGGGCCATGGTCGGCCCGCTCGCCGTCGGACTCGCCCTCGGCGGCACGGCGTCCGCCCCCGCCTTCGCCGACCACAAGGAGGCCGCCACCACGGCCGCCGCCCCGGCGTGCAGCGCGGCCTACCAGATCGAGCAGAAGCTCTCCACCGGGACGACCTGGCGCATGTGCTGGCGCTTCGAGAGCCGGTCCGGGGTCATCCTGGACGACATCTCCTACCAGCCGCCCGGTGAGTCCAAGCCGATCAAGGTGCTCAACAGCGCCAAGCTCGCCCAGATCGACGTGCCGTACGACGACGGCAGCATCGAGTACAACGACGTCACGGACTACAGCTTCGGCAACGGCCTGCTGAACCTCACGCCCGCCGAGTGCCCGGGCGGCACCATCAAGACCGTCAAGGTGCCCGAGCCCTTCTACTCGGACTCGCCGAACATCAAGGGCCTGTGCGCCACCACGCGCTCCCGCGGACACGCGTACCACATGCTCTCCGACGCCAACAAGACCTACCAGGCGCAGGGCAAGGACCTGCTGCTCTACACGGTCAACAAGGTCGGCTGGTACGAGTACATCACCGAGTGGCGCTTCCAGGACGACGGCACGATGACCATGAACGCCGGCGCGACGGGAAGCCTCTCGCCCGACGACTACGACGCGGGCGACGGCCGCGGCTGGCCCATCGGCAAGGGCGCCCGGGCGTACGCCACCAGCCACAGCCACAACATCTTCTGGCGGCTCGACTTCGGCCTCGACGGCTCCTCCAAGGCCAACGTCGAGCAGTACGACTCGGTCGTCAGCCCGCCGGTGGGCGGCCAGCAGGCGCCGACCAACAAGACGACGATGACCAAGGTCACCAAGGAACTGGCCGGCGACGCCAAGGACATGCGCTGGTGGCGGGTGGTCAGCACGGCCGGCAAGAACAAGGACGGTCACGCGCGCTCGTACGAGCTCGTGCAGGGGCCGACGGCCAAGTACCCCGGGCACAACTTCACCAAGCACGACGTGTACTTCACCGAGTACAACCCGTGCGAACAGTACGCCAGCGGCAACCCGCTCAACTGCGGTGCCGGACACGGCAAGTCGGTCGACACCTGGGTGAACGGGCAGACCCTGACCCACCCGATCGTCTGGGTCAACGTGGGCTTCCATCACATAGCCAGGGACGAGGACCAGCAGCCGATGCCGGTCCACTGGCAGGGCTTCTCCATCGCCCCGCGCGACGTCACCGCTATGAATCCGCTCACTCCGGCCGCCCTCGCCGGTGAGAACGGGCACTGGCACTGAGCCAGTTGGGAATCGACCTGCCCATCCGGCTGCACCGCCGCCCGCTCGCGGAGTACGCTTCCTTGATCGTTGACATGGGGTGTGCTCGGGGGAGCGGAAGGCGGTGCTTGGGTGGGCTCGGGAGGGCTGGAGCTGCCCCCTGGTGACGAGGGTCACGAGGGGAACTCCGCAGACGTCCCGCCCGGCACGGTGTCCCTGGCCAGGCCCATGGAGACCGGTTCCATCGGGCCGGAGCTGGACTGGGGCGCCGAGGCCTGGCGTGAGGTGCGTACGCGCGCCCAGCGAGCCGGCCGCGCCTACATCTGGCTGAACCTCGTCGAACAGCGGCTGCGCGCGGTCGTGGCCGCTGTTCTGCGCCCCATCTACGAACCCGTCCACGGCGACGAGTGGGTGATCGCCGCAGCCGGACCGGCCGGCCAGGAGTGGGTGCAGCGGGCGGTCGCCGTACGCGAAGTCAGCCGCCGCAAGGGCTACTTGCTGGACCCGGCCGACGACAACGTCCTCAGCTTCCTCACCCTCCCCCAGCTGCGCGAGCTGATGGTGCAGCACTGGCCGTGCTTCGAGCCGTACATAGACGACCGACGCGACGTCGAACTGGCCCTGGACGAGCTGGAGGTGACCCGCAACGTCGTCTCCCGCAACCGGGCCCTGTCCGAGGCCGTCCTGAACCAGGCCGAACGGGCCTCGGCCCGGCTGCTGGACATGCTCGGCGCGGCAGGCGACGTGCCCTCGGCCCGCCGGCTGCCCGTGGACGCGGTGGAGGACCTGGTCGGCGACCGGTACGCGGACGTGGTCGCCGTGCACCCCGACCGGGTGCGGCTGCTGCGCCAGTTCCCCGCCGAGGACATCTTCGGCGGCGCCCGCCGCCTGGACGCCGTGGGCATCGGCCTCAACCTGCTCGTGCAGAACTTCTCCGGCCGCCGGCTCGTGCGCCTGGCCGAGGCGGGCTGCCGGGTGCGGCTGCTGTTCCTCAACCCGGCCTCCAGCGCCGTCAAGCGCCGCGAGCGCGAACTGGGCATGAAGCGAGGCGAGTTGAGCCGCTCGGTCGAGATGAACATCCTGCACATGCGCCGGGTGCGCTCCCGGCTGCGTGACCCCGGCGCCTTCGAGATCCAGGTCTACGACGACACACCGCGCTTCTCCGCCTACCTCGTCGACGGCGACGGCTCGGACGGCATCGCCGTCGTGCAGTCCTATCTGCGCAGGTCCCGGGGGATGGAGGCGCCGGTGCTCGTGCTGCGCAACGGCAGCCGCGTGGTCAAGTCGGACGAGAAGAACGAAGGGGTCGACAACGGCCTCTTCCCGACATACCGCGAGGAGTTCGAGGCGACGTGGGTGGATTCGCGCCCGGTGTCCTGAACTGTCCCAAGCGGTAAGCGGAACGCGGTCCCCTGATTGTCAGTGGCCCATGGGAAGGTGGAGACCACTGGGGGAAAGCACCACCAAGAAGGGGGGCCGCCCATGGGCTGGCACCGGGAGCTGCTGATCGGCTTCGACCTGGAGACGACCGGGACGGACCCGCGCGAGGCGCGCATCGTCACGGGGGCCGTGATCGAGGTCAGGGGCGGGCAGCCCATAGGGCGCCGGGAGTGGCTGGCGGACCCGGGCGTGGAGATCCCGGCGGACGCGGTGGCGGTCCACGGGATCAGCAACGAACGGGCGGCCGCCGAGGGCCGGCCCGCCGACCGCGTGGCGGACGCCATCGCGGACGTCCTCACCACTTATTGGAAGAACGGCGTTCCGGTCGTCGCCTACAACGCGGCCTTCGACCTCAGCCTGCTCTCCGCCGAACTACGGCGCCACGGACTGCCGTCCCTGCGCGACCGCCTGGGCGGCCTCGATCCCGCCCCCGTCGTCGACCCGTACACCATCGACCGCTGGGTGGACCGCTACCGCCGCGGCAAGCGCAACCTCGAAGCCGTCTGCACCGAGTACGGCGTCGCGCTCGACGCCGCTCACAACGCCTCCGCCGACGCCCTCGCCGCGGCCGGACTGGCCTGCGCGATAGCCGACCGTCACCCCAAGATCGCGGCCCTGGGCCCGGCGGAACTGCACCGCCGCCAGATCGAGTGGTACGCCCAATGGGCGGCGGACTTCCAGAGCTTCCTGCGCGGCAAGGGCGACCCGACCGCCGTGGTCGACGGCACATGGCCCCTGCGGGAGTTGACGGACGAGCCGGTGTGAGGGCCGCTCAGACCGGCGCGGGACCGGCGACCGGCACCACACGGGGCCGCGCGACCCGCTCGTAGTCCGCACCGGACATGCACAGGGACCGGTCGAGACGGGCCGCATTGAAGTACAGCCGCGGCCGCTCGACGACCTCCGGGTCGGCGACCAGCTCCAGTTCGGGATCGAAGCTGAACGGCAGCACGGTACCGGGCACCGCCCGCGCCAGCCGCTCGGCCGTCCCCGCGTCGCTGAAGCCGGCGTACCGGGCCGCGAACAACGTCCGTACGGCGTCCAGGTCCACGCGCCGGTCCCCGGGAACCACCGCCAGGACGTGCCGGGTGGTGCGGCGGTCGACCTTCACCCGCAGCACGATGCACTTCGCGGCCTCGGACACCGGGTGCCCGCGCAGCGCGCTGACGGTCTCGGTGGTGCCCTCCGGGGCGTGGTCGATGAGCGTGTAGTCGACGTGGGAGGTGTCGAGCAGGTCGATCAGACGCTGGTAGGTGTCGTGGTCCGGCATCGGATGTCCTTGTCGGGTGCGGGGAGTCCGGTTTCAGGCGGGGTGGCGGCGGTGCGATGGGCGCGCTCGATCGCCTGACCCCAGTAGGTTCCGAAGACCATCAGGGCCGCGCCGAGCGCGGTGAGCGCGGTGAGCCGCTCGCCGCCGAGGGCGATGCCCACCGCGAAGGCCCAGACCGGCTCCGTGCCCAGCAGCAGACTGGCCCGGCTGGCGGACGTGCGCTGCACGGCCCAGGTCTGCGCGAGAAAGGCGAACACACTGCAGAACAGGGCGAGATAGACGAGCTGAAGCCAGATCGCCGTACCGGCCCGGGCCAGGTCCGGCATATCGTGCACGGCGACCGGCAGGGACAGAGCCGTGCCGACGATCATCTGCACGGTCGTCAGGTGCAGCGGACGCACGGCGCGGCCTACGGTCAGCCGCCCCACGAGCGCGACATGCCCGGCCCGGATCACCGCCGCCCCCAGCATGAGCACATCGCCGAGCCGCGGGGCGTGGAACCCGTGACCGGACATGAGCAGCCCGACGGCCACGACACACATCCCGGCGGCGGCGAAGAAGACGGGAGGCGGCCCGCCGCGCCGACGGTCGAGGAGCGGGGTGAGGACGATGGTCAGGCTGATGATCAGCCCCGCGTTGGCAGCGCTGGTGTGGGCGACACCGTAGGTCTCCACGACCAGCACCGCGGCCTGCGTCAACCCCAGCGGCAGGCCGAGCCGCAGCTCGTCGCGCGTCCACCGGCGGGGCCCCGGGCCCGCGGCGACCAGGCCGAGACACGCGAGCGCGGACAGGGCGTAGCGCGCGAACAGCACCACCAGGACCGGCAGGGCGGAGGTGGCCGTCTGGGCGGACAGATAGCTCGAACCCCAGACGACGGCGACCAGGAGAAGGACCGCATCGGTACGGCGGATATCGGACATGTGGCCACAGTGCACCGCAACTGTCCATGAAGCCCAGTACCAGTTTCTAAAACGATCTTTTAGAACTCCTACATCGTGCTCCTAGACTGGACGTATGGACGAACGGCAACTGCGGATCCTGCGGGAGCTCGGCGAACTCGGCAGCGTCACCGCGGTCGCCGAGGCGCTGCTGGTCACCCCGTCGGCGATCTCCCAGCAGCTACGGCTGCTGCAGCGCGCGATCCCGGTGCCGCTCACCGAGCGCCAGGGCCGCCGGCTGGTGCTCACCGACGCCGGGCAGACCCTGGCGGGCGCGGCGATCGAGGTCGAGTCCGCACTGGAGCGGGCCCGGCACAGCGTCGAGGAGTACCTGAACCGGCCCGACGGGGAGGTGTCGGTGGCCGCCTTCCACAGCGCGGGCACGGCGTTCTTCCCGCTCCTGCTGCGCGCGTTCGAGGGCCCGGACAACCCCGTCCTGGCCCTCGCGGACGAGGACGTGACGCAGAGCGACTTCCCCCGGTTCACCCGGGAGTACGACCTGGTCCTGGCCCACCGCCTGGACCACGCCCCGCCCTGGCCGGGCACGGTGACGGCGACGACGCTCCTGCGCGAACCCCTCGACGTCGCGATGCCGGCCGACCACCCGCTCGCCGCCGGACGCCGGGTGACCCCTCGCGACGTGGCCGACCAGCCGTGGATCACCGTGCACGACGGCTTCCCGGTCATGGCCACCATCGAGGCGATCGGCGCGGCCGCCGGCCGCCGCCTCCACCTGGCCCACCGCATCAACGAGTTCTCGGTGGCGGCGGAGGCCGTGGCGGCGGGCGGGGGCCTGGCCCTGATGCCCCGCTGGACCACGCGCCCACATCCGGACCTGGTCCTGAGACCACTGAGCGGAGTTCAGGCCAGACGCCACATCGACGTCCTCCACCGCCCGGAACGCACGGCCAGGGCGGCGGTCCGAAGGGTGCTGATCGAGCTACGGCAGGCGGCGGGAACGATTCGGGGCAGCGATGGAGACCCGCACTCGCCCCATGACGGACACCACCCCACCCATTAGGCGCTCAGAACGAAGACCACCGCACCGCCTCGTCCCCGTCCCGCAACGACGCCACCCGCCGCTCGAACTCGGCCAACGCCGCCGGATTGCTCGGCGCATGCTGAGCCACCCACGCACAACTCGCCGTCTCCCGAGCCCCCCGCAGCACCGAGCACCCCTCCCACTCCCGCAC
>NZ_WVUG01000280.1 GCF_017614965.1 Streptomyces griseorubiginosus | reverse complement strand
ATCTGCTGGCGTGAGACCGGTCCCCGTGATCCGTCATCTCCTGGCGTGAGGCCGGGCCGTCACGATTCGAGAGCGCTCTCACCGGGCCGTCCCTCCGGAGCTATCCTGATCCGCACCCGCCGATGAGGAGCCTCGAAGTGACCGACACAGCGCCGCGTCCCACCCTGGAGGCCGTGGCCGCCCGGGCCGGGGTGTCGCGGGCCACCGCCTCCCGGGTGGTCAACGGCGGGGACGGGGTCAGGGAGCCGCTCGTCGCCCGGGTGCGCCGGGCCGTCGAGGAGCTCGGCTATGTGCCCAACCAGGCCGCCCGCAGTCTGGTCACCAAGCGGCACGACGCGGTCGCCGTGGTCATCGCCGAACCGGAGACCCGCGTCTTCGCGGACCCCTTCTTCGCCCTCCAGCTCCGCGGCATCAGCAAGGAGTTGACCGCCCACGACAACCAGCTGGTCCTGTTGCTGACGGAGGGCCGCGACGACCACGCCCGCGTCGGCCGCTACCTCGCCGGCGGCCATGTCGACGGCGCCCTGGTCTTCTCGCTGCACCTCGACGACCCGCTGCCGGGACTGATCCACCACGCGGGGGTGCCGACCGTGTTCGGCGGGCGCCCCGGCTGGAGCGACGGGCGCGGCGGTGCGGTGTACGTCGACAGCGACAACAGGGGCGGCGCCCGGGAGGCCGTACGCCATCTCGCCGCCCTCGGCCGCACCCGGATCGCGCACATCACCGGCCCCCTCGACCAGACCTCGGCGGCGGACCGGCTGGACGGCTTCCGGGACGTCATGGGCGACATCGATCCGGGGCTGGTCGTGGAGAGCGACTTCACCCCGGCCGGCGGGGAACGGGCGATGCGCCGGCTGCTGGAGCGGCACCCCGACGTGGACGCCGTGTTCGCCGCGAACGACCTCACCGCCGCCGGTGCCCTGCGGGTGCTGCGCGAGCGGGGACGGCGAGTGCCCGAGGACGTGGCCGTGATCGGGTTCGACGACATGGTGGCGGTCGCCGAGCAGACCGACCCGCCGCTGACGACGGTGCGTCAGGACATCGAGGAGATGGGACGGTTGATGGCGCGGCTGCTGTTGCGCCGGCTCGGGAACAAGGGCGTCGAGGCGGGCCGCACGGGCACGCCGTCCAGTGTCGTACTGCCCACGACACTGGTACGGCGAGCCTCGGCGTAGGCGCTCCCGTCGGAGGACCGGCCCGTGCCCCGCTCCCCTTACCCCTGGGGCGGTGCGCTCTTGATGACGGCGAAACGGGCGCCGTACGGGTCGGCGAGCTTGGCGAAGCGGCCCACGCCCTCGATGTCCGTGGCGGGCACGCGGACCGTGCCGCCGAGCCGCTCGGCCTCGGCGACCGTGGCGTCCGTGTCGGCGACCTCGAAGTACGGCAGCCAGTAGGCGCTGTCCTCGGACGGATCGTCGGCCAGCGGCACGAGCCCGCCGAACATCGAGTCCTCGCCGCCCCCTGCGGGGTTGATCGTGGTGTACGTGCCGCCCGGGAAGGGCACCGCCGCGGTCTCCAGGCCGAGCGTCTCGTGGTAGAACCAGGCCGCCGCCGCGATGTCCGGGGTGTACAGCTCGACCCAGGACAGGGAACCGGTCTCGTTCGCCCGGTCGACGCCCTTGGTGCGGCCCGGCTGCCAGATGCCGAACGGCACGCCCGCCTTGTCGGCGAGGATCGCCATGTGACCCTCGCCCATCACGTCCATGGGCTGCATCAGGACGCTGCCGTGCGCCTGCTCGGCGGCCTTGGCCGTGGCCTCGGCGTCCGCGCTCTGGAAGTAGACGGTCCAGGAGGGCGGGCCCTGCTCGGGCGTGGTCTGCATGCCGCCGGCCACGGTCTTCCCGTCCAGCTGGAAGAAGCCGTAACCGCCGGCGTCCGGTCCCGCCGACTGGAACGTCCAGCCGAACAGACCGCCGTAGAAGGAAGTGGCGCCGTCGATGTCGGAGGTACCGACGTCGATCCAGTTGGGAGCGCCGTTGACGAAACGGGTGGTGAGCATCATCGCCCTCCTCGGAAGGGTCCCGTTCTCTGTTCTGCCGAGTCTCGCACCGCCCACTGACAATGCGCTGCCGGAGCCACGCGGAGGACCGGAGCGGAGTGAGGGATGACCGTGGGTCACCGTTCGGGACCGCACTGTTTCCGCGTCGTTCCGCGCGCCGCCGTGCGCCGCGTGGTGCGCACACGTCACCATCGGGTGGCCGGGGGCCGTGAACGGCGCCGTTGATCCCGCGTTGATCGAACGTTTTTCGCCGCCCGGCACGATCCCGTCCATGCACATCGACACGATCATCCCGGCCGACCTCGACTGGCACGCCCAGGCGCTGTGCGCGCAGACCGGGGCGGACTTCTTCTTCCCCGAGCCGGGCAGCTCCGTACGCGAGGCGAAGCGCATCTGCGGCATGTGCGAGATGCGCCCGGCCTGCCTGGAGTACGCCCTGCGCAACGACGAGCGGTTCGGTGTCTGGGGAGGGCTGTCGGAGAAGGAGCGGCTGGAGCTCAGGCGGCACGGAAACCGGTGAGCCGCCGGGGCGGGGGAGCGGCTACGATCCGGGGGCGCACCCGGGCGTAGCGCAGGCGCTCCTTCCCGGCAGCCGCGGGCACGCCGATCCGCACCGGAGATTCGGCTGTCGTCAGGCCCCGGCCCGCGCCGCCATCCGCGCCTTGCGCGCCGCCAGCTTCTCGTCGAACTTCGCGGCCTCCGCGTCGAGCCCGCCCATGAACATCCCGAGTTCCTCCTGCGCCTGGCGGCCCTCGCCGCCGAGGCCGTCGATGTCCAGGACCTTCAGGAAGCGCAGCACCGGCTGCAGGACGTCGTCGTGGTGGATGCGCAGGTTGTAGACCTCGCCGATCGCCATCTGCGCCGCCGCCCGCTCGAAGCCGGGGATGCCGTGGCCGGGCATGCGGAAGTCGACGACGACGTCCCGGACCGCCTGCATGGTCAGGTCGGGGGCGAGTTCGAACGCGGCCTTGAGGAGGTTGCGGTAGAAGACCATGTGCAGGTTCTCGTCGGTCGCGATGCGGGCCAGCATCCGGTCGCAGACCGGGTCGCCGGACTGGTGGCCGGTGTTGCGGTGCGAGATGCGGGTCGCGAGCTCCTGGAAGGCGACGTAGGCCACCGAGTGCAGCATCGAGTGGCGGTTGTCCGACTCGAAGCCCTCGCTCATGTGGGCCATGCGGAACTGCTCGAGCTTGTCCGGGTCGACCGCGCGGGAGGCGAGCAGGTAGTCCCGCATCACGATGCCGTGCCGGCCCTCCTCTGCGGTCCAGCGGTGCACCCAGGTGCCCCAGGCGCCGTCGCGGCCGAAGAGCGAGGCGATCTCGTGGTGGTAGCTGGGCAGGTTGTCCTCGGTGAGGAGGTTCACCACGAGCGCGATGCGGCCGATCTCGGTGACGCTCGACTGCTCCTTGTCCCAGGCCTCGCCGTCCTCGAAGAGGCCGGGGAAGTTACGGGCGTCCGACCACGGCACGTACTCGTGCGGCATCCAGTCCTTGGCGACCTTCAGATGCCGGTTGAGCTCCTGCTCGACCACTTCCTCCAGGGCGTACAGCAGCCGGGCGTCGGTCCAGACGGCAGGGCTGCCGAGGTGCGGGGAAGTGATCGTCACGGGGACTCCAGGGGGACGGGCGACACAGGGGAATCACCGGCGAGCGGCGCCGGAACCTACGGAATCGTAGGCTACGAAGCCGTAGGTTACGATTCCGTAGGTTAAGCGCGCTGTAAAGATTGCTGATCAGGCCCGTTTCAACGGCGTCCGGGAGTGTCCGGGGAGTCCCAGGACCCGCAGGTCCCGGGGCCGAAAGGGTGAGGCGTTCACCCTCAGGCGTACAGCTCCCTCAGCCGCACCGAGAGGCATGTCACACAGCCTTCGAGCTTCTCGAACTCGCCGATGTCGACCAGAACGGGCTCGAAGCCGAGGTCGGCCAGCAGCTCGGCCGTCTTCGGCGCGCTCGCGGCCATCAGCAGTTTGCCGCCGCCGAGCAGCACCACATGGGAGCCGGCCTCCTCGGGCACGGACAGGAAGCGCGGGAACAGCGAGGGCCGGTCGACCTTCGGGATGTGCCCGATGACCGTCCCGTCGGGCAGCGCCGTGACCGCCGACTTCAGGTGCAGCACCTTGCTCACCGGTACGGCGACGACCTGCGCGCCGAGCGGTTCGAAGGCGGCGCGCAGCTGCTGCAGCCCGGCCGCGTTGGTGCGTCCGCCGCGGCCGACGTAGATCGTGTCGCCGATCTTCAGCACGTCACCGCCGTCCAGGGTGCCCGGGTCCCAGATCCAGTTCACCGAGCAGCCGAGGCGGGCCACGGCCTCCTCGACCCCCGTGGTCTCCTCGCGCCGCGACTCGGCGCCGGGCCGGGTGATCAGCGCCACGTTCTTGTACATGACGACCGTGTCCTCGACGAACACCGAGTCGGGGCAGTCGTCGGCCGGATCCACCTCGACCGTCTCCCAGCCGTGCTCCCGCAGCGCCTCGACGTAGCCCTCCCACTGCTCCAGCGCGAGGTCCGTGTCGACCTTCTCCCGCTCGATGTGCGTCACCAGACCTTCGGCGAGGCGCGGGCTGGGGCGGCGGACGAGGGCCTTCTTGCTGGGCACGACGGGACTCCGTATCGGCGGGACGGTGGACCGGGCCCCGTACGGGACCCGGTCCGCCATCATGCAGGGCGGATCCGCGCAGACAAAACCCCCACGGTCAGGCTGTGCCCCTGTTGAGACCGGGCCGGCCCACCTCCTCCGGCGCCGTCTCCCGCAGCTCGCCGTCGAGCAGGAGCCACCTGGTGATCCCGATCGACTCCAGGAACGGCAGGTCGTGACTGGCCACGATCAGCGCCCCCTCGTACGACTCCAGGGCCGTGGTCAGCTGCCGGACGCTCGCCATGTCGAGGTTGTTCGTCGGCTCGTCGAGCATCAGCAGCTGCGGGGCCGGCTCGGCGAGCATGAGCGCCGCCAGGGCCGCCCGGAAGCGCTCGCCGCCGGACAGCGTCGCCGCCTTCTGGTCGGCCCGGGCGCCCCGGAACAGGAAGCGGGCAAGGCGCGCCCGCACCCGGTTGTTGGTGGCGGCCGGCGCGAACCGGGCCACGTTCTCGGCGACCGTGAGCTCGTCGTCGAGCACGTCGAGCCGCTGCGGCAGGAAGCGGAGCGGCACCTGCGCGTGCGCCTCGCCCGACACCGGCGCGAGTTCACCGGCGATCGTCCGCAGCAGCGTCGTCTTGCCCGCGCCGTTGCGCCCGATCAGCGCGACCCGCTCCGGCCCGCGCAGATCGAGCCCGCCCGCCACGCGCGCGCCGTACGCGAGCTCCAGGTCCAGCAGGGTGAGCACGGTACGGCCCGGCGGGACGGCCGTGTGCGGCAGGTCGACGCGGATCTCGTCGTCGTCCCGTACCGCCTCCACCGCCTCGTCGAGCCGTTCCCTCGCCTCGCTGAGCCGTTCCTCGTGCATGATGCGGTGCCTGCCCGCGGACTCCTGCGCCGCCCGCTTGCGCGCCCCCATGACGATCTTCGGCTCGCGTTTCTGGTCCCACATCTTCTGCCCGTACCGCTTGCGGCGGGCCAGTTTGACCTGGGCGTCGGCCAGTTCGCGTTTCTGCTTGCGGAAGTCGGCCTCGGCGACGCGCACCATGCGCTCGGCCGCCTCCTGTTCGATCGCCAGCGCCTCCTCGTAGGCGGAGAAGTTGCCGCCGTACCAGGTGACCTCCCCGGAGCGCAGATCGGCGATCTGGTCGACGAGGTCGAGGAGTTCACGGTCGTGGCTGACCACCACCATGACCCCTGGCCAGGCGGACACGGCCGCGTACAGCCGCCGCCGCGCGTACAGGTCGAGGTTGTTGGTCGGCTCGTCGAGCAGCAGGACGTCCGGGCGGCGCAGCAGCAGGGCCGCGAGCCGTAGCAGCACCGACTCGCCGCCGGACACCTCGCCGATGGTGCGGTCCAACTGGATGTGCCCGAGCCCGAGTTCGCCCAGGGTGGCGAGCGCGCGCTCCTCCACGTCCCAGTCGTCGCCGACCGTCTCGAAGTGCTCCTCGGCCACGTCCCCCGCCTCGATGGCGTGCAGCGCGGCCCGCCGCGCCGCGATGCCGAGCGCCTCGTCGACCCGCAGCCGGGTGTCGAGCGTGACGTTCTGCGGGAGGTACCCGATCTCGCCGGCGACGCGCACCAAACCGTCGGCCGGGGTGAGCTGACCGGCGATCAGCTTCAACAGGGTCGATTTTCCCGACCCGTTGACGCCGACGAGCCCGGTCCGGCCGGGCCCGAAGGAGACGTCCAGACCCTCGAAGACGGGGCTGCCGTCCGGCCAGGTGAAGGAGAGGGACGTGACAGTGATGGAAGCAGACATTCAGGACCTCGCGGTTGCTCGATGCGGTCAGGGGCAAACGCGTATCGAGACACCGGCGACCACGGACGGCCGAAAGAGCCCTGCAAGGGAGGGGGGCATGAAAAAAGCCCTGCTCCGTCGGGGACGGCTCACCTGCCGAGGTCGCACACGGCACACACCAGGGGTGGGTGACACGGTGTCTCAGGACCTCAGAGGAGCAACGTCCTTCTCCGATCGACGGCAACAGAACCGTCACACACCGTATGAGCGCCGCCGAGCGCTGTCAACGAATTAACGTCACCCCGGATCACACCGCCGATCGCCCCGCCGATCGCACCGCACCAAGGAGACCTCGTGCCGCACGGTTCGCTCTCGCTCCCCGCCCGGCTGTGCCTGCTGGCCTGGGACTCCATGCCCGAGGCCATGGGCACCGCGCATCTGGTGCGGGCCGGGGCCCTCACCGAACTGGCCAGGCGTGGCCTGCTCACCGACGAGGACGGCATCGCCACCCCGGCCGACATGGACAGCCTCACCTCGGACGCGGTCCTCGACGGTCTCCTGGAACTCGTCCGTGAGTCCCGGCCGCACCGGTGGCCGACCTGGGTGACGCTGCACGCGCGCGTGACGTCCGACGCCGTACGCGAGCAGCTGACCGCCGACGGCTGTCTGCGGGCGGAGCGGAAACGGGTCCTCGGAGTCTTCCCCAGCGTGGATCACGTACTGGAACGCACCGACGTCGTGGAGTCGCTGCGGGAGGAGGCGCGAGGCCTCCTGGAGCGGACGTCGCCGGTCGCGGAGGTCTCGGAGGAGGAGGCGGCCGCCGTGGCCCTGGCGGTCGCGGCAGGACTGCCCGCGGTGCTGCCGGACGGGGACCGGGAGCGTCACAAGGATCGCGTCGAGGAACTGATCGGACGAACAGGGGTGAGCGGGATCCTGAGCGAGCTGTGCTCCGCCCTTGCGACCGTGCCGCATTGATGTCGGATTCCTGCCAGCCCCCGCCCTGCGACGGCTGGTTGGCTGAACCGCATGACGACGACTCAGCACGACCGTGCCCTCGCCTTCCGTGCCCTGCACGTCCCCGGTGATCCGCTGGTCCTGCCGAACGCCTGGGACATCCCGAGCGCCCGCGTCGTCGCGGACGCGGGGGCCGCAGCCGTCGCGACCACCAGCGCGGGCCTGGCCTGGGCCCTGGGCTTCGCCGACGGCGACCTGCTGGACCGTGACAGCGCCCTCGCCGCCGTCGCCCGCATCACGGCCGCGGTGGACGTGCCGGTCAGCGCGGACGTCGAGAGCGGCTATGCCAAGGACCCGGCGGGCGTCGCCGACACGATCCGCGCGGTCATCGAGGTGGCGGGCGCGGTCGGCGTGAACATCGAGGACGCGCTCCACGAGCCGGGAGCACCGGCGTTGCGTCCCGTCGCCGAGCAGGCGGAACGGATCGCCGCAGCCCGCGCGGCCGCCGACGAGGCCGGCCTGCCCCTGTTCATCAACGCCCGGATCGACACCTACCTCCGGGGCCCCGCGGAAGTGGCCCCCACCCTCGAACGCGCCGCGGCCTTCCTGGCCGCGGGAGCCGACGGGATCTTCGTCCCTGGAGCCGTCGACCCGGGGACGGTCAAGCTCCTCGTCGACGGCGTCGACGGACCGCTGAACGTGATGGCCGGCCCGGGCGCGCCGTCCGTCCCCGAACTGGCCGCCCTGGGCGTAGCCCGTGTGAGCACCGGATCCGCCATCGCCCAGGCCGCCCATGCCCTGGTTCGCGGTGCCGCGCGGGAACTGCTTTCGGCGGGGAGCTACGGGTCACTGGCCGGCGGACTGGACTACGGCGAGCTCAACACCCTGCTGGGCGGGGCACGTTGACGCTCAGGCGTCCCGCATCAGCTCCGCCAGGCCGTTGTCCAGGTCCAGCTGCAGGTGCTCCAGGCCGACGGGCACCAGCTCGTTCGCCGCGCCGAGGAAGCGCCGTACCTCCTCCGAGCGCACATGCACCACGGCCGTGCCCTCCGGGGCGTGGAACTCCAGGACGGTGCGGTCGTACCCGTACGGCCGCACCCGGACGTCGCCGTGCCCCTCCGGCTCCTCGAGGCCGGCCGACAGCAGCTCGCGCGAGAAGGTCCAGCAGACCTCCACGCCCTCCAGCGTGGCAGGCGCCGGGAAGGTCATTCTGACCGCGAACGGATCGCGGCGGTCGTAGTGCAGGGTGGCCGGGATGCTCGGCATACGCGGCGCGGCGGCCACGAGGCGGGCCTCGACGGGCTGCTCGATGACGGTGGACAACGCCTTGCTCCCTTGCTGCGGCTGGACGGGCCTGGCGGACGGTACGGTCCGGGTACTGCTAGAGACGCCGGAACCGGCCGATCCGTGCACATGAATGTCGAGTGACCTCCGTCACCGCGTTCATTCACAGAAGTGACGAGTCCCACCTCCCGTGCCCCGGTGGGCACTTGTGGCCCGCGCGGCCCTCTGGACGCCGTCCGGGCGGTCGGCTAGCTTCGCCCGCCATGAGGCGCTCGGGGAAGACACGAGGGACGAGACGGACGGTTCGGGCGATGGCGGCGGTGGCCGTGTGCTCGGCGGCACTGGCGGCCCTGACCGCCGTACCGGCGCAGGCGCACGAGCCGGGAGGCCGGGCACCGCACTGGCAGCTCAAGGACACCGGCAAACCGGACGTTCGCTTCCGCGGGCTGTCGGCCGTGGGCCGGGACACCGCGTGGGTGGCGGGAACCGGGGGCACCGTGCTGCGCACCACCGACGGCGGGGCGAGCTGGCGCGACGTCTCCCCGCCCGGCGCCTCGGACCTGCAGTTCCGGGACATCGAGGCCTTCGACGCGCGGCGGGCCGTGGTGCTGGCCATCGGCGAGGGCGAGGCGTCCCGCGTCTACCGCACCGACGACGGCGGCGCGACCTGGACCGAGTCCTTCCGCAACACCGACGCGGCGGCCTTCTACGACTGCCTCACCTTCTTCGACCCCCGTCACGGCCTCGCGATGAGCGACCCGGTGGACGGCCGGTTCCGCATCCTGTCGACGAGCGACGGCGGCCGCTCCTGGAAGGTGCTCCCCGGCAAGGGCATGCCGGCCGCCCTCGACGGCGAGGCGGGCTTCGCGGCGAGCGGACAGTGCCTGGTCGCGTCCGGACCGTCGGACGTGTGGCTGGCCACCGGAGGCGGGGCACGCGCGCGTGTGCTGCACTCCCGCGACCGCGGACTGACCTGGACGGCCGCCGACACGCCGATCCCGGCCGGCGACCCCGCCAAGGGCGTCTTCGCGCTGGCCTTCCGTGACCGCGTCCACGGCCTCGCGGTCGGCGGCGACTACCGCCCCGACCAGGCCTCCCCGCAGGCCGCGGCCCGCACCGGCGACGCCGGCCGCACCTGGCAGCCGGCCGACCGGCCGCCGCCGGCCTACCGCTCCGGCGTCGCCTGGCTGCCGCACAGCCGCACCGCCGCCCTCGCCGTCGGCCCCACCGGAACCGACCTCACCACCGACGGCGGCCGCACCTGGCGGACGGTCGACACGGGCTCGTACGACACCGTGGACTGCGCCGGCCATGGCTGCTGGGCGGCGGGGGAGCACGGGCGGGTGGCACGTCTGGAGCGGTGACGTGCCGGAATCCGGGTACCCGGGCACCGACTGCGAAAGGAGTGAGCGACGATGCCCGCAGGTTCCAGCCCCAAGCGTGAACGTCAGTACGAGCACATCAAGAAGAGCGCCGAGGACCGTGGCGAGAGCACCGGACGCGCCAAGGAGATCGCGGCCCGCACGGTCAACAAGGAACGCGCCCGGTCCGGCGAGTCGAAGACCGCCAGCCGCAGCTCGACGAAGGACATGTCCTCCAGCAGGCGCGGCGGCCAGCGGTCGGGCAACCGGACCGGCTCCCAGGGGCCGACCCGGGACCAGCTGTACAACGAGGCCAAGCAGCGTGGGATCGAAGGCCGTTCGAACATGAACAAGGACCAGCTGCAGCGCGCGCTGAACGCGAAGAAGGGCTGAGCCGCGCGCTTCAGCCCTCGGTCTCGCGGAACCGCTCCAGGGCCGGGGCCGTCCTCGTCGCGTCGAACTCGGTGACGCGGTACGCGCACACGCCGCCGGTGGCGAACGGGTCACCGGCGGCGATCTCCTCGGCCCGCGCGCGGTCCTCGGCGAGGGCGAGGATGATCCCGCCGTCGCGGGGGTTCTTGCGCCCGGCCAAGAGGAAGACGCCCTTGCCGAACTGCTCGTCCAGCCAGGCGACATGGGCCGGAAGCAGGGCGTCGACGGCGTCGAGCGGGGCGGTGTAGGTCAGCTCCAGTACGAACATGATCGCGAGCCTACGCGGCCCCGGCGCGGGACCGTAGGCTCGGTCGCATCATGACGACCGTACGCGTTCCCGCGGGCTGGCCCGCGACCGAGGACCAGGCCCGTGCCGTGCAGGACGAGTTGCGGGCGCGGGTGGTGCTGGACGAGGCCGGGCCGCCGCCCGGTAGGGGGCGGGTGACCGGCGTCGACGTGGCCTACGACGACGAGCTGGACCTCGTGGCGGCCGCCGCGGTGGTCCTGGACGCGGCGACCCTCGACGTGGTCGCCGAGACCACGGCGGTCGGCCGCGTCTCCTTCCCGTACGTCCCCGGCCTGCTCGCCTTCCGCGAACTCCCCACGGTCCTCGCCGCCCTGGAAAGCCTGCCGTGCGAGCCCGGCCTGGTCGTCTGCGACGGCTACGGCCTGGCCCACCCCCGCCGCTTCGGCCTCGCCAGCCACCTCGGTGTCCTGACCGGCCTGCCCACCATCGGCGTGGCGAAGAACCCGTTCACCTTCGCCTACGACGACCCGCCCGCCCCGCGCGGCAGCGCCTCCCCGCTCCTCGCGGGCACCGAGGAGGTCGGCCGCGCCCTGCGCACCCGGGAGTCCGTCAAGCCGGTCTTCGTCTCCGTGGGCCACCGCACCACCCTCGACAACGCCTGCGCCCACGTCCTCGCCCTGACCCCCACCTACCGCCTCCCGGAAACGACCCGCAGAGCGGACACGTTGTGCCGCCGGGCCCTGCGGGAGGCGACCTCGCCGGCCAAGCCGGTCGCGGACGCGGCGGCGGCCGATCCCACCCGGTCCTGGGGACGCGCCCTGTTCGAAAGCCGGCGCGACCCGGTGACCTGGGCGGTCCCGGTGCTCGCGGCGGCGGCCGGCCCTGACCCGGCACCGGGCATCCGGGCCGCCCTGGAGCTGGCCGCAGATCGCGACCGGTGGCACCGGGGACGCGAGGTGTTGGAACTGGTGCGGAGGGCCGGCCCGCTCGACAGCGAGCAGCCGGCCGAGCGGGAGCGGATCCTGTTCCGGCTCGCGGAGCTGGTGGCCAAGCTCGCCCACAACGTGGCGGGACCCCCGCCGTACTTCGACCACCACGCGGGGTGGGACATCGGCCCACTGGCCCGGCGTCTCGCCGCCATCACCGACGAGGCCGCCGCAAGGCTGCGGATCGCCGAAACCCTGGAC
>NZ_WVUG01000027.1 GCF_017614965.1 Streptomyces griseorubiginosus | reverse complement strand
CTCTCCGCCTTTCCAGGAGACACCGCCATGAGCCACAGCCGCCCGCATCCCCCGACCCATCTGCCCAGACGCGTCTTCCTCGCCGCCGCCGGGACCACCCTGCTCGCCGCCTGCGGCAGTTCCCTCACCCCCGGGGCCAAGTCGTCCGCGAGCAGCAGCGCGTCCGGACCCGCCGCCACCGCCGTCCCGACCGAGAAGATCACCCTGGTCATCGCCGACGCGGACGACACCACCATGACGCCCGGACTGATGGCGGCCTTCCACGCCAAGTACCCCAACATCACCTTCAAGCGCCAGTACACGGGCTGGGACGACTACCTCAAGAGCATCAACACCACGATGTCCGCGGACAGCGCCCCCGACATCGCCCAGTTCGTCTCCGGCATGAACAACCTGGTCAAGGGACGGCTCCTGCTCGACGTCGGCGCCTACAGCAAGGCGTACGGCTGGCCCGGCAAGTTCCCCGGCCTCGACCAGATCACGTTCACCGCCGACGGCCGGACCACCGGAACCGGCGCCCTGTACGGCGTGTCCGGTGGGCTGTCCTTCGAGGGCGTCTACTACAACAAGGCCAAGGCCGAGAAGCTCGGCATCACCCTACCGGCGGCCTCGATCGCCGACCTGGAGGCGATGTTCGCCAAGGCCGAGGCGGCCGGGGAGACCGCGCTCGTCGCCGGCAACCTCGACGGCGGCCTCAACCATCCCTTCAACGTGCTCCTCTCCGTCTACATGAAGCCGGCCGACCGCCAGGCCTGGGCCTACGGCCACCAGGGAGCCAAGATCACCGGAGCGGAGGCCGTCGCCGCGGCCACGACCCTCAAACGCTGGGTGGACAAGGGCTATGTGACACCGAAGGTCAACGGCGTCAGCGACAACGACGCCACCGCGGCCTTCGCCAAGGGCACCGGCGTCTTCCGCATCAGCGGCAACTGGGCCGCGGCCGCCGTCGCCAAGGGCCTCGGCGACGACGCGGGCATGTTCAACGCGCCACCCGCCGACAAGGGCGGCACCCTGCACACCACCGGCGCAGGCGTCTACTACTGCGTCTCCAGCAACACCAAACACGCCGCCGCGGCCACCGCCTTCCTCAACTTCTGCGCCAGCACCGAAGCCGCGCCCATCATCGCCAAGTCAGGCTTCATGGCACCCGACGCCTCCTCCATGCCGCAGCAGAGCGGACTGCTCGGCGACGTCGCCACCAGCTGGCAGGGCATCGCGAAGGACTCCGGCCTGGAACCGTTCGTCCAGAACGCCTCCAGCCCGACCATGCCCGACACCCTCACCACACAGCTGCAGCTGCTGGCCGGCGGCAAGGTGAGCGTGGAGAAGTTCCTGGCCAACCTCCAGTCCGACTTCGACCAGTACCACAGCTGATGGCCGTCACCACCCACCGTCCCCGGCCCGCGCCCACCGGCCACGCCCGCACCCGGGCCGGCCGGCGGACCGGCGCCCGGCGACGGCGCCGTGCCGCGGCCCTGCTGTACGTGCTGCCCGCCCTGCTGCCGTACACGCTGTTCGCCGTCCTGCCCGCCCTGCACACCGCCTACCTGTCCCTGTTCGACTGGGACGGAGTGACCCTGCCGTCCTTCACCGGGATCGCCAACTACCGCAAGGTCGTCAGCGATCCACAGCTGCGCGCGGCGGCCTGGCACGCCGGCGCGCTCATCCTGTTCTTCTCCGTCCTGCCCATCTGCGTCGGCCTGGTCTCGGCGGCCATCGTCGCCCGCCGCTCCGGCCGCCGCGGCACGGTGGCCGTCCGCACGCTGCTGTTCCTGCCGCAGGTCGTGCCGCTGGTCGCGGTCGCCATCATCTGGCGATGGGTGTACGCCGAGGACGGCACCGTCAACCAGGTGCTGCGCGCAGTGGGCCTGGGCCGGTACGCCGACTCGTGGCTGGGCAGCTTCAGCTGGTCGCTTCCGGCCGTGGGGCTGATCGGCACCTGGGTGGTGGCCGGACTGTGCATGGTGCTGTTCCTCTCCGGCACGCAGCGCATCGACCAGGAGATCCACGAGGCCGCCCGGGTCGACGGCGCGGGCCCGGTGCGGGAGTTCTGGTCCATCACGGTGCCGCTGCTGCGACCGGAGATCGCCGTCGCCCTGTCCATCACCGTGATCGCGGCGCTGTCCAGCTTCGACCTCATCTACATCACCACCGGCGGCGGCCCCGGCAACAGCACCGTCGTGCCCGGCATCCTCATCTACCGGCTCGCCTTCGGCGGCGGGCAGGTGGGCCTGGCCAGCGCGCTCGCGGTCGTCCTGACGGCGGTCATCTCCGTCGCCGTCCTCGTCATCAACCGCCTTGCCCGGGAGGCCCCGTGAGGACCCACAGGCCGAGAGGGCTCGCCGCACCGGCCGTACTGGCACTCTTCTGCGCCGCCGTCCTCGTACCGTTCCTGTCACTCCTGCTGGCCTCGGTGCAGCCCGCCGGGACACCGCTGACCGGGCTGGCGCTGCCGACCCACGGCATCCATCTGGAGAACTTCGTCCACGCCTGGTCCCGTGCCGGGTTCGGGCCGCTGCTGCGTTCCAGCACGGTGATCGCGCTCGCGGTCGTCCCGGCGGCCGTGCTGTGCGCCACGCTCGCCGGTTACGCGCTGGCCACCATGGACGTCCCCGGCGGCGGAAAGCTCTACGCCTACCTGCTGCTCGGCCTGTCCATCCCGACCGAGGTCACCGTCATCCCGCTCTACTACGACCTGCGGGCACTCGGACTGACCAACACCGTGCCGGGGCTGGCGCTGGCGGAGATCGCCGCCTTCATGCCCTTCGGCGTGTTCTGGATGCGGGCGCACTTCGCGACCATGCCGCGCAGCCTCATCGAGGCCGCCCGGCTGGACGGGGCCTCGTCCTGGACGACGTTGTGGCGGGTGCTCATGCCCAGTTCCCGTCCTGCCGTCACCACGCTCGGCGTGCTGTACTTCGTGTGGAGCTGGAACCAGTTCCTGCTGCCGCTGATCCTGATCCAGGACCCGAGCAGACGGACGGCCCCCGCCGGACTCGGTTTCTTCACCGGGCAGTTCGACGTCGACGTGCCTCTGCTGGCCGCGGCGACGCTCATCGTCATCACGCCTGTCGTCCTGGTCTACCTCTTCTTCCAGCGGCACTTCATCAACGGCGTGCTCAGCGGCGCCCTCAAGGGCTAGGAGGCTCGCAGCAGATGGCAGAACTCGACGTGGCGCTGATCGGCGCGGGCGGCATCGCCCGTACCCATCTGCCCGCCTGGACCGCGCTCGGCGCCCGGGTCCGCATCTACGCCCCCGACGGCCACGCCCCCGGCCTGGCCCGCGACTTCGGCGCCACCGCCGTCGGCACGCGTGAGGAGGCGATCGCCGGGGCGAACGTGGTGGACGTGTGCAGCCCGACCGACACGCACCGCGAGATCGCGCTCGCCGCGCTGGCCGCCGGCGCGCACGTGCTGTGCGAGAAGCCGCTGGCCCTCACCACCGCCGACGCCGAACTGATCGCCGACACCGCCCGGTCCGCCCGACTGCGCCTCTACCCCGGCCACGTGGTGCGGTTCTTCCCCGCCTACGCCCGGCTGCACGAGCTGGTCGCGGGCGGTGCGCCGGGCCGCGTCGCGGTGGCCCGGTTCACCCGCACCGGCCGTTATCCCACCTGGAGCCCCTGGTTCGCCGACCCGGAGCGCTCCGGGGGGATCCTCGTCGACCAGATGATCCATGACTTCGACATCGCGCGCTGGCTGTTCGGCGAGGTGGTCCGGGTCCACGCCGACCAGCGCGGCCATCTCACCTCCCCCGCCCCCGAGGGGGCCGTGGCCTCCGGTACCGCCGTCCTCACCCACGAGAGCGGGGTGATCACCCAGGTGGTGGGTGTGTGGGCGCCGCCCGCCACTCCGTTCCGCACCACGTTCCACGTCGCCGGTACCGGTGGCACCCTCAGCCACGACTCGCTGGCCTCCCCCGGTCTGCGGGTCACCGGCAGCGACCGGGACGCCGCCGGGGCCGACGGCATCCCGTCGGGCGACTTCGGCCAGTCCCCGTACGCCCTTCAGATAGCCGAGTTCGCCGCCGCCTTCACCGGGCGCGGGCCCGAGCCGCGGGTGACCGCGGGGGACGGTGTGGCGGCGGTCCGCATCGCCGAAGCCGCCGCCGTGTCCGCGCGCACCGGGCGGGCCGTGCGTCTCGAGGGGAGCCCCGCGTGAAAGTCGCCGTTCTGTCCTTCGCCCACGTCCACGCCGCCACGTACCTCACCCTGCTGCGCGACCGCGAGGACGTCGATCTCCTCGCCGCCGACCCCGACGCCCCGCCCGGCGACCCGGACCGCGGCCCGGCCCTCGCCGAGCGGCTCGGCGTGCCGTACGCCGCCACCTGGGACGAGGTGTTCGCCCAGCCGCTCGACGCGGTCGTCGTCACCAGCGAGAACGCCCGCCACCGCCCCCTCGTGGAACGCGCCGCGGCGGCCGGTGCCCATGTGCTGTGCGAGAAGCCGCTGGCCACCACCGAGGCCGACGCCCGCGCCGTCATCGACGCCTGCGCCCGCGCGGGGGTCGGCCTGATGACCGCCTACCCGGTCCGTTTCGGCTCCGCCTTCGCCGCGCTGCGGCGGGCCGTGGCAGACGGCTCGCTGGGCCGGCTGATCAGCGTTCACGGCACCAACAACGGCCGCAATCCGGCCCGTTCGAGCCCGTGGTTCGGCAGCCGCGAACTCGCGGGCGGCGGCGCGCTGATGGATCACACCGTGCACATCGCCGACCTGCTGGACGTGCTCCTGGACGGCGAACAGGCCGCGGAGGTGTACGCCCAGGCCAACGCCGTCCTGGACGCCGACCTCGGCCTGGACGTGGAGACCGCGGGGCTGGTCACCATCTGCTACCCCGGCGGCACGGTGGCCGCCGTGGACTGCAGCTGGAGCCACCCGCGGGACCATCCGACCTGGGGCGGTCTGACGCTGACCTGCGTGGGCGAGCGGGCGATCGTCGAACTCGACGCCTTCCCGCGGCTGTTGGACGGCTTCGACACCACCACCGCCCGCGCCCGCTGGGAGCCGGGCGGCGACGACCTGGACACGGCGATGCTGGACGCCTTCCTCGACACCGCCCGCACCGGCCGACGCCCGGCCCCGGACGGGGAGGCGGGCCTGCGGTCCCTGCGGGTGGTACTGGCGGCGTACGAGTCACTGCGCACGGGCCAGCCGGTGGCGCTGCCGGGCTGATGGCGGCCTCCTGGGTCGCATGGGGACGGTCCTCCCGGGGGCGGGGAACGGCCGGTGCCCAGGAGGCGGGAACCTCCTGGGCACCGGGGTTGTCCGTCGGTGTGCTCTCAGCCGGGTGTCAGGCGTCCGTGGCCGTGACGTCCGCCGCGTACACGAGCACGACGCGGTGGTTGTACTGGATGGTGTACATCGCCTTGCCGCCGGTGACGACCCGCCCGCTGGAGGGGAAGAAGTCGTCCGTGAGGGACGGTGCGGTGGTCGCCACGTAGGCCTGGCCGGCGGGGACGGTGTACATGCTCAGCGGGGCCTGCGTGGAGGGCGACAGACCCGAGGGGTACTCGGAGGCGTCGGGGTAGCTGGAGCCGTACACCGCCACCGGGGAGCTGCCGGCCGCCGTGATCACCTTCACGCCGTGGCCCGGCGCGGTGTTGCAGCCGTCCGGGTTGTGGAACCACACCTTGGCGCCGCTGTACCAGATGGCGGTCCAGTCGCCGTCCTGGTCGGCGACGACGAACTGCTGACCGGCCACGGCCGTGCTGCCCCAGTCGTTGATGCGGTCGGTGCCGGCCGCGCCGGGGTGGATGGCCTGGTCGCCAAAGAGCGGGGCGGTGTCGCTGGGCTCGGTGCGCAGGTAGACGAAGTTCGCCTTCTGCTGCGTCTCGGTGCAGGCGGTGGTGGCGCCGGTCGGGTCGTCGGAGGGGCAGATCTGGACGGTCTGCAGGTTGGCGTCGAAGCGCGGGGCGATGGTGACGACCGAGCCGACGGGGCCGACGCCGTGAGGCCCGGTGTGCACCCCGAGCAGGTCCATGAAGTGGTTCCAGTCCCAGCCCGGGCCCGGGTCCCAGTGCATGCCGGAGACGAGGGAGGACCTGGGGCCGGCGACGTTGTCGTGGCCGATGATGTGCTCGCGGTCCAGCGGTATGCCGAAGCGGGCGGCGAGGTACTTCACCAGGTCGGCCGTGGCCTCGTACTGCGCCTCGGTGTACCAGGTCGCGCCGTGGGCGGCGTAGCCCTCGTGCTCGATGCCGATCGAGTGCATGTTGGTGGAGTAGTTGCCCGCGTGGAAGGCGAGGTCCTTCGTCGGGACCATCTGCGTGACCGCGCCGTCGGAGGAGCGCATCACGTAGTGCGCCGCGGCGCCGCCCGCCTGCTCGAAGGTGGTGATGGCGGCGTCGTAGGAGCTCTCGGTGTCGTGGATGACGATGGTGTCGATCCGGATGCCGTTGGCGGGGCGGTTGGAGACCTGGCCGTTGGACGGCGACGCCGGGACGAAGGTGCAGGCGACGGTGGTGGGGCACTCGGTGGCGGAGTCCGCCGCGGCCTTCAGGTGCAGCGACGCCAACTGGCCGGTGGCCGGGCGGACATCGGTGTCGGCCGACAGGGAGACGCGTGTGCCGTCGGTCGTGGTGCGGTGCGCGCCCTTCTTCATGGTGGCGAAGACGCGGTCGGCGAAGGCCTCGGCGCCCTGGCGCCGGGTGGACTGGCTGTAACGGGCCACGGCCGCGTACCAGTTGCCGGGCTGTGCGGAGGTGGAGCCGGTCGCGGCCTTCTGGTACGAGGCGAGCAGGGCCGCGCCGCCACGGATGTTGGCGGCCGGGTCGGTGCGCAGCTTCCGCGCCGGCACGCCGGTCAGCTTCGCGGCGGCCTGCACGGTGTGCAGGGCCGGGTCGGCGGCCAGCTTGGTCAGGTCGCCGCGGCCCGCCGCGCCCGCGTCGCCGCCGGCCATCATGGCGGGGGTGACGTCGGTCAGGTGCATCGGCCCGTAGCCGCCGTCCGTGCTGTGCTGCCCGGGGTGGGTTTCCCAGGCGGACTCCTGGTACGCCACCGCGAGCAGCACCTGGCGCGGGACGTGATACGCGTCTGCGGCGTCCTTGAAGTCCTGCTGCAGACCGCTCGCCGCGGGCGCGGCATCACCGGTGGCCAGTGCCGTCACCGGTACCGCGATTCCGCCCCCGACGACGAGCGCCGCGAGGGCGGCCAACAGGCTCACGCGACGGCGCTTCGACGCGTGTCCGCGCCTGGTACTGCTTGTGGTCATGAAGGTCCCCCGGACCTGAGAGAGATCGAAATGGCCGGGCGGACAGCACATATGACGGCGCGTCAGGTGGTCGACCGACGACGAGTGCGCGCACCACTGCACGAACTCTGCGCCGCTGTCCGTCGGCTTCTGCGAAGGGGATGATCCACCTCAGGGGGAACTCGCGTCAACCTCGGTCGCGGGACGGGCAGTTCACCACTACAGAGGGTCCTGCAGCCATCACGGTCCAGGAACGCGCATCCGGTGGGCTGTGCTCAGCCGCGCCACAGATCGTCGCCGTCACGCACCTGGGCGCCCATGTTGCGTTCCATCATGCGCAGCGCGGCCTGGGCGAGGTCGCCGTGGATGTGGGCCACCGCGTCCCGGGGAACGGTCACGTCGAAGTGGCGGATGTGGGCGTCCAGCGCCGAGTAGAGGATGCACTGCTCGGTGACCTGCCCGCACAACACCAGGTGGTCGATGCCCTGTTGGGAGAGCAGATAGTTCAACGGGGTCTCGAAGAAGACCGAGTGGCGTGCCTTGACGACGAAGAGGGAGCGGTCGTCGGGCACGAGCGGTTCCACGAGTGCCGCGTGCGGACCGGACAGGGCCTTGTCGAGGAGTTCGCCGTGGTGCGAGCGCCATTCGCCGAAGTTGTCGTTGACGTAGATGACGGGTACGTCGTTGTCGCGGGCTCGTTCCAACAGCGCGGCCACCCGTGGGACGACCTCCGTGACCGAGGGCAGCAGCAGGTCGGCGTCGGCGTGATCATAGGTGTTGATCATGTCGATGACGATCAGTGCGCTCTTGCCCATACCCACCAGAGTGCCCCGCTGGCGGAAGCCATGCAGACCTCGACCAAGATCCCGCATGCCCGAGCACCGCCCGCCTCGTAGGCTGGGGGCTGCTTGGGGCCGGAAGGGGAAACCGGACAGAGCCCTGTACCTCCCAGCCGAGGCGCCGCATGATCGAGTTCGCCGCTGTCTTCGCCGTCGCGGGCGCCGCGAGCAATGCCATGGGCACCGCCTTCCAGCGCAAGGCGGCCTCCACCGCCGACAAACGGGGACTGCGCCTGCTGGGAGAACTGGTCCGTCGGCCCGCCTGGGTGATCGGCATGGCCGGCGTGATCGGCGCCGCGCTCTTCCAGAGCCTGGCCCTGGTCAACGGCCCCCTGGCCCTGGTCCAGCCGCTGTTCATCCTGGAGCTGCCCTTCGCCCTCATGATCGCCGCGCCGCTGATGCACCGACGGCTGCCGGCCTGGGGCTGGTGGGGAGTGAGCGCCGTGGTCGCGGGCCTGGCGCTGGTCCTGGCCTCGGCCGCCCCGCACGGGGCCACCGACCAGGCCTCGCCGGCACGATGGATCCTCGGCCTCGGCCCCTGCCTGGGGGCGGTGACCGCCGCCGTCCTGCTGTCCGGCCAAGGCCGCCCCGCAGCGGTGCGGGCCGCCCTCCTGGGGGCCGCCGCCGCGATCGCCAACGCCGTCACGGCCGCCCTGCTCAAATCGGCGACGGGCACCTTCGCCGACCACGGCCTCACGGCCTTCCTCACCTCCTGGCAGACCTACGGCTTCGCCCTGGCCGGAGTCATGGCGGTGCTCCTGCTGGAGAACGCCCTGCAGGTCGGCCCGCTGGCCGCGTCCCAGCCGGCACTGACCATCGGCGACGCGACGGTGAGCCTCGCGCTCGGCGTCGTGCTGTTCGACGAGGAGATCCGCACGGGCTGGTGGCTGGCGCCGGCCGCGCTGGGCGCCCTGCTGATCGTCACGGGCGTGGTGGTGCTGAGCCGCGCGGTGCAGGGGATCGTCGTCCTGGAACAGTGAAGATACGCAGGTCGAGACCGTATCGGATGCGGCATCGGGACCGTGGGCGCATCCTGGTCGGGTGATCGGTAGAAACACCGAACGCGCCGGGAGCAGGGCAGCTCACGCCGCTCCCGCGCCCTCCCAGTCACTTGCTCTCGCCGCCATGATGTTCGCGGTGGCGATGACCTTCATCGACCAGACGATCGTGTCCATCGCGGCACCCGACATCGTCTACGAGCTGCACCTGACCGCGTCGGGTATGCGATGGGTGGTCAACGCCTATCTGCTGGCCCTGGCCGCCTTCTTCGCCCTCGGCGGACGCCTCGCCGACCTGTTCGGCCCGCGCCGTGTCGTGGTCATCGGCACCCTGGTCTTCGTCGTCTCCTCGGTGCTGTGCGGCTGTGTCCCCCGGGGCGACTACGCGCTGACCTGGCTGATCGTCTTCCGGGCCACGCAGGGGCTGGGCGCCGCGCTGCTCTTTCCCGCGGCGCTGGCGGTGGTCGTGGCGGTCTTCCCCGTCCAGCGCCGCGGCCGGGCCCTCGCCCTGTTCTTCGGGCTGACCGGCGCCCTCACCGCGCTGGGCCCGCTGCTCGGCGGCTGGCTGACGTCCTGGACCTGGCGCGCGATCTTCTGGGTCAACGTGCCGGTCGCCGTCGTCGCCCTGATCCTGACCGCCCTCGCCCACATCTCCGACCGCCGCCGCGACGAGACACTCGATGTCGTCGGCGCCGTACTGGTCGCGGCCGGCATGGGTCTGAGCGTGCTCGGCTTCCAGCAGGCGTCGGCCTGGGGCTGGGACAGCGCCGCGACCTGGGGGTGCGTCATCGGCGGTCTGGCCGTACTGGCCGTGTTCTGCCGCTACGAGCTGAGAACCCGTCATCCGCTGATCAACCTGGCGGTCTTCCGCGACCGCGCCTTCACGGTCGACTCGCTGGTGCTGTTCTTCGCGATGCTGGCGTTCGTCCCGCTGTTCTTCTTCGCCTCCGTCTACGCCCAGGTCTCCCTCAGCGCCTCCCCCAACCAGGCCGCCCTGTTCCTGCTCTACTTCTTCGCCGGGTTCGCGATCGCCTCCCAGTGGGGCGGCCGCATCCTGGACAAGCAGGGCGCACGACCGGCCATGAAGATCGGTTGCGTGGTCGGCGCCGTCGGCTTCGCCCTGTGGGCGGGCAAACTCACCGACCTGTCCATGCACGACCAGTGGCCCTACGCGGCACTCGCGGGCGCCGGCATCGGCTTCATCCTCGCCCCCGCCTCGACGGACGCCGTCAACCGCTCCATCGACGCAACCTACGGCGAGGTCACCGGCATCACCCAGACCGTCCGCAACTACGCCGCCAGCATCGGCCTCGCCGTCTTCGGAACCGTGCTGAACCACGCCATGACCGACAACGTCGTGCACAGCCTCACCGCCCGCGGCCTGTCCTCGACCGCCGCGCACTCCGTGGCGCAGGACGTCGCGGAAGCGATCGCGGGCAACGGTGACGCCCGGCAGCCCACCGGTTCCGGTCCGGCGGCGACGATGATGCGGGATGCGATGTCGACGATCCGCACGGACTTCGCCGAGGCCAACCAGTGGGTGTTCTACGGCATGGCCATCGCCCTGGGCATCGGCTTCTTCTGCGCGCTGCGCCACCCCGGAGGCACCGCCCGGGCCGAGACGGAGCAGCCGTCCACGGCGACGCCGGTCCACCACTGATCCGGGTGGAGGCGTGTCGTCAGCCGCGCGCCGCCTCCGTGACGGTCGCGGGATCCACTCCGGTCAGTTCGACGATGCGGTGCGGCGGGACGCCGGCGGCGAGGGCGCGGCCGATGAGGCTGTCGCGGCCGTCGGAGCAGTCGCGGTAGGCGAGCAGCTTCTGCTCGACCTGGGCGAGCGGCTCGGGTGTCAAGTGGTGGCGGACGCGGCTGAGTTCCTCGTCGCTGAGCGGGACGGGCAGCCGCTCGGCCCCCTCCGGAATGGCCCCGGTCTCCTCCGGCGGCAGCAGCCGCAGACGCGGAGAGGTCGGCGTGCTCTTCTGTGCCTCCAGCCACGCGCGTACGGCGGGCGTCTCCATGCAGGCGAGGTCGCCGACGGCGGCGGGGGGCACCCCGAGCGGCGCGGAGACGTCGCCGAGCAGGAACAGGTAGGCGTCATCAGTCATCGTCGGCTCCTTCTCAACGGGGGCTGATCGACGTCCCATTACCCCGCCGCGCCCGGATTACCGCCGGCTCACCGCATCGAGTGAACGCGGGTGCCGGCACCTCAGGCCGCGTCCGTCTCACGCCGAGCCGACTCCCGCTCCGGCACGTCACGAGACTTCTGCAAGCCGCCGGGGATCAGCTTCAGATGACGCCGCGCGTGCGCGTGCCGCGGGGGGCCGGGCGCCGCGGCCAGCCAGTCCTCGACACGGTCCATCAAGACCAACAGCCCACCCAGCAGGGGAACCACCAACACCGCCACGACGATCACGACGCCACCCTCCATCGCCTTCCGTGAACCCCGGGTGCCCGGCGCACAGCAGCACACCCGTCGACGCGATGTGAAGGTGCGGTGAAGTTGGCTCGCGGGTCGGCAGCTGTGATCGTCTGCCAGGATGTGGCCCCCCTACGCGGGAAGCCCCCAGCGCGGTGCGTCCTGATTCGGTCGTACGGGGGTGATGGTCAGGTCGGGGTGGTCACCGCGCGCGGTGATGAGCGCGGTCTCGCCCTTGTGCAGCGCGATCCTGATCGCTCCGTCGCCGGCTTGCGTGTACCGGAGCGGGCGACCCCGTTCGTCGCGCACCTCGACCGGCCCGTCGATGCCGTGCCGTACGACGCAGGGGGCGCCGGCCTCGCTGTGCAGCCGGACCCAGCGGGTGGTGCCGGACTGACGGCGGGCGCCGAGCAGGAAGGCGCCCTGGGTGCGGAAGTCGTGCACGACCAGGTCCGCCCAGGCGGCGGGCAGCGCGGGGAAGACCCGGATGGTGCCGCCCCAGGACTGGCAGATCATGTCGTGCAGCGACTGGGCCGCCGACAGGGGCGTCTCGATCACCGGGCCCGACTCCTGGTACATGGTGTTGGGCTGGATGAAGCGGGTCATGAGTTCGTCGAGGTAGTGCAGGGCGTCGTCGCCCTTGCCCAGCAGGGCCGACATCGAGGCCGCGCCCGTGAAGGTGTAGCCCTGCAGGGCGCCTTCGAAGCCGACCCAGTGGGCCAGTGACTTCTCGATCAGGGCGCGTTCGTCCGGACTCCGGCCGGTCACCTCGTAGAGCGGGTAGACCGCGAGCAGATGCGAGTAGTGGCGGTGCGACTTCGCGAACGGGATGTCCGCACCGATCATGAAGCCGTTCGCATCCGTGGGATACGGCACCCGTTTGGCCAGCACCTCCCGCCATCGGGGCGCCAAGGGGTCGTCGACGCCCAGGAGTTCGGCCGATTCGACGAGGGTGCGGCAGCCCCAGGTCAGCAGCATCAGGTCGTAGTTGCAGTCCCGGGAGTCGCCGCCGTACTCCGGGGAGAAGGTGGCGGGCAGGTGGAGTCTGCCGTCCGGGCCTGGCTCGAGGAAGTGCAGGTAGTAGTTGACCGCCTTGCGGAGGAGGGGGAAGAGGACGTCTCGCAGGACGGAGGTGTCCATGGTGTGCCGGTAGCTGAGCCACACGTTGTGCAACGCCCAGGTCAGATCGCCCACTTCGGGAGTGGGCGGGTCCTGGCCCGGGACGCCGACGCCGTATCCCGTGAGCGGGCTGGCCGCCCCGTTGACCAGATGGGGATCGGTGGTGCGGGGGATGCCGAGCGAGTCGCCGCGGTACGGCTGCGCCACCTCGGCGGCGAGGTTGTCCCGGTACTCGCTCAACGCCCGTGTGATGGCGTCGAGTTCGAGATGGTTGGAGCCGTGGATGAGCCAGTACTCGAGCTGGGCGTTGAGGTTCCACCAGGTGTTGGGCCACGGGGTCGGCTCCAGCCAGGGGCCGCTGGTGGCCATCACGGGGGCGTCGCGGCGGGCGGCGGAGGCGGCCTTGTACAGCTGGATCCAGTAGAAACGCTGGATGCGGGCGTCGGGCAGGGACAGGAAGCTCTTGCGGTAGTACGCGTGCCACCAGGCGCGGTGGGTGAGGGCGAGGGCGTCGTAGGGAAGTCGGGCGGTGGTGCGGATCGTCCTGAGCGCCCGGTCCAGGGCCGTGGTCTGCGGATAGGAGTGGGCGACGTGCACGTACAGGGTCCGGCTCCGGCCGGTGGAGCGCTGGCGCCACGCGGTGACGTGCTGCCCGCCCGACAGCAGTGGCTGGACGGCGGCGCTGACTCCGTCGTGGTCGGCGACCTGGGCGGGAGGGTTGCCCTGGTAGCCGTCCGGGAGCGGTTTGAAGGCGGCTCGTGGGCTGATCGCCTCGGCGGGACGGAAGACCCAGCGAAAGCCGCGCTCGCCCTCGCTCGGCGTCACTTCCACCGCCAGGACAGAACGGTCGTTGTGGACCAGGGCGCGCAGCGCCAAGGTGCCCTTGTCAGTGGTCAGCGTGCCGGTCAACTCGGCGTCACGCAGGGACAACCGCCAGTCGACGCCGGTGATCGCTCCCACCGGCTCGAGGGTGAAGTGGCCGATCGGCAGCCGGGCCAGGCCGAAGAGGGAACCGAACTCGGGGCGGTGGTCCTGGACTTCGGAGTGCTGGACGTTGAAGCGCACGGCCGTCGCGGTGGCGCCCGGCTCGGCGTAGATGCCGGAGCCGAGGAAGCCGTTGCCGAGGAAGGGGCCTTCGTACCAGGCCGTCGGCATCCGCTGCCACACCATGTCCGCGTCCTCGAGCACGGAGCGCCAGGGATCGGAGGTGTGCGGGGGATGCGCTGTGGACGCCATTGCCCCGCTCTCGTCGGCCGACGCCCGGGGGACGCCGAGACCCGCCGTCAGTAGCGCGCCGCTCAGGGCTGATCCGGTGGCGAGGACGGAGCGTCTGGACGGATCGGGCACGGAGGGATGGGACACGGCGCCTCCAGACGGCTCTGTGATTCATCGGATCTATCTCGCGATGGAACATAGGGTTGCGACTGGAGGGTGTCAACAGAGCGGGAGAGGCCCGATGTATTGAAGGGGCCGCGGAGCTTGTTATGACCGCGGTCATAACCCATGCTTGCTGTCGGCAGCGCACTGAGGGACGCGTGTCCGGATCGACCGGCAGGAGTATGCGGCATGGGGACGAGCACGGCACGGGCGATGTGGGAACGGCTTGAACCGGTTCACGATCTCGTCTACTTCGCGCCCGAAGCCCGCCGGGCCGCCGACGAGCTCGGGATGCGCGGGTTCTGGATGGGTTACTTCGCCCTGCGGGCGGCTCCGCTCGGCGCCGTACCCGCCTCCGTCGTCACCGCGTGCTTCTACGTCTTCCACCCCGACCGCGTGGCACGGGCGCTCCCGGACGCCTGGCGGTACGCCGCCCCACCCGACGTCCTGGCGGCGCGCGAACGCGCCATGGAGGCGGCCATGACGCGCCTGTTCGGCCCCGAAGTCATCACCTCGGCGGACATGGCCGAGGCCGCGGACCTGGCGTGGAACGCCGCGGAAGCCGCCGACACCGCCGGACGACCGCTGGCCGCCGCCAACCAGGCCCTCGACCGCCCCCGGCAGCCGCACACCCGCCTTTGGCAGGCCCTGACCACCTTGCGCGAACACCGCGGTGACGGACACGTCGCCACGCTCGTCGCCCATCGCCTCTCCCCCGTCACAGCCATGGCCCTGAAGGCGGCGACGGGCGATTCCGACGCCGCGCTGCTGCGCGAGGGCCGCAAGTGGGATGTGAGTGACTGGGCGGCGGCCGAGGCGGAGCTGCGGGAGCGCGGCCTGCTCACGGAAGACGGGGCGCTGACCGCGGAAGGCCTCGCCGCCCATGACGCCGTCGAGGCGCAGACCGATTCCCTCGCCGAACAGCCCTGGCAGGCCCTCGGCCGGGAAGACACCGCGCGTCTCGCCGAGTTGCTCACTCCGTTGGCCGCAGCCGTACGGACGTCGGGACTGCTGCCTTCCGGCAATCCGGTCGGGCTCACCGACACCACCGTCTGAGGCGGGCGACCGGTCACGTCGCTCTCGGCGTTCCGGTCAGGAGCGCAGGTGTGGCTGGAGGGAAGCGCGGTAGTCGCGAGGGAGGACCGCACGAGTCGTAACCGGCAGGAAGGATCAGGAATGACCGGCGTCACGGCCGCTCCCCCACCCGTCGAGCAATCCCTGCTGGACGACCTCCGCGCGCGCCTGCGTGCCCGCCGGCGCGTCGACGTGCCCGAGGGCCACGGGTGGCAGCGCGGTGTGGACCCCGACTACCTCGACTCCCTGCTCGCCCACTGGGCCGACGGCTATGACTGGCGGGAGCACGAAGCCCGGCTGCTCGCCCAGCCCTGGGCACTGGCCGAGCACGACCTCGCTCCCGTGCGGGCGGTTCACCGGCGTGCGGCGCGCGACGACGCCGTCGCAGTCCTGCTGTTGCACGGCTGGCCCGACTCGGTCCTGCGGTTCGAAAAGGTCCTGCCGCTACTGCCGGACGTCCATGTGGTCGTCCCGGCCCTGCCCGGTTTCCCGTTCGCCGCGCCCGTCGCGGAGCGGGGCATCTCCTCGGCACGCATGGCCGATGCGGTCGCGCACGCCATGTCCGAGTTCGGATATGAGCGGTACGTCGTCTCGGCCGGTGACGTCGGCTGTGACGTCGCCGACGTGCTGGCCACCGAGTACCCCGACCGGGTCGCGGCCCTGCATCTGACCGACGTGTCCCAGCACCGGTATCGGGACGATCCTCCGCAGGATCTGTCCGCCACCGAGCGGGCCTACGTCGCCCGCGGGCACGCGTGGCTGCGGGCGGAGGGCGGCTACATGCACGTGCAGGCGACCAAGCCCCACACCCTGGCCGTCGCCCTGGGCGACTCCCCGGCCGGCCTGGCCGCCTGGATCCTCGAGAAGCTGCGCTCCTGGACGGACTGCGACGGCGACGTGGAGAAGGTGTTCACCCGGGACGAACTGCTCACCTGGATCACGGCGTACTGGGTCAGCGGCGCGATCGGCACCTCCTTCACGCCGTACGTCGACAGCGGGCCGAGGGCGACCCGCCGTATCGAGGTCCCGACCGCCTTCACGATCTTCCCGCGGGACCTCGTCAACGCCCCCCGCGAGTTCGCGGCCCGCTTCTTCGACGTCCGCTCCTGGAGCGAGGAGCCCGTGGGCGGTCACTTCGCGGCATGGGAACTGCCCGGACGGTACGCCGCGGGCGTACGCACAGCCATTGATCTCTCCGGCGGCCGCTGAACCCGCGTGGACTGGCCACAGCGGGTGCGTGCACCGCTGATGGCCAGTCCGTCCTACGGGGCCCGCCCGACGACCGGGGCGGAGGGCTCAGCCTTCGGTGCGGGCGGGCAGGCGCCAACCCGGGCGGGGGAAGTGGCAGGTGTAGCCGTCGGGGTAGCGCTCCAGGTAGTCCTGGTGCTCGGGCTCGGCCTCCCAGAAGGGGCCGACCGGCTCGACCTCGGTGACGACCTTGCCCGGCCACAGGCCGGAGGCGTCCACGTCGGCGATGGTGTCCTCGGCGATGCGCTTCTGCTCGTCGTCGACGTAGTAGATCGCGGAGCGGTAGCTGAGGCCGATGTCGTTGCCCTGGCGGTTCTTGGTGCTCGGGTCGTGGATCTGGAAGAAGAACTCCAGGAGCGTGCGGTAGTCGGTCACCTCGGGGTCGTAGAGGATCTCGATGGCCTCCGCGTGGGTGCCGTGGTTGCGGTACGTCGCGTTCGGCACGTCTCCCCCGGTGTATCCGACCCGGGTCGCGGTCACGCCCGGGAGCCGGCGGATCAGGTCCTGCATTCCCCAGAAGCATCCGCCCGCCAGCACGGCCCGCTGCGTCTGTGCCGCCATGTCGGCTCCTCCCATTGTCTGTCGCCTCGGTCACTCGCGCTGATCGCCCATGCCGTCGGCGTCCCGTCCTTGCGCATACAACAGCGCACGGAGGGCGTGAACAATTCCTCGCGGGCTGTGGCGACCGCGCGAGCCGCAGGACCCGAGGCGCCGGCCGGCGAACAGGGCCCGCGGGTGATGCGCTGACGGCCTTTCCGGGGCGGTGGCGCGCAGACATCAATGCCACGATCGGGGGTACCCCCAGCTTCGGAGGCTGATGATGTTCGAGGCAGGCGACATCCGCGAATGGCGCGGACACGACGTGGTCGACCCCGGTGGCCACAAGATCGGCACGCTGGAAGCGGTCTACGTGGACACCGGGACCGACCTACCCTTCTTCGCGACGGTCACCGTGGGTCTGCCCACCCGCCGCCGCCTGGTGTTCGTTCCGTTGTCCGGCGCGACCGTCGGCCCGGGGTACCTCAAGATCACCTATTCCAAGGACGTGGTGAAGAAGGCCCCCACCATCGACACCGACGGCGAACTGCCGGCCACCGACGAGCCGGACATCTTCGCGCACTACGAGCTCGACTACTCGACCGGGGCGGGCGGCGAACGCCGTCTCGCCCGCCGCTGACCCCTGAAAGCGCCGGGAGCGCCGATGAGTCTGTTCCTGCTCCTCATCCTCGTGGCCCTCGTTCTGGGCATCATCGGATTCGCCGCGCATGGCCTCTTCTACCTGCTGATCATCGGCGCCGTCCTGCTGCTCGCCGACCTCGCGTACGGGGCCATGCGCTTCCGCCGCGGAGGACGCAGGCACCGCATCGCCCGCTGACGAGTCTGTGCGCGATGGGAACCGCCGTCCATGTCCCCCAGACGAAGGACATGATCGGGGAGGAGCTCTCCGGTGACGAGGCGCTGACCGCGCTGCGGCACTACGGCGGTCATCGCCTGCTGCTGGACTCCTTCGCCCGGTTCCGCTATGCCGACGGTTTCACCAACGCCCGGGCGTTGGCCTTCCAGATCGTGCTGGGACTGGTCCCCCTCACGCTGGCCCTCGTAGGTCTGGCCACGTCCGTGCACACCGACGCCGTGGGCCGGGTCGTCGAACGTGCCCTCGGTGACATCGTGCCCGGTACCGGCGCCCAGGTGCTGCACGAGGCGTTCGCCGGAACGCGGCGCACCGCGCACGGCGGTGTCTGGAGCACCCTCGCGCTGTGGCTGGGACTGGCCTTCGCCCTGCTGAACCTCACCTCGGCGATGGGGCAGATCGAGCGGGGCGCCAACCGCATCTACGGCATCGAACGCGACCGCCCCTTCCCGCGCAAGTACGGCCGTGCCCTGCTGCTTTCTGTGGCTGCCGGCCTGCCGTTGGTGCTCGGGTTCGTGGTGCTCGTGGCGGGCGAGGCGGTCGGAGAGGCCGTCGCCGAGGTCCTGGGCGCACCGGGGGCGAGCGGCCGGTGGTGGGACGTACTGGAGATACCGGTGGGGCTGGCGCTCGCGTGGATCGCGTCGGCGGTGATCTTCCGATGGTCGCCGCGGCGCAGGCAGCCGGGCTACACGTGGCTCGCCTTCGGCAGCGCTGTCCATCTCGTGCTGTGGGTCGCGGCCACCCTGCTGCTGTCCCTGTACATCGGCGAGAGCGCGGCGTTCGGCGCCGTGTACGGCCCGTTGACCGCGTTCATCGCCCTGCTGCTGTGGGCGAACGTCACCGGGATCGCCCTGTTTCTCGGTATCGCCTTCGCCGCCCAGCTGGAAGCGGCGCGCGCCGGGATCAAGTCGGCCGTGCACCCCGACCCGGGGCCCGGACCCTGACCTCGCCGGTCGGCCGACCCCGGCCCTTCAGGCGTCACCCGTCCCGCAGCGTCCGCTGCGGCGAGCGGCCGTAGGCCTGGCGGTACAGGGTCGCGAAGCGGCCGGGGTGGTGGAAGCCCCAGCGGGCGGCGACGTCGGTGACCGTGGCTCCGCGGGTGGGGTCGGCGTCGGTGAGCTCCTGGTGGGCGTGGGCGAGGCGGATCCGGCGCAGGTGGGCCAGGGGGGTGGTGTCCAGGTGGCGGCGGAAGGCGTACTGGAGCGCGCGGACGGTGACATGGGCGGCGGCGGCGATGTCGGCGACCGTGAGGGGCTCGTCCGCGTGGTCGTCCATGTAGGACAGCGCCCGGCGCAGGGCCACCGGGTGGGCGTCCAGGCGGTCGGAGGGGGTCGGATCGGTGACGGCGGTGTTGGGGAAGGTGGCCAGCACCGTCGCTGCCAGGTGTTGTGCGGCCGTGGAGACGATCAGCGGATGCTCGCCGTCCCCGGAGTCCGCCAGGACGTGGTCGCGCAGGTAGGCGATCGTGTGCGCGAGCCGCTGCGCGGCGGCCGGGGAGTACGGCCGGTGACCGGTCAGCCGTACCGGCGCACCACCGGACCCGCCGCCGGCGGCCACCTGCGACAGCACGTCCGGATCGAGCATCGTGATGTTGTAGCGGGCGCTGCAGATGCGTCCGGCGTACGGCAGCTCGGGCGGGGCGAAGGACACCACGTCACCGGGGCCGAAGGCGTCCTCGACGCCCTGGTAGCGGTGGTCCTGGATGGTGCCCTCGTGGACCAGGCAGAGGCAGATCCGGCCCAGCGGGGTGACCGAGTAGCTCATGTCGAAGTCGAGGTCGAGTTCGTCGACCGTGACGGGGCCGAGGGTGCCGCGGCTGATCCGGGCGCGGCTTCTGTCCTGGCTGCCGTTGCCGATGCGCATTTTCGCGTAGGCGCGGCTGAGGAACTCCTCGGTCCGGGCGAGGTCGTCGCTGTCGAAGGTGAGCGTCTGCACGTCGGCCTTCTCCCCTCACTGGTTGAACGACCCGTCACCGCAGGTCAGGACGGTTTCGCGGGGCGCCTGCGCCGTCCGTGCACCGACGGCGGCGGGCAGGTTTCGTTTTCTGGCTACTGCCCCCGCGAGTCTTCGTTATACGGCTGGCACCCGTGATCAGTGCAACAGAGGGTGGACAGGAGTGACTCAGTGCTGACGTTCGCCGCCGGTGCGGCTCTGTGAGCAGGGAACGGGAAGGCAGCCTCACATGGCCCCAGCAGATGATGCGGCCGACAAGATCGCCGCGCTGCAGGAGGAGGTCGACCAGCTGCGGCAGGCGCTGGTCTCGCACGCCGCCGTCGACCAGGCGATCGGGGTGCTGATGGCCGCGGCGCGTCTGCGTTCCCAGGAGGGCTGGGAGGTACTGCAGTTCGTCTCTCAGCACACCAACATCAAGCTCAGGGAGATCGCCCAGCACGTCCTGCGGTGGGCCGAGGACGGTGAGCTTCCCGACACGGTCCGTACCACCCTTCACACCGCGGTGATCAGGACCCGGCGGCAGCGGCTGCGGCCCTCTTCCCGTTCCGGGCAGGGCGGGAGAGGCGGACGGCACCGCCCGCGTTCGGCTGCCGACTCGCGCAGGGGCACCTCGTTGTGGTCCGGCGGGACCGCCGAGATCTGCGACTGCGGCGGGTAGCCGGCCTGGGCGGTCGTAGGCGGCCGGGCGGCTTTTCGGGGCCGGGGATCCGGGAACCCAGTGGCCTGTGCGTACCGCCCGGACGAACAGGAGGCCGGCATGAGCGACGAGCAGAACACGCAGCAGGACCCGACCACCCAGCATCCCCAGCCCGAGTTCCCCTCCCAGGACCAGCCGCATCCGGGCTGGACCGGGCCGATGGACCCGCCGCCCGACCACGGTGAGGAGTCCTACCGCGGCACCGGCCGTCTGTCCGGCCGCAAGACGGTGATCACCGGCGGGGACTCCGGTATCGGACGGGCCGTGGCCCTGGCCTTCGCGCGTGAGGGTGCGGACGTACTGTTCACGCATCTGGAGGAGGAAGCGGACGACGCGCGGGAGACGGCGCGGCTGGTGGAGGACGCGGGCCGCAAGGCGGTCGCCGTCGCGTGCGACATCCGCGAGGAGGACAACTGCCGGGGGCTGATCGACCGGGCCGTCGCGGAGTTCGGGCACATCGACGTCCTGGTGAACAACGCGGCCTTCCAGATGTCGCAGCCCGACGGCATCGAGGCCATCACCACCGAGCAGTTCGACCGCGTCATGCGAACGAACCTGTACGGGATGTTCTGGCTGACCAAGTTCGCCCTGCCGCACATCCCGGAAGGCGGCAGCGTCATCAACTCCACGTCCGTACAGGCGTACAAGCCCAGTCCGCATCTGCTGGACTACGCGATGACCAAGGGCGCGATCGTCACCTTCACGCAGGGGCTGGCCCAGATGGTCGCGGAGCGCGGCATCCGCGTCAACGCCGTTGCGCCCGGGCCGGTTTGGACACCGTTGATCCCGGCCACGATGCCGGACACGGCGGAGTTCGGCAAACAGGCCCCCATGGGCCGTCCCGCGCAGCCCGCCGAACTGGCCCCGGCGTACGTCTATCTCGCCTCCCAGGAAGCGAGCTTCATCACCGCGGAGATCCTCAACGCGACCGGCGGCACACCGCTGCCGTAACTCCCGTGTGACGCAAGGAAGTCGGTCCAACCCATGAGGCTCCTGGTTCGTCTCCAGAAGTGCGGCGGCAAGCAGGCGCCGCGGGACGAGCACTGGGGCGCCTCCCTGTGCGGCTGGACGACAAGGAGTCACGAAGATGACGAGACGAGCGAGCAGGCCCGCCGGATTACGTCTGCCGGTGGGCGGGGCACTGATGGCCGCCGTGCTGCTGCTGGCCGGGCTCACGTCCTCGGCCACGGCGGCCGCCGCGAACGCCGTGGCGGCGCCGGCCGCCGTCGACGCGGACGCCGGCACGCGGGTGCTGACGGCCTCGTACGACCTGGGCGACAGCGCCTTCACCGATCCGCAGAGCGGCACGGTCAGCGAGGTACGCGCCGTGGTGCACTATCCGGGCCGGCTGCGGGGGCGGCTGCCGGTGGTGGTGATGTCGCACGGCTCCTGGTCCGCGTGCACGGACACCGGCGCCCAGAGCTGGCCGTGCGAGAAGGGTGAGCCGTACCCCAGTTACCGGGGCTACGACTATCTCGGGCAGGCGCTCGCGGCGCGCGGTTTCGTCGTCGTCTCCCTGAGCGCCGACGGCATCAACATGACGTCGTTCGACTACGGGGACCGGGCGCGTCTGATCAACGAGCATCTGCGCCTGCTACGGCGACTCGACCTGGGCGGCGGTCCGCTGGCCCGGCAACTCCCCGTGCTGCGCGGGCATCTGGACATGAAGCGGGTCGGGACGCTGGGGCATTCGCGCGCCGGCAAGGGCGTGATGTGGGAGGCCTCGGACAAGCACCGGAGCGAGGTTCCCGGCGGTGTGCGCATCGGCGCCGTACTGGCCCTGGCGCCGGTGAAGTTCGACGTCCCGGAGGGGGACAACAGCGACACGCTCATCACGCGGACTCCGGTCGCCGTGGTGACCTCCGGGTGTGACGGCGCCGTCGGGGAGCGCGGGCAGCAGTACCTGGACGACGTGGAGGGCCTCACCGGTCAACCGGCCTACTCCGTCTCCCTGCGCGACGGCAACCACAACTTCTTCAACACGCAGTGGACCCCTCCCGCCCCCTTGGGTGAGGACGACAGCACGTGCGCCGACCACGAACTCGGCCCCCGGACACAGCAGGACGCGCTGACCGCCTACGCCCTCGCCTTCTTCGACAAGCACCTCGAGGGCGATCCTTCCGGCGAGGGCCTGCTCACGGGCCGGCAAGCGTTGCCGGGCGCGGTCTCCACGACGCGCGTGGTGCGACCGGTCGGCGGTCGCTGACTCGCTGGAAGTTGAACATGGAAGTGCTATTTTTCCATTCTTTCCGTGTCATATGGGGCGAATGGGACACTAGGGGTGTGAGCCGAACCCACAACCACATGAGGAGATGGTGGTATGGCTTCGCCACAGAAGATCACCGACGAGGTCCGCGTGCGTGACGTCGACCTTGAGGCGGTGCTCGACCCCACCGAGCCGGACGGCGTGTACCGGGACAGCAGGGAATGCGCCGCACTGGCGCTCTCGTCCGGCACGACATCCCTCCTGCTGTCGCCGCCGACGCCGCGGCCCAAGAAGGGCTGAGCACAGCGACGGGAGCAACCCCATGAAGCAGTCAGGTACTACCGCCCTCCTGCAGGGCGCGGTGCAGGACCTCGCTTCGAGCGTGGTCTCCGACCTTCACGGCGGAGGCCACGCCCCGCCGGCCGACCCGGCGGGCGGCCCCGGCCGCGACCTGGAGCTCGCCGCGGCCCGCGTCCTCGGCGCGGACCTGCTGATGCCGGCCCTGCTGCACCGCGCGCCGCTCACCCAGGACCGGATCGGCCTCGTCACCGGCACACTGGACGCCTTTCCGCCACGTCCGCAGGCCGCGCCCACCGTCCTGTGGAGCCATTGGGCGATGGCCCGCGCGGCGGGGCTCATCGACGTGTCCGGCGCCGCACCGGAAGCACCCGACGCCGCCTGGATCGACGGCGTTCCCTGGCCCTTTCTGACCCACCAACTCGCCGTCCTGGCACCCCTCGCACTACCGGGGCTGGAGTGCGCGGTGACCAGAGCGGCACGCGACAGGACACTCGACGTCGCCCGCGGATTCGTACGGGCCGTCCGCCGCCGCGACTGGCTGCAGGCGGCCGGAGCGGGACGCTGGCTGGCCACGCTGGAGAAGGTGCCCGACACCCTGGGACTGGGCACCGGGCTCGACTTCGTGGAGCTGATGGGCGGCAGCGACGCGCGCGTGCTGCTTCAGGTGCGTGCCGCGCGGCTGCTGGGCACGGGAGTACTCGTGTGACCGCGCACCCGGTCAGGCGGGTGGAGGAGACCGCGCTGAGCTGGCTGACCGAGCATCAGCACCACTTCGCCCTGGGCGCCGACGCCCTCTCCCCCGAGGGCCCGGTCAACGCCAGTTGGAAACCCCTGGGCGAACTGGCACAGGTGTGCGCCACTCTCTCCCTGCACACCCCGCCCTCCGACCCGCTCCACGCGCGCGTGCAGGACCTCCTCACCTTCGCCTGGCACCAGACCGACGACGGCGCACTGTTCGTACGCCTGCAGCAGGCCGAGCCGTTCGCCACCTACCCGCTGGAGGTCTACGCCGCGTTCGCCGCGGCGGGACTACGTCATCCCGACTACGAACCGCGGGCGGCCACCGTCGCCCGCACCCGAGGCTGGCAGCTCGCCGAACAGGACCCCACCCGGCGCCTCGGCGTCGTACTGGCCGAACGGCACAGCGGCATTCCCGGCCGCGCACCGCTGGAGCGGGTGGTGGAACGGACGTGGCTGGGCGGACTGCCCGAGCCGTGGACGTTCGAGCGCCACTCCGGCTACGCCCTCACCCACGTCGTCTTCCACCTCACCGACTGGGGGCGCGGCGGACCGGGTCTGCCGGCCGAACTGGCGGAATACGTGAGGGACTGGCTGCCGGCCTGGCTGGCCACCTGTCTGGAGGCCGGGATGTGGGATCTGAGCTGCGAGTTGCTGGCCGTGGCGGCAAGCCTGCCGCATCCGCCCGACGAAGCGACGACGCACGAGGGCTGGACGCGGATCGCCGCCGCGCAGCTGCCCTCCGGAGGCCTGCCGGAAGAAGCGTCCGGTGCCGGCGACTTCGCCCACACCTACCACTCCACCCTGATGGCCGCCTTCGCGGCCGGTCTCACGGCGCACCGCGGGCAAGGAGAATATGGATGACCGACACGCGTCTGCTGCACACCGTGGGAGTTCGCGCCATGGAATGGCTGTGGGCCCACCGTGACGGCTTCCGGCTCGAGCCGGAGGTGGATCCGGAGATCGGTTTCCTCGAACGGTTCAAACCGATCGGGGAACTCGCCCTGGTCTGCAAGGTGTTGTTCCGTGAAGGCGTGGCCGGCTCACGGCAGGCCGAGCTCGCCCGCCGACTGCTCGACCACGTCTGGCGCGAGACGCTGGACGGCGGACGGATGCTGGTCCGCGGCCAGCGCACCGAACCGATCTCGCCGATCCCCTTCGAGGTGTACCTGCCCTTCCGCGAACTGGGCTACAGCCGGCCAGAGGTGGAGGAGGCCGCCGTACTCAACCATCGTCTGCACAGCTGGACGGCGTTCGAGACCACCCCGACCCGAAGGCTCGGCCTCTCCGCCTTCCAGCGCCGCTTCGGACTGGATCCGCGCCCGCCCGAAGGCGAGGCGCTGGCGGCGACATGGCTGGCCCGGACGCCCGAGCCGTGGACGGTGGAGGGGCACATCGCCTACGACGTCACCCACGCCGTGTTCCATCTCACCGACTGGGGCGAGAGCCCGGAGGGGCTGCCGCCCCGCCTCGCCGACTACCTCGCAGCATGGCTGCCGGTCTGGATCGACGACTGGCTGGATCTGCGCCGCTGGGACCTGCTGGGCGAACTCCTCGTCGTGGACGCCTGTCTGCCCGCTCCCACGCTGGACGGACGCGCCTGGGCGGCTTTCGCCGCCGCGCAGCGGGCGGACGGTGCCATGCCCGCGGTACGCGAGACGCCGGCCGCCGACGGCGACGAACTGTTCGACCTCGTCTACCACCCGACACTGGTCGCCGCCTTCGCCTCCGCACTGGCCACCTCCCGCTCCCTGACCGCGCTCGCGCAGGCGTCATGAGCGGCCGTACGGTGTTGTGGCCGGGCCAGGACCTCGACCTCGGTCCGCCCTCGGCCGAGGCAGCCGACGATGGAGACCTCGGCGGACAGTTGGCGGCGGCCGTCGAAGCGGTCGACGCACCCGATGTCGTCTTCGCGGCGTCCCGGCGCGGGCAGCGCCTGGTGCGCTGCGGCGGCACCGCCCCTCCCCCCGCGCGCCCCCGCGAGGAGCTGCGGTACGAAATCGGCTCGGCCACCAAGACGTTCACCGCCTTGCTGCTGACCGAACTGATCCAGCGAGGTGTCGTGACCGGAGCCGAGCCGGCGGGCGAGCTCCTGGCCCCGGGACGGCCGGCTCCGAGGTCGCCCGTCACTCTGGCGCACCTCGTCACCCACACGGCCGGGCTGCCCGCGCTGCCGTCGGACTTCTACGTACGTGCCCTGCCCGCCTGGCACACCAACCCCTACGGCCGGTATCCCTCCGGGCGGGTCGTGGAGGCGTTCCTGCGGCATCGCGGCCGACACCGCCCCGGAACGCGTTGGCACTACTCCAACTTCGGGGTGGCCGTCCTCGGGCACGCGCTCGCCACGGCCACGAACACCTCGTGGGAGGACCTGCTGTCCACGCGGCTGCTGCGTCCCCTCGGCCTCGGCGAGACGGCCATGCGGCCGGACGAGCCGGGCGCCGACGCGGTGGGGCACCGCAAGGACGGCTGTACGCCGACTCTGGCCTTCGACGCGGGCGGCTTCCAGGCCGCGGGTGCCGTGCGCGCCACCCCGCAGGACCTGCTCACCTTCCTCGAAGCCCACCTCCGGCCCGCCGGTTCGCCGTTGGAGGGCGCTCTCGGTGCGGTACGGCGTCCCGTGCTGCGGCGCGGGCTGGGGCACCGGCATGTGCACACGGTGGGCTGGTTCCGGCATCCGACCGCTGGTGGGCCGCTGTACTTCCACAGCGGGGCCACGCTCGGCCAACAGGCGTTCCTGGGGTTTCGACCGGACACCGCCACCGCGCTGGTGGCGGTGTGCACGCGGCGGTTCCGCGCCAACGACCCGTTCGTGGCGACCGCGTACGGACTGCTGGCGGACGCTTAGCGCCGTACCGGCTCCGCCCGGGCGCAACGTGGTGCCGTGCCCGGGCGGAGAGCGGGTGTCACAGACGCTGCCAGAGGGCCGGCGTGGCGTCGGGGGCCCAGGCGGTCTGCGCCTGGTGGGTCTGCAGGCAGCGGTAGCGGGCCAGTCCGTGCGTCACCGTGGTGCCCACCCGGTAGACGCGTCCCGCGCTCCACGCGTCGGTCGTGCCGGGGGTCTGCGAGGCGGCGGTCTGGCCGGTGGTCTTGAGGGTGAGACCGAAGTCGCCGAGCGTCGCGTTGATGGGCTGGAAGAAGGTGGTGCCGCCCCTGGTGCAGTCGCCGGAGCCGCCCGAGGTGGTGCCCTGCGCCTGCGCGCCGGAGATGTAGGGGCCGCCGGAGTCACCGGGTTCGGCGCACACGTTCGTCTGGGTCAGGCCGTTGACGGTGCCCTCGGCGTAGTTGACGGTCGCGTCCGTCTGCTGGATGGTGCCGCAGTGCCAGCCGCTGGTGGAACCGGAGCGGCACACGGACGCGCCGACCAGTGCCTCGGCCGAGCCGGCGACCTGCACCGTCTGCCCGTTGTCCGCCTTGACGTCGGGGGTGGCGGTCCAGTTGGCGTTGACGCCCACCCAGGCCATGTCCTTGCCGGGGAAGGTGGAGGCCTGGAAGGTGCCCTGGTCGGTCTGGTCGAAACCGGTGGTCTTCGCCCCGGGCCTGCCGCAGTGGCCGGCGGTGGCGAAGCCCTGCTGCGTTCCCTTGGTGACGGAGAATCCGATGGAGCAGCGGGCGGTGGCGTCGATGTAGTAGGGGTCCCCGCCGACGAGGTCCTTCAGCAGGCGCGGGCGGTCGGCCGTGACGCGAACGCGGATGCGGTCGGCCCCGACGCCGGCGGCCTTGACGAACGCGGCCGCCGCCGAACGGCTTCTGGCCTCCACGACCACCCGGTTGGTGCGGGCGTCCGTGTACCACACGGGGGTGTTCGCGGTGATCCGGTGGGCGGCCGCCTTGTCCAGCTTGCTCTGGGCCGTGCGCAGGTCGTTCAGGGTCCAGCGGACGAGGGCCGGTTTGGCGCCCTGGGCCCGGATGGCCGGGAAGTCGGCACGGGAGGTGGTGGCGACGCTCAGCTGGGTGGAGGTCGCGCCCTTGACCCAGGCGCCGGCGAAGCGGGTGCCCAGGGCGTTGTGCAGGACGCCGGCCCGGGTTCCGGCCTCCGCCTCGTTGACCAGGCGGGCGGACGCCTGAGTCGGCGTCAGGCGCAGATCTCGCTCGAGCGCGCGCAGGACCTGGGCGGACGGCTTGTCGGCGCCGAGGGTCTGGGCGGCACTGGGGGCGGGGCCGGACGGCGGCTGGGCCGACGCGGCCGGGTGGAGCGCGGTCAGGACGAGTGTGCCGAGCGTGACCAGGGCGGCGTTGCGGGCGAGCGCACGGGATCTGCCTGCCATGGGGGCGTACCTCCTACGGTGGGGCGCGGGTTCGGGTAGCCCCAAAGGCCTAGCCGCCCCTGGCGTGGGAGATGTCAACCGCCGCCCTTTTGCACAGTTCGGGGGACACCCGGGAGAGCATGTGCAGTAGCGGCCCGGCGGGTGAACCATCGTTCGGGTTGGGCTTCGTCGTGCGGGACACTCGGCGGGGGCTGATGATCATATCGGCCGCGAGCGCGGGAGGCCTGGGTGGCCGTTGGCCATCGTCTGATCAAGGTGAGCCCCAGCGCCGTGTGGGCGGTACTCGCCGACGGCACCAAGGTCGGGGCCGCTGCGGCTGGCCGACGAGACCGTCGTGCGGTACTGCGAGGAGGACACGGCTCGAGCTGGAGGCGCACGCCGGGCCCCTGGGCACGGCCCGGATCGCGATCGAGCTGCGGCCCTGGGGCGATCACTGCCTGGTGATCGCCCCAGGGCCACCCCCTCCAGGGAGCGGGGGGCACAGACTACGGCGAGCTGTTTCCCGGCGTGCCCGAGGATCTGCGATGTCTGGCCGACTTCGGGCCGCCGGGATGCGCTGGCCGCCTGCGGCTCAGCCCGTGGTGAGCAGGGCCGCTCGCAGCCGGGCCAGAAGACGGTTGAGCAGGCGGGAGACATGCATCTGCGAGATGCCCAGACGCTTGCCGATCTCGGCCTGCGTGCACTCCTCCACGAAGCGCATGTGCAGGATCAACCGCTCCCGCTCGTCGAGTTCGGCGATCAGGGGCGCCAGGGAGTGGAAGTCCTCCACCAGCTCCAGAGCGGCGTCCTCGGTGCCGATGAAGTCCGCGAGCACGCCCTCGCCGTCCTCACCGGTGGAGACGGCGGCGTCGAGCGAGGAGGAGTTGTAGCCGTTGGAGGCGACGCGGGCCTCGATGACCTCCTCCTCCGACAGGCTCATCAGCTGCGACAGCTCCGAGACCGTGGGCGTGCGGCCCAGGCGGCTGCTGAGCTCCTCGGTGGCGTGGGCCAGCTGGACCCGGGCCTCCTGCAGTCGGCGGGGCACGTGGACGGCCCAGGAGGTGTCGCGGAAGAACCGCTTGATCTCGCCGACGATGTAGGGGATGGAGAAGGAGGTGAACTCCACCTCGCGGGAGACCTCGAACCGGTCGATCGCCTTGATCAGGCCGATCACGCCGACCTGGACGATGTCCTCCATCTCCGCCGGGCCGCGGCTGCGGAACCGCGCGGCGGCGTAGCGCACCAGTGAGATGTTCATCTCGATCAGCGTGTTGCGCGCGTACTGGTATTCCGGGGTGCCCTCTTCCAGCTCCGCCAGCCGGGCCAGGAAGTGCCGGGTCAGCTCGCGGGCGTCGCGAGGGGTGACGTTGATGGGGTCGGCTACCTCCGGCAGCTGGTCCGTCCCGGCTTCGGTCGTCAACGCCGCCGTCATGATGGATGCCTCTCCCTCGTATCGACTCGCGGCCTGCCAGCCGCTCGGGCTGGCGGATACCCCGGATTCTGCTTCTCACCACATTCTTGCGCCACGGACGGACAAGTGGCCGATTTTGATCCCTCGCCCGGCCCGGTGCGACCCCGTCGGCAAATCTGCCCGTGTACCCGGGAAGACACCCTTCATGCACCTCGGGTCGCGGAATTTCGAGCAGCCTGCGATGTTCTTCTGAGGCTTTGGTTGTCGCACGACAACTGCGTTAATCTTCACCGGATTTTCTCATCGAGCCGCTCCGTGAACTGCGTAAACGCGGACGGTGAGGCGGGGTCGTACGCGGCCTCGGCGCGGTTCCGGGTCCTCGGGGTGAGGGCTCTTGGGGAGCGGAACAAGGGGTGCGCATGGCGAGCAGGACGACCGAGGCCGTCGAGCGGGCCCCGGGTGAGCAGGAGCTGCGGCAGCTGCTGGCCGGGCTGACCGCCGTGCGGGACGGTGACTTCGGCACCCGCCTGCCGTCGGACGGCGAGGGCCTGCTGGGCGACATCGCCACGGTCTTCAACGGCATGGTGGACCAGCTGTCGGTGTTCACGTCCGAAGTGACGCGGGTGGCGCGCGAGGTGGGCACCGAGGGCACACTGGGCGGTCAGGCGGAGGTGCCGGGCGTCTCGGGAACCTGGGCCGATCTGACCGACTCGGTCAACGCCATGGCGGGCAATCTGACCACGCAGGTGCGCGACATCGCCCAGGTGGCCACGGCGGTCGCCAAGGGCGATCTGTCGCAGAAGATCGACGTGCCCGCGCGCGGCGAGATCCTGCAGCTCAAAGAGACCGTCAACACGATGGTCGACCAGCTCTCCGCCTTCGCCGACGAGGTCACCCGCGTCGCCCGCGAGGTCGGCAGCGAGGGCCGGCTCGGCGGACAGGCCCAGGTGCCCGGGGTCGGCGGGGTCTGGCGTGACCTGACCGACTCGGTCAACTTCATGGCGGGCAACCTCACCTCCCAGGTCCGCAACATCGCCCAGGTGACGACCGCCGTGGCACAGGGCGACCTGTCCCAGAAGATCACCGTGGACGCCCGTGGCGAGATCCTCGAACTGAAGAACACCATCAACACGATGGTCGACCAGCTCTCCGCCTTCGGCGACGAGGTCACCCGCGTCGCCCGCGAGGTCGGCACCGAGGGGCGGCTCGGCGGTCAGGCGGACGTCAAGGGCGTCAAGGGCACCTGGCGCGACCTGACGGACTCCGTGAACTTCATGGCGGGCAACCTCACCGCGCAGGTCCGCAACGTCGCCCAGGTGGCCACCGCGGTGGCGCAGGGCGACCTGTCCCAGAAGATCACCGTGGACGCCCGCGGTGAGATCCTCGAACTGAAGAACACCATCAACACGATGGTCGACCAGCTCTCCGCCTTCGCCGACGAGGTCACCCGCGTCGCCCGCGAGGTCGGCACCGAGGGCAACCTGGGTGGACAGGCCATCGTGCGGGGCGTGTCGGGCACCTGGAAGGACCTCACCGACAACGTCAACGTGATGGCGTCGAACCTGACGGGTCAGGTCCGCTCGATCGCCCAGGTCGCCACGGCCGTCGCCCGCGGTGACCTCTCGCAGAAGATCACCGTGGAGGCCAAGGGCGAGGTCGCCGCCCTCGCGGACGTCATCAACACCATGGTCGACACGCTGTCCGCGTTCGCCGACGAGGTCACCCGCGTCGCCCGCGAGGTCGGGACCGAGGGCCGCCTGGGCGGACAGGCGCACGTGCCGAACGTGGCCGGCACCTGGAAGGACCTCACCGACAACGTCAACTCCATGGCCAACAACCTCACCGGGCAGGTGCGCAACATCGCCCTGGTGACGACCGCCGTGGCCAACGGTGACCTGTCGAAGAAGATCGACGTCGACGCCCGCGGCGAGATCCTGGAGCTGAAGACGACCATCAACACGATGGTCGACCAGCTGTCGTCGTTCGCGGCCGAGGTCACCCGCGTGGCCCGCGAGGTCGGCAGCGAGGGCCGGCTCGGCGGACAGGCCGAGGTCGAGGGCGTCGAGGGCACCTGGAAGCGGCTGACGGAGAACGTCAACGAACTGGCCGGCAACCTCACCCGGCAGGTCCGTGCGATCGCCGAGGTCGCCAGCGCCGTCGCCGAGGGCGACCTGACCCGCTCGATCACGGTGGAGGCCTCCGGCGAGGTCGCCGAGCTCAAGGACAACATCAACTCCATGGTGGAGTCCCTGCGGCAGACCACCCGGGCCAACCAGGAACAGGACTGGCTCAAGACCAATCTCGCCCGCATCTCCGGCCTGATGCAGGGCCACCGCGACCTGCCCGTGGTCGCCGAGCTCATCATGGACGAGCTCACGCCGCTGGTCAGCGCCCAGTTCGGCGCCTTCTACCTGGCGGAGGAGAGCGCACGCGGCCACGAACTGCGGCTGGTGGGCTCCTACGGCTACCCCGACGACACCGACCGGCCCGAGCGCATCCCCGTCGGACGCTCACTGGTCGGACAGGCCGCGCGCAACCACAAGCCCATCAGCGTCGAGGAACTGCCGCCGGGCTACGTCACCATCTCCTCCGGACTCGGGCACACCGTGCCCAGCGCCCTGGTCGTGCTCCCGATCGTCGTGGAGGACCAGGTTCTCGGCGTCATCGAACTGGCCTCCGTCACTCGCTTCACAAAGATCCACCAGGACTTCCTCAGCCAGCTGATGCCGACCATCGGCGTCAACCTCAACACCATCGTCGCCAACGCCCGCACCGACGAGCTGCTGGACGAGTCCCAGCGGCTGACCGCCGAACTCCAGGCCCGCTCGGAGGAGTTGCAGGTCCAGCAGGACGAACTGCAGCGCTCCAACGCCGAGCTGGAGGAGAAGGCGTCCCTGCTGGCCTCGCAGAACCGCGACATCGAGGCGAAGAACCTGCAGATCGAGCAGGCGCGCCAGGAACTCGAGACCCGCGCCCAGGAGCTGGCGCTGGCCTCCAAGTACAAGTCGGAGTTCCTGGCCAACATGAGCCACGAGCTGCGCACCCCGCTCAACAGCCTGCTGATCCTCGCCCAGTTGCTGGCACAGAACCCCTCCCGCAACCTCACCCCCAAGCAGGTCGAGTACGCGGGCATCATCCACTCCGCCGGCTCGGACCTGCTCCAGCTGATCAACGACATCCTGGACCTGTCGAAGGTCGAGGCCGGCAAGATGGACGTCGCTCCCGAGCGGGTCCCGCTGCGCCAGCTGCTGGAGTACGTCGAGGCGACGTTCCGGCCGATGACGACACAGAAGAGCCTGGAGTTCACGGTGGCCACCGCCCCGGGCACCCCCGCCGACCTGCTCACCGACGACTCCCGGCTGCGGCAGATCCTGCGCAACCTGCTGTCGAACGCGGTGAAGTTCACCGAGCAGGGCGGCGTGGAGCTGCGCATCGAGCCCGCCGCGGACCGGGAGGTGCCCGCGGGCGTCCACCGCGGCGGCCCGGTGGTGGCCTTCCGCGTGAAGGACACCGGCATCGGCATCCCCCAGCAGCAACTGGAGACGATCTTCGGGGCGTTCCAGCAGGCGGACGGCACCACCAGCCGCAAGTACGGCGGCACCGGCCTGGGCCTGTCCATCACCCGGGAGATCGCCCATCTGCTCGGCGGCGCCGTCACCGTCGACAGCACGCCCGGTCAGGGCAGCACCTTCACGCTGTATCTGCCCGTCGCCCGTGACGACTTCGAGGATCTGCTGGACGGCGGCAGGCCGCTGGAGCAGCCCCACGCCACGACCACCGCGGAGCTTCCGCCGGCGCAGGGGACGGAAACCCCCGTTGCCCAGGGACCCGAGCAGCGCCGCAGGCGCCTGTTGGTGGTCGAGGAGCGTCCCCGCGGGCTGCTGACCCTCGTCGCCGAGCGGGCGGTCGCCGACCTCGCGCCCGATCCCGACGACCCTCACGGGCCGATCGACATCATCACGGCGGTCGGGGCGCAGGAGGCGGCGAGCACACTGGCCGCCGAGCCCTGCCACTGCGTCGTCCTGGAACTCGGCATGCCCGACGACGAGGGCGCCCGCCTGCTGGAGGCCATGCGGGGCGACTCGGCACTGGCCAGCGTGCCGGTGCTGGTGCACACCGGGCACCGGGTCGACCTGGCCCACGAGCAGCGGCTGCGCGCCGGCGCGGACGGCCGGCCGCTGGACTTCCTCTCCAGCCTCGACGAGCTGCGCGAACGCATCACCCTGCACCTGTCCGCCGAGGAGCCGGGAGACGTACTGTCGCTGGTCCGCTCCGAGGAACCGCACCGTCCGGCCGCCCATGTCGTGGACGACGCCTTCGTCGGCCGTACGCTGCTGGTCGTCGACGACGACGCGCGCAACCTCTTCGCCCTCAGCGGGGTGCTGGAGCTGCACGGCTTCCAGGTCCTGCACGCCGACAACGGCCGCAAGGGCATCGAGATGCTGCTCGCCCACCCCGACATCGCGCTGGTCCTGATGGACGTGATGATGCCGGAGATGGACGGCTACGCCGCCACCGCCGAGATCCGGGCCATGCCCCAGTACGCGCAGCTGCCCATCATCGCCGTCACCGCCAAGGCGATGCCGGGCGACCAGGAGAAGAGCCTCGCCTCGGGCGCCAACGACTACGTCACCAAGCCCGTCGACACCAACGACCTCATCGGCCGCGTCCGACACTGGCTGGCGGAGTGAGGGGTACCCCCACCAGCGTGCCCATCCGCCGATCGTGCGGCGTCCCTGGACGCCCGAGCCGAGGAACAGGTCAACCGTGAGCAATCTCCACCAGCCGCCCGAGCCGGACGGCAGCGCCTCCGGCACGGACGGCCAGCCGGCACCCTCCGCACCGGGCATCGACCTCGCCGGCGCCGATCCGGGGGCCGTGGCGCCCGCCGCCCGCACCGGCGAGGAGGCGCCCGGCACGACGACGACCGGGGAGGACGGGCACACCTCCCCCGTCGGACGGCTGGCCGCGACCGTGGAAAGGCTGCGGCAGGAAGTGCGGGCCGCCCAGGCCGAGGCGGACGGGCGCGCCCTGATCGAACTGGCCAAGGGCATCCTGGTGGAACGGCTGGGCTGCGGGCCCACACAGGCGGCGCGGCAGCTGGAGGAACTGGCCGAACAGGCGGGCGTGACCCCGCTGGAGTTCGCCGTGGACGTCATCAACCAGGCATCGCGCGACCGGCTGTCCGAGGTCACCACGGCCTTCCTGGCCGCGGCGACCGGCCGCGCGGAGGGCGAGGGTTCCTCCGCCGTACGGCTGCGGGCCGCCGAGAGCGGCGCTCTGGCCGCCCGCGACGCCCAGGCCGTGGCCGACTCCCTGCTGGACCACGCCCTCGTGCCGCTGGGCGCGGTGGCGGTGGCCATCTGGGCGCTGAGCCCCGACGGCGCGCTCACCCTGGCCGGCAGCGCCGGCTTCTCCGCCACCGAGGCGGAACGCTGGCGGTACGTGCCGCCGGGGGTGGCGACGGTGGCCCGGCGCGGGCTCGGCGACCGCGAGGACCAGTGGATCGGCTCCCTGTCCAAGACCGGCCTGCCCTCCCTCGGCCAGCACCAGTACCCGGACGGCGGCCGCGTCGCCGTACCCGCCGGAGCCGGCGGCCGGATCCACGGCGTACTGGAGATCGTCTGGCCGACGCCGCTGGAGCCGCAGCCGCCGCAGATCGTCCGGCAGATCGAGGCGCTCGGCGAACTGTGCGCGCACACCCTGGAGACCTACGCCCACCAGCACCCGGAGGACGAGCACAAACCCCGGATCCTGCCGGACGTGGCCGAACTGATGGACCTGGCCGACGGACTGCACGACCCGGCCCTGGTCCTCGTGCCGTACCTGGACGCCGGCGGCGACCTCGTAGACTTCCGCATCCAGCACGTCAACAGCCGTTTCCTCGACCCCGCCGGCCGGCCGCGGGGCGTCGTCAGCGGTGCGCTGCTGCTGGAGGCCTACCCCATGGCCGCCGGCCAGAGCGAGCTGTTCGAGCAGGTGGAACGGGTCTACGCCACCGGTGAGCCGTACCGCACCCATCGCATGCGGCTGACCGCGCTGGTGGACGACGTCCCGCTGGCCGCCGTCGCCGACATCAACATCACCCGGCACGGTGGCAGCGTCCTGCTGATCTGGCGCATAGAGGACGAGACGGCCCGGCTGGCGAGCCTGCTCCAGCACGCCCAGCGGCTCGGCCGCATCGGCGGCTTCGAGGAGAACCTCCTCACCGGTGAGATCACCTGGAACGGCCAGCTCTACAGCCTCTACGGCAAGCCCGACTCCAGCGGCCCGGTCCCCCTGGAGGACCTGCCCGTCCACGCCCACCCCGACGACGCCGTCGCCATCGGCCGGTTCCTGCGCACCCTGCTGCACCACCGCCGGCCGGCGTCCACCGCGTTCCGGCTGCAGCGGCCCGACGGCGTCACCCGGCACATCCGCGTGGTGGCCGAGCCGGTGCTGGACTCCGACGGCCGCCTGTTCGTCGTCCGGGGCGCCTACCAGGACATCTCCGCCCAGCACTGGACGGAGGTCGCCCTGGCCGCCACCCGCGACCAGCTCGTCCACACCGAGCAGCAGGCCAGCGAACGCGCCCGGCTCACCCTCCAGCTGCAGCACGCGATCATGCCGCCCGCGCAGGCGCCGCTGGAGGCTCCCGGCCTGCGGGTGGCCGTGCGCTATCGCCCAGCCGAGACGCAGAACCTCGTCGGCGGCGACTGGTACGACGCGGTCGTGCTGCCCTCCGGGCTGGTACTGCTGTGCGTGGGCGATGTCGCCGGACACGGCATCGAGGCGGCCACCAGCATGGTCGTCCTGCGCAACGCGCTGCGCGGACTGGCCGTGACGGGCGCCGGGCCGGGACAGCTGCTGTCCTGGCTGAACATGGTGGCCCACCATCTCAACGGCGCCGTCACCGCCACCGCGGTCTGCGGTCTCTACGATCCCGAGCGGCGCACCCTGCGCTGGGCCCGGGCGGGTCATCTGCCGCCCGTCCTGGTGCGCGCCGGCGAGGCCGCTCCGCTGCCCCTGGTCAAGGGGATGCTGCTGGGTGCCGTACCCGAAGCGGGGTATGAGGAGCACGAGGTCCAGCTGGCGGTGGACGACACCCTGCTGATGTACACCGACGGTCTGATCGAGCGCCGCGACCGCTCCGTGGAGGAGTCCCTGGCGCAGCTGCTGACGGCGGCCCGCACGGTCCCGCCGACGCTCGACCAGCAGTTGGACCGGCTGCTGACCTACAGCCGGTCCGACACCGACGACGACACGTGCATCGTGGGCGTCCGGGTGGCCTAGCGTCGTTTCGAGGGCGGCGCATCCGCCGAGAGGGTCGCGATGGAACTGTCGTCGCGATTCTCCAGGTGGATGACCTGGGGCCCGGCCCTCACCCTCTTCTGCAACGCCGCCTCCATACCTCGACAGCGCCGGCCTGAACGGCCTGGGAACTCGATGGCGGGGCATCCGGACTTCTACCGTCACCCCACGGACAAAGGAGTTTCGAGATGGCGAAGGCTTTCACCCCCAAGTACACGGTCCCGGGCATCGAGCGCGAGGCGGCCGGCCGGCTCATCGACGTCCTGCGGCTGCGCCTGCACGCCCTCAACGATCTCCACCTCACCCTCAAGCACGTGCACTGGAACGTCGTGGGACCGCATTTCATCGCCGTGCACCAGATGATCGACCCCCAGGTCGACCGCGTACGCGACATGGCCGACGACGTCGCCGAGCGCATCGCGGCCCTCGGCGGAGTCGCCCAGGGCACGCCCGGCTCCCTGGTCAAGGAGCGCACCTGGGACGACTACTCGATCGGCCGCGAGGACGCCATCGCGCACCTGGGAGCGCTCGACGTCGTCTACACCGGCCTCATCGAGGACGTACGCGCCGCCGTCAAGACCGTCGGGGAGATCGACCCGGCGACGGAGGACCTGCTCATCGAGCAGCTGCGGGACCTCGAGCAGTTCCAGTGGTTCGTCCGCGCCCATCTGGAGAACGCGGGCGGCACCCTTTCGACGTCCCGCGCCGACACGGAGGCGGAAGCGGCGAAGGCCGCCAAGAGCTGAGCCAGGCGTTTCGCGAAGCGGACCGAATTCCCGCTCCCGACGGAAACAAACAAAGGGAAATTGACGTGCGTGACGCGCTTTTCCCGGGGCACCAGAAACTGCGGAGGTAGACAAACATGGTTCCCTTGCTTCTCGTACTGCTGCTGGCTGTTGTTCTTTTCGGTGCCGGATTCGCGCTGAAGGCGCTGTGGTGGGTCGCCATCGCGGTTCTGGTGCTGTGGCTGCTGGGATTCGTGGCGCGGCCCGCCGGGCATGGTGGCCGCAGGGGCCGCTGGTATCGCTGGTAGGACATCGGGGTGATGAGCGGGTCCCGTGGGCAGGAAGCCGACGGGACCTGTTCGCGTACACGTGGTCACAGCCGTGATCAGGTGATCGGGAGGAGGACCAGGTGCTGACGAAAATCGCCGGATCCGGCGCACTCGGTCTGCGTGAGCAACTGGGCAAAGGCCTCATCGCCCGTGTCGCCGGCCCGGACGGCCCGCGCAACCGGGCCCGGATCCACGGCACTCCCGGCCCGCGCTGGTTCGGCCCCGACCGCCCGATACGCCGGGTGCACTCGGACGCCTCGATGTTCATCGGCGGTCTGTCGGCGCTGCTCCTGCAGTCCCTGCACCCGCTGGCCATGGCGGCCGTGGCGGCGCACTCCGGTTACCGCGGGGACCCCTGGGGCCGGCTGCAGCGCACGAGCACCTTCCTGGCCACCACCACGTTCGGCACCGCAGCCCACGCCCAGGAGGCGTGCGCCCAGGTTCGGGCGGTGCACGAGCGGGTGCGCGGCAGGACCCCCGAGGGCGAGAGCTACCACGCCGCCGACCCGCACCTGCTCGCCTGGGTGCACGCCGCCGAGGTCGACAGCTTCCTGCGCGCGCACCAGCGCTACGGCGCGCGGCCGCTGCCGGAGGACGGCTGTGACGCGTACGTCGCCGACGCCGCGCGGATCGCCGCCGAACTCGGCGTCATCGACCCGCCCACCAATCGCGAGGAGCTCGCGCGGGTCCTCGAGGCCTACCGTCCCGAGCTGCGCGCCTCGGCGCAGGCACGCGAGGCCGCACGCTTCCTGCTGCTCAATCCCCCCGTGCCGCTGGCCGCCCGGCTCCCCTACGGCGTGCTCGCCGCCAACGCGGTCTCCCTCCTGCCCTCCTGGGCCGCCCGCGAACTGCGCCTGCCCCGGCTGCCGGTGGTCGACGAGTGGTGTGTACGGCCCCTGGGGTCCGCCATGACGTCGGCGGTGCGCTGGGTCCTGGCCCCGTCCCGCCCGGGCACCGCGCCGACCGCGAGCTGAGGGGTCCCGCCTCCCGACAAAAGGAACGACACACGCAATCTCCCACCACGGGAGATTGCGTGTTGAACATATGAATAAACTCTGGATTCTTCACGGAGAGGGATCCGGCGTGACTGAACACACCCCCCATGTCTGCCCGTTATGCGGCGCTCCCAGGGCAGAGGACGGCACTCCGTCCTGCGCCTGCGGACGACGTGTCTCCGCCGCCCACCGCCACAGCCGTACGGCGGCGGCCGCGGCCGCCGAGGATTTCGACCCGGTGCGGATCCGGCCCTTCGTGGAACTGGAGGACGAGGGCGATTCCGCCGACTCCACAACTCCTGTCGCGGTGACAGCCGTTGATGACATCCTCACACCGACCGCGAACACCCCGGACGCCTCGACACCGCCCGAGGACGACACCCCGGCGACACCCTTCCCGTCCGTCGCCGAGCCGGTCGCGCCCCGTCGCCGCGTCGGGCTCCTGTTCGCGGGAGCCGCCGTCGCCGTCCTCGCCGTGGGGGGCACGGTGGGCGGGCTGTTGTACGAGGGGCCCTCCCACGACACCTCGCGGTCCGACGGCATCCGGGCACCCCTGCCGGATCCCGGCACCTCCACGAGCACGGCAGCCGTACGGCCGTCCGCGAGCGCGTCGTCCGCCTCGCCGTCACCGACGCCGTCGGAGTCGGCCGGCGCGACGCCCAGCCGGACGGCTACCCCGACGGACCCGGCGCCCACGGAAGGCACCCCGTCCGCCACCGCCTCGGCGACCCCCTCCCCCAGCGCCTCCAGCGGACAGCCGCCCGTCCTGCGGCTGGGCGACACCGGCCCGGAAGTCGTCGAACTCCAGCTGCGGCTGCGCCAGGTGGGCCTGTACAGCCAGGACGCCGACGGCGTCTACGACAGCGACGTGCAGAGCGCGGTCCGCAGTTACCAGTTCACCCGTCTCATCCTGCAGGACGAATCGGGCGTGTACGGCAGGGCGACCCGAGCCTCGCTGGAGTCGGAGACCAAGAAACCCTGATCCGCGCATGTCCCGCGGCAGGCCTGCCCTTTCGGGCAACTCCCTTTGACCCGGAGTCCGGTGACGTCATGTCAGGGGATGGCTAGCCTGCGAGCGTGAGTCGCGTGCCCCAGCAGACGCAGGACACTCCGGTCGTTCAGGACAGCACGAGTGTGAAAGGCCGTCCACCGCGGAAGGGGCCCGGTCCTTTCCTGCTGATCGTCATGCCCGGGCTGGTCGCGATGACCGGGGTCTCGGTGTTCCTGGCCTCCACCGGAGGGCTGTCCTCCGTACTGCCCCAGGGGTCGGACGCGGCCGACTCCGCCACGAGCAAGGTCGACGGCTCCTACGTGCCGTGGCTCCGCAAGGCGACCCACTCCTGCACCGTCGTCACCCCGTCCGTGCTCGCCGCGCAGATCGATCAGCTGTCCGGATGGAGCGACGACACCGCGAGCCTGTCCCAGCAGGGCATCGCCCGCTTCACCGCCGCCCAGTGGCGCACCTGGGGGCGCGACGAGGACGGCAACGGGCACTCCTCCCCGCACGACGCGGTGGACGCGATCATGGCGCTGGGGCGGCAGGACTGTTCCCTCGTGCGCCAGGTGACCACGCTGAGGACCAAGGGAACCGTCAACGGTGACCTGGTCGATCTCACCCTCGCCGCCTACCGGGCCAGCACCGGCGCGGTGGAGAAGGCGGGGCGTGTGCCCGCAGCGGCCGAGGACTTCGTGCACCAGGTCAAGGCCAGGCTGCCGCAGTACGAGGCGCTCGTACGGCAGAACCCCGAGCAGAACGCGAACCAGGCACCGACCGCCGTCCTGGCCCCACCGGTCACCACGCTCACCGTCACCTCACCCTTCGGCTCCCGCAAGCACCCGCTGACCGGGGTGACGAAGCTGCACACCGGGGTCGACTTCGGTGCGCCGCAGGGAGCGCAGGTGTCCGCCGCACGGGAAGGGCGGGTGGAGTTCGCCGGAACGACCACGGCGTACGGCAACCGGGTCGTGATCGACCACGGCACCATCGGGGGCAAGCGGCTGGAGACGACGTACAGTCATCTCTCCGCGCTGCGGGTCACCGTCGGACAGAGCGTCACGACGGGCACCCCGGTCGGGCTCGTGGGCTCCACGGGGCTGTCGACCGGGCCGCATCTGCACTTCGAGGTGCTGATCGACGGGCAGTACACCGATCCCCTGCCCTGGCTCACGCCCGCACACTGACGTTGAGCTCGTGCTCGCTCCACGCACGGTCCCTCAGGTCGGCCGACAGCAGCGTCTCCACCGTCGTGCGGGCCAGGGCCTCCGTCGCCGCGAGCATCACCCGGCGACCGCGCTCGGAGGAGGCCGCGGTGGCGAACTCGGGGGTGTGATCGGAACCTTCCGACGTCATGATCGCCACGAAGGGGTGGATGGCGGGTACGCGGCCGCTGACGTTGCCGATGTCGGAGGAGCCCAGGAACACACCCGGTTCGGGCGGGGTGAGCTCGATGCCCGCATGGGCCAGATGGTGGGCGAAGCGTGCGGACAGCACACGGCTGTCACGGAAGTGCTCGTAGCGGGGTGTGGCGCGCTCGACCGTCACGGTCGTGTCCGTCGCCCGGGCGACGCCATGGGCGCAGGTCAGCAGCTCGCCGGCCAGGTCCTCCAGACCGACGGTGGTCGCCGCGCGCAGGCCGAAGAGGCCTTCGGCGTACTCAGGAACGATGTTCGTCGCCCGCCCCCCGTCGGTGACGATGCCCTGGATGTGCGAGCCGGCCGGCAGCCGCCGCTCGACGACAGCGAGGGTGTTGAACAACTGGATGAGGGCGGCCAGCGCGTCGATGCCCTCGGTGGGGTTCCCGGTGGGGTGCGCGGCGCGGCCATGGAAGCCGACGCGGTACTGGGTCTGCGCGGTCAGCGGCGCCCACTGCCAGTCGTGGACCCCGGGGTGGAACATGAGCGCGGCGTCGAGGTCGTCGAAGACGCCGGCCTCGGTCTCGATGACCTTCCCGCCGCCGCCCTCCTCGGCCGGCGTCCCCACGGCCCACACGGTCCCGGGTGCGTCGCCCAGCGCGGCCCGCGCGGCGAGGGCGGCGCCGAGTCCGGCCGCGGCGATCAGGTTGTGGCCGCAGGCGTGACCCAGGCCCGGCAGGGCGTCGTACTCGAGCAGCAGGGCCACCGCGGGACGCGGGCCGCCCGTGCCCGCCCTGGCGGCGAAGGCGGTGGGGAGTCCGGCGAGGTCGCGTTCGACGGTGAAGCCCTCGCGTTCCAGCTCCCCGCTCAGCAGCTCGGCCGCGTGGTGTTCCGCGAACGAGCATTCCGGGTCCGCGTGCAGCGCCAGCGCCGTCTGCCACAGTCGCTCCGCCCGGACGGCCACCTCGCCGCCCACCCTCCCGAGCACCTCGTCGACGGCATCGGACACCTCGGCCTCCCCGGTCAGTCCTGTCGGTGTTCACGGAGGCGAGTTCCAATGAGCACGCGTCGTACACCCCGTGGGCCGCGGGAGGGGCGGGGCGTTAGCGAGCCGAAGGCCAGGGCACTCGGAGTGCGTGGCGGATCCGGACGGGGAGACGCCGCTTCCTGGCTGGAGGTGAGGAGCATGGGACACGGTGGGAACGTCATTGACGAGTTGATGACCGATCACCGAGAGGTCGAGGAGATCTTCGGCCGGATCGAGGCACTGCCGCCCGGCGACAAGAACCGCAAGGTGTACGCGGACCAGGCCACGATGGAACTGGTACGGCACTCGGTAGCCGAGGAGGCCTATCTCTACCCGGCGGTGCGTGAGCACGTCACCGGCGGGGACGCCATCGCGGACAGGGAACTCGAGGACCACGCCAAGGCAGAGCAGATCATGAAGGATCTGGAAAGCTGCGACGCGCACCACATGGAGTTCGACCGGCTCATCGGCCTGCTGATGACGGAGATCCGCTCGCACATCGCCGACGAGGAGGAGAACCTCTTCCCCCGGCTGCGTGCGGCGTGTTCCCCGGAGGCGCTGGACAAGCTGGGCGACAAGGTGCGCCAGGCGAAGAAGATGGCGCCGACCCGGCCGCACCCCTCCGCGCCGGACAAGCCTCCGGCCAACAAGATGCTGGCGCCCGGGGCCGGGCTGGTCGACCGGCTGCGGGACGCGCTCAGCGGCCGCGGCAAGATGGACGACTGAGCCGAGCCGACCCCCCGGTACACAGGAGCCCGTCGCCCTCAGGCGGCGGGCTCCCGCACGTCCCCACCAGCGCATCTGTGAGCAACGGCACTCCGGGCATCAAGTCCCCTGCACGCCATCTGACTTGATCGACACCGCTCGCCCGGGGCGATGCCTTCCGCACCGACCCGCTCATCTCTTCTGCCACCATGGGCCGCGCCGTATCCCGGCTCATGGAGACCCGTGCAGCGCAGCAAGGTACTCCCTCGTCGTCCGTTCGCTGAGTCGTCCGACTCCTCTTCGAGTACCGCACTGTGTCTTCCTCCATCACTCCTTCGCGCTCGCCCTGGCGCTCGCTCCGCTACCGGAGCATGCGCTGGTGGTCCGTCGCCAACTTCGTGTCCAACGCCGGCACGTGGATGCAGCTGACCGTGCAGAACCTGCTGGTCCTGCAGATCACCGGGTCCGCCGCCGCGACCGGACTGTCCATGTCCGTGCAGGCCGCGCCGGCCCTGCTGATGAGCCTGCTGGGCGGAGCGGCGGTGGACCGCTGGCCGCGGAAGCTGACGGCCGCCGTCAGCCAGGCGCTGCTCGGTGCCGTCGCCTTCGTGATGGCCGTGCTGGTGGCCCTGGACCGGCTCGACATGACGGTGCTGATGGTGCTGGCCGCCGTGACCGGCGTCGTCGCCACGGTCGACGGGCCCGCCTGCGCCCTGCTGGGCAACGACCTCGTCCCGGCCGAGGACGTTCCCTCCGCCATCGGGGTGGGCGCCCTCGTGCACAGCGCGGGCCGGCTGGTGGGCGCCGCCCTGGCCGGGGTCGCCATCGGCTTCCTCGGCACGGCCTCCGCCTACGCGGCGAACGGGCTGTCGTTCCTGTTCGTCGCCTCGGTGATCCCCTTCCTGCGTCCCGTGCGCGGGGCCGACCGTGTCGTCGGGGGGCCCGCGGGTGAGCCTTCCGCGATGACGGTCCGGGAGGGACTGGGCTACTTCGCCCGGCGACCGCGGCTGGTGGCGCTGGCCGGTGTCACGGCCGTCAGCGCGGTCTTCGGCCGCAACTACGGGCTGACGCTGGCGGTGCTGGTCACCGGGCCGCTCGCGGGCGGGGCCGGGGCGTTCGGCACGGTGTCCACGGTGCTCGCCGTGGGCGGCATCGTGGGGGCCGTACTCGGTGGGCGGCTACGCCGGCCGTCGGTGCGGCTGGTGGGCGTGCTGGCCGCCGCCGGGGGGCTGCTGCAGGTGGCGGCTGGGCTGTCGCCGTCGCTGGGGATGCTGCTGGTCCTGGTGCTGCCGATGGCCGTGGTGGAGTCCGTCTCCGACACCGCGGGCACCGCCGTACTGCAGACCGACCCGCCCGTCCATCTGCGCGGCCGGGTGCTGGGCGTGTGGGGCAGCATCGGCACGGTGTGGAGCCTGGGCGGACCGCCCGCGCTGGGCCTGCTGATGGAACTGGCCGGGGTCCGCGGCGCCCTGATCGCCGGAGGCCTGCTCATCACCGGCACCATCGCGGCCGGCATCCTGCTCCGCACACGCCGGGTTCCGCAGCCGGTCATGGTGCGCGAGGAGGAGGGCGACGTCACCGACCGTGACGCGCTGAGCACGGCAGCCTGAGCGTCCGAACGACACCCGAGCCCGGCCCGAGCCGGTCCGAGCAGACGCACCAGGCCTGTCGGCGAACCACCTCGCTGAAGCGGTGAGGCCGGGGCTGGCCGGAGCCGGTCCCGAGCGCTACGAGAAAAGCGACCCTGCTCAGAGGAGGCCTCCAGGCGAACCTGCGACCTGGCTGAACAGCAGCCCAGCCGCCCCTGAGGCGATGAAAGCCCGGCCCCGGCCGAAGGTCGCCCGAGCGGCGAGCAGATTCAGGACGCCGACAGACCAACCGGCGGCCTGGCTGAACGGCGGTCCGGTCGCCGCTGTGGCGATGAGAGCCCGGCCCCCGGCCTAGGTGGCCCGAGGGGCGGGCAGGCTCAGGGCGTCGGCAGGCCGACCGGCGGCCTGGGTGAACAGCGGTCCGGTCGCCGCTGTGGCGATGAGAGCCCGGCCCCCGGCGGAGGTGGCCCGAGGGGCGGGCAGGCTCAGGGCGTCGGCAGGCCGACCGGCGGTATGGGTGAACGGCGGTCCGGTCGCCACTGTGGCGATGAGAGCCCGGCCCCGGCGGAGGTGGCCCGAGGGGCGGGCAGGCTCAGGACGTCGGCAGGTCGACCGGCGGTCTGGGTGAACAGCGGCTCGGTCGTCGCTCAGGCGGTCAGGGCCTGGCCCGGGTCGAGGCGGTTCAGGAGTTGGGCCTGGTGGAGTGTCGCCACGGGGGCGAGCAGGTCGGGGTGGCGCAGGAGGGCGGCGGCGCGGCGGTCGGCGTCGTCGGGGGCGAGCAGGCGGCGGAACTCGACGGGCGTACCGGTCGTGTGGCTGCCGGTGGCGAGGGCGGCGACCGCCGTCGCGGCCAGGCCGGGGTCGCTCAGCAGGGCGGCCGCCCAGCTCGCCACGACCTCGTCGACCCAGGTGCGCCAGGCGTGGGCGTCCTCGTCGTCCGGGTCGTCGGCGGGTTCCGCGCCGGTGATCCAGTCCAGCCGGGCTGATCCGCCGGGGCCCGCGATGCCGACGAGCGCGGCGTCCATCGGGGTCGGGTAGCGCAGCCACGCCGCGACCGTCACGGCCTGGCGTGCCTGCACCTCGCACAGGACCGAGGCCAGCGCGCCGCCACCGGAGGGGTAGGCGCGGGTCAGCCACTGGGCGGTCGCCGCGATGAGCGGGGAGAGATCTGTGAGCACTGCGGGGCCGTCCGTACTGCGGGGTGTGACAGGGAATGTGCGGAAAACGGTAGCGGGCGGCGATGGCCGGTGAACATGCCTGCGACCGGTCACAGGGCGTGGCATCGACCACATGAGCGCGGGAACCCGGTCGGTCTCCGTACCCGTGTCCTCACCCTTTTTGGAGACAGTAATGAGTGTCCTGCGACTGGTCGGCCGCCCCATGCTCGCCTCGATGTTCCTGGCCGGCGGACTGAACTCCCTGCGCGCTCCGGAGAAGGTCGCGCCCGCGGCCGAACCCGTCGTCCAGCCGATCACGGAACGCGTCGACGCCCTGCCGGACCGCACCGAACAGGCCGTACGGCTCAGCGGTGCCGTACAGGTGGCCGCGGGCCTGCTGCTGGGCACCGGCCGAGTGCCGCGACTGGCCGCGCTCGCCATCGCGGGCACGCTGGTGCCCACCACGCTGGCGGGACACCGCTTCTGGGAGGCGCAGGATCCCGATGAGCGGGCCCAGCAGCGCATCCACTTTCTGAAGAACCTCTCGATGCTGGGCGGACTGCTGATCGCGGCCGACGACACCGCCGGGTCCCCCTCCCTGGTGTGGCGTGGCCGGCACGCCGCCCATGACCTGCGGCGGGAGGCACATCTGGTGCGGCGCTCGGTGCGGGCGACGGCGCGCCCGGCGGTGGCGGCGGGCGGGGTCAGGGCCAAGCTGGCGCGCTGATCACCTCAGGCGGCGGTCAGGAACCGGTCGAGGGCGGTGGTGAGTTCGGCGGGCCGCTCGACGGGCAGTTCGTGGCCGGCGTCGATGATGCGGACCACCGCGTCAGGGTAGGCCTTGGCCATGCGCAGCATCTGCCGCACGGGCAGCTGGATGTCGTGGTAGCCGTGGATCATCAGGGTCGGCACCTGGATCTCGCCGGCCCGGTCCAGGACGTCGAAGGCACGCATGGCGTTGTAGAGGGTCATGACGACTTCGCGCGGGGTATCCGCCGAGGCCCTGACGTGGGCGCGGATCTCTTCGCGGGGGTGTCCCGGGGCGAAGGCGCGCTGGATGTTGGCGGCGACGAACAGCTTGAAGGGCACGAGGGTGGAGGCCGCCATCAGCAGTCCCCGGCCCCGGCTGTAGGCCATGCGTCCGATGGAGTTGACCAGGACCAGGCGTTCGACGCGCTCGGGGTGGTCCAGGGCGATGGTCTGGGCGATCATGCCGCCCATCGAGTGGCCGACGAGGACGGCCCGCTGGACCTTGAGGTGGTCCAGCAGCGCCAGGACGTCCCGGGCCAGCTCCGCGATCGTCCGTACGCCTCCCCCGGTGCTTTCTCCGTGGCCGCGCAGGTCGAGGCGGATCACCCGGCGTGCGTCGGCGAAGTGGGTCATCTGGTGGTCCCAGCGGTGCCGGTTCGCCGTCCAGCCGTGCACGAGCACCAGGGGCGTGGGCTCGCCGTCGCGGGGGCCCTCGTCGTCGTAGGTCAGGGTCGCGCCGTCGACGTCGAGCTGCGGCATGGTCGCCTCCTGGATGCACTCCGGTTACTGGCGAGTAGGGTAGCGGGAGGCGAGCCTGCCGTCACCGGGTCCGCGGACGTCGAAAAGCCCGGCACCGTGGCGTGCACGGTGCCGGGCCCCGGCGTGAGCGGTACTCAGCCGCCGTTGAGACGTGCCCTCAGGAGGTCCTTGCCCAGTTCCGCGCCCTTGCGGCTGTCCGCCTGGGCCTTGCGGAAAAGGTCCGCGACCTCGGAGTCCTTCTCGCGCTCCGCGTCCTGGATGTAGGACTCCAGGCGCAGGGCGTTGTTCAGACACGCCTCGACGTACCAGATCAGGTTGTAGTCCTTGTCCGGCGTACCGGTCACGCCGCCGGTCTCCGTGCTGCTGGTCATGCGGGCCTCCTCCAGCGGTTGTCGTTCCGGAGTCGTACGAGTACCCGTCTCACGCTGGGCAATCAGCCGACATCCCAGAGGAAGCGGTGGGTGTGGATGCCGAAATACGGGAACGACTGGATCCGCTCGACCCCGTCGACCGGGCGTACGACGTCGTTGACGAAGTCGAGGAGTTCGCGCGGGCCGGGTGCGACCACCTCGGCGAAGAGGTCGAAGCCGCCGGAGGTCAGCACCGCGTAGACGACCTCCGGGTGCCGGGCCAGTTCGTCGGCGACCGTGCGCACGTCACCGTCGACGGTGATGCCGAGCAGGGCCATGGCCTGGCCGCCCATGGCCATCGGGTCGGTGACGCCGACGACCTGGACGGCCCTGGAGTCCAGCAGCCGCTGCAGACGCTGGCGTGCCGCCGAGGCGGACAGCCCGACCTTGGGGCCGAGGTCGGCGTAGGCGATCCGGCCGTCGGCCTGCAGTTCGCGCAGGATGGCCCGGTCGATCTCGTCCACGGGTGCCCCCGGTTCAGGCGGTCAGTTCGGACAGTGCGGCGGCGAAGACCTCGGTGTGCAGGTCGACGTCCTGCTCGGTGGTGTCGGGGCACATCAGGGCCATGTTGTGGAAGGGGGTCAGCAGGATGCCCCGGTTGGCCAGGTACAGATGCAGGAAGTCCTCCAGCTCGGTGTCGGCGGCGGCCGCCGACTCGGTGCCGGTGCGCGGGGCCGGGGAGGCGAAGCGGTATTCGGTGCGGGCACCCAGGCGGCTGACGGACCAGGGCAGGGCGTGGGCGTCGATGCCTGCGCGGACGCCGGCCTCGAAGCGTTCCGAGAGCTTGGCCATGTGGGCGAACGCCTCGTCGGTCAGGACGTGTTCGAGGGTGGCGCGCATGGCGGCGACCGAGAGGGCGTTGCCGGCGAGGGTGCCGCCGACGCCGCCCATGTCGACCAGATCGAGGTCGGCGCGGTCCAGGAGCCGGTCGGCGAGATCGGCGGACAGGCCGTAGGCGCCGGCCGGGATGCCGCCGCCGATCGCCTTGCCGATGGTGAGCAGGTCGGGCTCCAGGTCCCAGGCGGCGGTGCAGCCGCCGGGGCCGGCCGAGAAGGTGTGGGTCTCGTCGTTGATGAGCAGGGTGCCGTGACGGCGGGTCAGCTCGCGTACGCCCTCCAGGTAGGCGGGTTCGGGCAGCACGATGCCGATGTTGGTGAGCGCCGGTTCCATCAGGACGGCGGCCACGTCGCCGTGGGCGAGTTCGCGCTCCAGCTGCTGCAGGTCGTTGAACTCGGCGACCCGGCTGGTCAGTGTCACGTCGCAGGGGGCGCCGACGTTGCCGGGCCGGGCCACTCCCTGGCCGTCCGGTCCGACCACGATGAGGGATTCGTCCACGCTGCCGTGATAGCTGTAGCTGTTGAAGAGGATCTTCGAGCGACCGGTGACGGCCCGCGCGAGCCGGATCGCCCACCGGTTGGCGTCCGTCGCGGTCAGCGAGAAGCTCCAGCGGGCCAGACCGAAGCGCCGGGTCAGCTCGGCGCCGACCCATTCGGCGTCCTCCGTCGGCAGCATCGCGGTGGAACCGCCCAGCTCGGTGAAGCGCCGGTTGACCGTCTCGGCCACGGCCGCCGGCGAGTGGCCGGTCATCGCTCCGGTGTCACCGAGGCAGAAGTCGACGTACTCGTGCCCGTCGATGTCCGTGACGCGTGCCCCGCGGGCAGTGGACAGATAGCGCGGGAAGGGGCCCGCCGTCTTGTTCATCCAGGTCATCGGCACCCGGCCGAAGAGGTGGTCGGCGCGGGCGTAGGCGTCCCGCGAGCGCGGGCAGCGACGCGCGGCCTCCGCGCTCTCGCGAGCCAGCAGCTCCTGAAGCCGGGGGCGGTCCATGGCTCACCTCTGTGCGTCGATCCGGGTGGTGGCGGGCGAACAGGGGGACGGTACGACGGAAATAACGGCGACATCAAGAGTTCGCGACAGAATCGAGTGTCCTGGCGATCGATTCGAGCGCGCTCGACGCGGCTCGGACCGTGGAAGCCACTCGCACCGTGAGAAAACAAAAGGGGCCCGACCGGTCCCCCGCTCCGGTCGCGCCCCTAGGAGGGTCGAACTTACGTGCCTGCCGAGGGGTTCGGTACCGCGTCGATGCCCGCTGCCATGGCCGAAGGACTCACCCGTGCACAGGTGAGTCCGGATGGTCCGGTTTCGCCCCGTGGAAGACGGGTGTCCGCAGGTCACCGAGGGCGAGGTGCGCGAGGACGACCTCGTAGAGGTCGCTGCCGGCGGCCAGGAGTTGCCGTTCGAGGACCGGTTCCGCGCTACGGACGTGGTCACGGACGGTCTGCGGGTGCATGCCCAGGCTCTGCGCGGCGCGTTCGGCGTTGCCTCCGGCGGCGATCCAGGTGCGCAGGGTGCGGCGCAGGTCGCGCGTGTCGGAGTCCAGCCGGCCGATGAGGTCCTGGGCCCAGGTGCCCAGCGCGGGGCCGGTCAGCAGGTCGGCGAGCGGGGCATGCGGTGTGGTGGGCTCACCGGCGTCGACGGCCAGGCCGACCTGGGTGTTGAGGGCGAGATGGACGACGGCGCGGACGGTGAGGTCGGAGAAATCGGCGCGGAGCAGGGCCTCCACGCGTTCCATGCGGGCGCGCACGGTGTTGCGGCTGACGCCGAGGATCTTCGCGGCGCTGACGGCGGTGAACTCCAGGCCGAGGCGGGTGGTGGCGAGGAGTTCGCCGCGGGTGTGATGGGCCAGGGTGTCGAGCGGGCGCAGCAGCCGGGCGGTCCAGGCGTGCAGTGCGGCCGGGTCCATCAGGCGCTCGGGATGGGTGCGTTCGGCGTACACGGCCTGCTTGTCCGGGCGGAACCGGGCGACGGCGAGGGCGCTGACGGCCTGTCCGTAGGCGGTCGCGGTGCTGGCCAGGCTCTGCGGGGCGCTGCCGCCGAGCAGGATGCCGGGCCGCCGGCCGACGAGGTCGCGCAGTTGTACGGCGGCGGTGTCCCGCGGTGCCACGACGATGACGTGCGCGTCGACCGCCGGGCAGCGCACGACCAGCGCCTGTTCCCGTGTCACGTCCAGGCAGTCCTCGGCGATGCGGTCACGGTCCTGCGGGCACCCTTCCAGGACGTAGACGCAGGCGGTGTCGGTGTCCAGCAGGCCGGGCCACAGTCCGGCGGCGACCCGGCGCGCGGCGACGGTGTCCTCCACCATCAGCAACTGCAGGATCGCCAGGCGCAGATCGGAGGTCGCGCGTTTCAGGCGGTGGGCGGCCTCGGTGGACCCGTTGGCCCGCAGTAGCAGTTCGAGGACCTGGGCGGTGTGACCGACGATGTCGGAGGCGCGCCGGTCGAAGGGCGTTTCACGGCTGACCGCGAGCACGCAGGCCGTCGCGGACCCGGGCCGCTCCACTCCGACCAGCCGCAGATGGCGGCCCGTGTCGTCCCAGGCGGCGGAGGAGATGCGTCCGGCGGCGATGTCCGCGACCAGACCGGCGTCAAGCGCCACAGGCGTTCCGGCGAGGAGGCTGCCGTCGGCGCCTTGCAGACAGGCCGAACCGTGGACGGCTCCGGCGAGCCAGGAGACGACCCGGTGCACGTCGCGCCCGGTCTGCCGTAGCTGTTCGAGCAGTTGTCGCGCCCACAGCGCGTCGTCGGCACCCGTCGTCTGCGCGGGACGGCCTCCGTCCCTTCGGCCTGCCATGTCGCCCTTCTCCTCGTGCGTCGCTTCTGCCTCGGCGTATCGCGGGGACGTTACCCCACGAGTGCCCAGCGACCGCAGGAACACGATCGGACTGACGTGACATCAGGAGCGGGCCGTGAACGGGCCTTCCGCCGCGAAGGCCAGTTCCGTGAAGCGCTCGGCGATGAGGCGGTGGGTGGGGCCGTCGGGGTGGAGG
>NZ_WVUG01000279.1 GCF_017614965.1 Streptomyces griseorubiginosus | reverse complement strand
CCGCCAGCGTTCGTCCTGAGCCAGGATCAAACTCTCCGTGAATGTTTACCGGATATCCGGTGCAACACCACGAGAGCGGAACCACCGGAGGAATGATCCAGTGGTTCACAGCGTCCTCGCTGTGTTTTTTCAAAGGAACCTCGCCCCGGACCGAAACCGGCCGGGAACGGGGTATCAACATATCTGGCGTTGATTTTTGGCACGCTGTTGAGTTCTCAAGGAACGGACGCTTCCTTCGTACTCACCCTTCCGGGCTTTCCTCCGGGCGCTTCCCTTCGGTCTTGCGTCTCCGACTCTATCAGACCGTTTTCCGATCCGATTTCCTCGGTGCTTTCCAGGTTCCCGCTTTTGTTTCGCGGTTTCCTTTCCGGCGATTCCGACTTTATCAGAAGATCTGAGTCGGTTTTTCCGCCCCTACGGGTCTGCCCGACGCATGAAGCGGCTGGGTTCCCCTGCTGGCGGAGCCGTAAACGTACTGGAGCGGGGCGCCTCGATGCAAATCGAGGCGCCCCGCTCCTAGTTCACCCGCACGAGGCGTCAGACGTCCACCACGACCGGGAGGATCATCGGCCTGCGGCGATAGGTGTCGGAGACCCACTTGCCGAGCGTGCGGCGGATGAGTTGCTGCAGCTGGTGCGGCTCCACGACGCCGTCCTGGGCCGAGCGTTCCAGGACCTCCGTGATCTTCGGGATCACCTCGCCGAAGGCGGAGTCCTCGATGCCGGAGCCGCGGGCCTGGATGTGCGGTCCGCCGCTGATCTTGCCGGTGGAGGAGTCCACCACCACGAAGACCGAGATGATGCCCTCGTCACCGAGGATCTTGCGGTCCTTCAGCGCCGGCTCGCCGACATCGCCGACGGACAGCCCGTCGACGTACACGTAGCCCGCCTGCACCTTGCCCGAGATCTTCGCCTTGCCCTCGACGAGGTCGACCACCACGCCGTCCTCGGCGATGACGATCCGGTCGTGTGGAACGCCCGTCAACGCGCCGAGTTCCGCGTTCGCCCGCAGGTGGCGCCATTCGCCGTGCACGGGCATCAGGTTCTTCGGGCGGCAGATGTTGTAGAAGTACAGCAGTTCGCCGGCCGAGGCGTGGCCCGAGACGTGGACCTTGGCGTTGCCCTTGTGGACGACGTTGGCGCCCCAGCGGGTCAGACCGTTGATCACGCGGTAGACCGCGTTCTCGTTCCCCGGGATCAGTGAAGAGGCCAGGATCACCGTGTCGCCGTCGACGATGCGGATCTGGTGGTCGCGGTTGGCCATGCGGGACAGGGCCGCCATCGGTTCGCCCTGGGAGCCCGTGCAGACCAGGACCACCTCGTGGTCGGGGAGGTCGTCGAGCGTCTTGACGTCGACGACCAGGCCCGGTGGGACCTTGAGGTAGCCGAGGTCCCGGGCGATGCCCATGTTGCGGACCATCGAGCGGCCGACGAAGGCGACCCGGCGGCCGTACTCGTGGGCCGCGTCCAGGATCTGCTGGATGCGGTGCACGTGGCTGGCGAAGCTCGCCACGATGATCCGCTTGCGGGCGCTTCCGAAGACCTGGCGCAGGACGTTGGAGATGTCCCGCTCGTGCGGGGTGAAACCGGGGACTTCCGCGTTCGTGGAGTCCGTGAGCAGGAGGTCGATGCCCTCCTCGCTCAGGCGTGCGAACGCGTGGAGGTCCGTGAGGCGGTTGTCCAGCGGGAGCTGGTCCATCTTGAAGTCACCGGTGTGGACCACCATGCCGGCCGGGGTGCGGATGGCGACGGCCAGCGCGTCCGGGATGGAGTGGTTGACCGCGATGAACTCGCAGTCGAAGGGGCCGACGCGCTCGCGGTTCCCCTCCGCCACCTCGAGGGTGTACGGGCGGATGCGGTGCTCCTGGAGCTTGGCCTCGATCAGGGCGAGGGTCAGCTTGGAGCCGATCAGCGGGATGTCCGGCTTCTCGCGGAGCAGGAAGGGGACACCGCCGATGTGGTCCTCGTGGCCGTGCGTGAGGACGATGCCGTCGATGTCGTCGAGGCGGTCCCTGATGGACGAGAAGTCCGGCAGGATCAGGTCGATTCCGGGCTGCTCCTCCTCGGGGAAGAGCACTCCGCAGTCGACGATCAGGAGACGGCCGCCGTACTCGAAGACCGTCATGTTTCGGCCGATCTCACCGAGACCGCCGAGCGGGGTGACCCTTAGGCCGCCTTCGGCGAGCGGCGGGGGCGGGGCGAGTTCAGGATGCGGATGACTCAAAAGACTCTCCTCACCACACGCGCCACGTACCGGTGGGCACGTGGCGCGCGTGACGTTCGTGCGTGTAGCAGTTGTCGTTGTGGGACGCAGGCAACCGGTGGCCTGCCTATTCAGTTGTGAAGCCTGGGTGGTGCCAAGTCTGTTGTCAGAGCTGTACCCCGCCGGCGGCAAGATCGATCTTGAGCTGCTCGATCTCTTCCGGCGCGCACTCGACCATGGGGGCGCGCAGGGGCCCGGCGGGCAGCCCCTGGAGGGCGAGCGCTGCCTTTGTCGTCATGACGCCCTGCGTGCGGAACATGCCCGTGTAGACGGGGAGCAGCTTCTGGTGGATCTCCGTGGCCTTCTGTACGTCGCCGGAGACGAAGGCGTCGACGAGGGCCCGCAGGTCGGGCGTGACGACGTGGCCGACGACCGAGACGAAGCCGACCGCGCCCACGGAGAGCAGCGGCAGGTTGAGCATGTCGTCGCCGGAGTACCAGGCGAGGCCGGAGCGCGCGATGGCCCAGCTCGCGCGGCCGAGGTCGCCCTTGGCGTCCTTGTTGGCGACGATGCGCGGGTGCTCGGCGAGCCGGACCAGCGTCTCGGTGTTGATCGGGACGCCGCTGCGGCCGGGGATGTCGTAGAGCATCACCGGCAGGCCGGTGGTGTCGGCGACGGCCGTGAAGTGCCGGTACAGGCCCTCCTGCGGGGGCTTGTTGTAGTACGGGGTGACGACCAGGAGGCCGTGCGCGCCGACCCGCTCGGCTTCGCGTGCCAGCTCGATGCTGTGGTGGGTGTCGTTCGTGCCGACGCCGGCGACCACGTGGGCCCGGTCGCCGACCGCCTCCAGGACCGCCCGTACGAGGTCCGATTTCTCCGCGTCGCTCGTGGTGGGGGACTCTCCGGTGGTGCCGTTGATGATCAGGCCGTCGTTGCCTGCGTCCACCAGGTGGGTGGCGAGCCGCTGTGCGCCGTCGAGGTCGAGTGCGCCGTCCGCCGTGAAGGGCGTGACCATGGCGGTGAGGACCCGCCCGAAGGGGGTCTGCGGAGTGGAGGTCGGAGCCATGGGTAACACGCTACTCGCTGCTGATTACGAGGTCTGCCCTCGGGGTGCGGGATAAGTCCGGACAAATGCGGAGCCCGGTACTGCCTGCTCGGGGGTTCAAGCAGTACCGGGTCCGTTTGATCAGGCTAGATGAACTTCGCCAAATGCCGCAATTGGGACACCTCGCGAGGCTGACCCGTACATGTGTGCTCCGCCGGGGAACGGGGGTGCGTCACGGCGCCACACGCCCGTTCGCATTGAAGGCGGCGTACGTCAGCGGCATGAGCTTCGCCCACTCCGCCTCCATCTTCTCGCCCACCATCTCGATCTCCCGCTGCGGGAAGGACGGCACCTTCGCGAGCTCGTGCTGGGTTCGCAGCCCGAGGAAGTGCATCAGCGAACGCGCGTTGCAGGTGGCGTACATGGAGGAGAAGAGCCCCACGGGCAGGGTGGCGCGGGCGACCTCGCGGGCGACGCCGGCCGCCAGCATCTCCTGGTACGCGGCATAGGACTGCCGGTACGACTCCTCCATCGCGGCGGTGACGGCGCCGTACTGTTCGGGAGTGCCGTGGACGAACTCGTACTTCCCGGGGCGTCCCTGCTGGACCAGCTTGCGGTCCTCTCCGGGAACGTAGAAGACCGGCTGAAGCTCGCGATACCTACCCGACTCCTCGTTATACGACCACCCCACCCGGTGCCTCATGAACTCGCGGAAGACGAAGATCGGGGCGCTGATGAAGAAGGTCATCGAGTTGTGCTCGAAGGGGCTGCCGTGCCGGTCCCGCATGAGGTAGTTGATCAGGCCCTTGGAGCGCTCCGGGTCCTTGTTCAGCTCCTCCAGGGACTGCTCGCCGGCGGTGGAGACGCGGGCAGCCCACAGCACGTCGGAGTCGGCCGCGCTGTGCTTGACCAGCTCGACGGTGACGTCGCTGCGGAAGCTGGGCTTGAGGTCGTCGGCGGGGGTGTCGGTCACGGCTCGGAGGGTCCTTCCATCACGTCTCTCGGGCGGCGCCCACTCTACGGCCCGGCACTGACAACGGGGCGTTCGGTACCGGGTCGCGACATACGCCGGCGAATTTCTGTGAATTCGGCGAAACCGGGCACCTTTTGGGGCACTCGCCCGTCTGTGTGAGTGACAGTCACTCATTCGACTCCGAGAGGAGAGGTACCGGCCATGTTTCGTCGGCGCGAGCCCGTTCCGTTCGCCTTCGTCGCGGAGGCCGACAGGTTTCGCAGCAATGTCGCTCCCCCGCCGCGCGAGCGGGCGTCCGCCGGTCAGATAGCCGGGCGTTGGCTGCTCGGGATGACCATCGTGGCCGCGCTCGTGGGCTCGCTGGTGCTGGGCATGCCGGCGCTGTCGACCGACAGCCATTCACCGGCTCAGCAGTCACAGGCATCCCAGGGGCACTGACTCCATCGGACCCCCGAGAGTGGTGAGCGGGGACACAGGCGGATAACCTCACCGGGCACAGCCCACGCATGGATCGAGTGAGGACCAGCCGTGCCCCTGCCCTTCCTGACGGCCGACCGCGCTTTCGAGACAGCCGACGACCTCGCGCTGCCCTTCGACGACCGCGACCGCTGGCGGCGCCCCTACCGCCCCGGGCCGTGGCGTGTGGGGACGGCGGCGCTGTCGCTGCTGTTCGCCTCGTTCGTGCTGTTCGCGGCCGTCGTGATCGCGCTCACCGCGTCGGTGTCGGAGGCCGGGGTGATCCTCGGGATCGCGCTGATGGTCATCCTGGGCGCCCTGCGGCTGCTGCGCATGGGTGTGTGGGTGAGCGCGCGGGGTCTGCGTCACGTCGGTTTCGTCAGCACGCGTACGACGGCCTGGGAGCAGGTCGTCGCCGTGCGGACGGTGCAGCAGCCGGTGCGCTGGCTGGGGCTGCCGCGGACGGTGCAGGGGCAGGCGCTGGTCCTGCAGCGCAAGGACCGGGCCGCGCAGGACGCACCGGTGCTGATGACGACGCACAACGCCGACTTCGTGGGGCGGGCCGGATCCTTCGACCGGGCGGCGGACACCATCGAGGCGTGGGCCGCGGAGAACCGGCGGGGCTGACGCCAAGGCGGTCGTACGTGCACGAAGGGGCCGGGTCGCGAGATGCGCGGACCGGCCCCTTCGTGTACGTCGGCGGAGACTAGGACTCGATCGTCCTGCCCTCGTGCAGGGCTATCGCCCGCTGCATCGCCTTGCGTGCCCTCGGGGTGTCGCGGGCGTCGTGGTAGGCGACGGCGAGGCGGAACCAGCTGCGCCAGTCGTCGGGGGCCGCCTCCGTCTCGGCCTTGCGCTTGGCGAAGACCTCGTCGGCGGAGTCGCGGTCGATCCGGCCGCCCGGCGTGCGCCTCAGCTCGTCGACGGGCAGGCCGCCCTCGGCGTCGAGTTCGGCGGCGAGCCGGTTGGCCTTGCGGACGAACTGGGTGTTCTTCCACAGGAACCACAGGCCGATGACCGGCAGGATCAGCACGGCCACGCCGAAGGTGACGGTCACCACCGTGCCGGACTCGATGAGCATGACGCCGCGGCTGCCGACCAGGACGAAGTAGAAGACCAGGACGGCGGCGGTTATCGCGTAGGACAGCTTGGCGCGCATGGCGGTGTCAGCCCAGGTCCAGGAAGTGCTCCAGCCCGAAGGTCAGGCCCGGGGTGGTCGCCACGCGGCGCGTGCCGAGCAGGATGCCCGGCATGAAGCTGCTGTGGTGGAGGGAGTCGTGGCGGATGGTCAGGGTCTCGCCCTCGCCGCCGAGCAGCACCTCCTGGTGGGCGAGGAGACCGCGCAGGCGGACGGCGTGCACGGGGATGCCGTCGACGCTGGCGCCGCGCGCGCCGTCCAGGGCCGTCTCCGTGGCGTCCGGCGCCGGGGCCGTGCCCGCCGTGCGCCGGGCCTCGGCGATGAGCTGGGCCGTGCGGGTGGCCGTGCCCGACGGGGCGTCGACCTTCTTCGGGTGGTGCAGTTCGACGACCTCGACCGACTCGAAGTACGGCGCGGCGATCTGCGCGAACTTCATGGTCAGGACGGCGCCGATGGAGAAGTTGGGCGCGATGAGGACGCCCGTCTCCGGGGAGGCGGCGAGCCGGCCCTTCAGCCGCGTGAGGCGTTCGTCGGTCCAGCCGGTGGTGCCGACCACCGCGTGGATGCCGTGGCCCACGCAGTAGTCGAGGTTGGCCATCACCGAGTCCGGTGTGGTCAGTTCGACCGCCACCTGGGTACCGGTCTCGGCAAGCGTCTCCAGCTTGTCGCCCCGGCCGAGGGCTGCCACCAGCTCCAGGTCCTCGGCCGCCTCGACGGCCCGTACGGCCTCGGAACCGATGCGGCCCCTGGCACCCAGGACCGCCACGCGCAGCTTGCTCATCTTCTTGCTTCCTTAACCGAGAACCGAGGTGGTTGCCGAGGCCGATCCGGGTGGATCAGGCGACGGCGTCGTGCAGCCGGGACGCCTGCTTGTCCTTGAGCGGGCCGATGACCGACAGCGAGGGCCGCTTCCCCAGGATGTCGCGGGCGACCGAGCGGACGTCGTCCGGGGTGACCGACGCTATCCGGCCCAGCATGTCGTCCACCGACATCTGCTCGCCCCAGCACAGTTCGCTCTTGCCGATGCGGTTCATCAGCGCGCCGGTGTCCTCCAGGCCGAGGACGGTCGAACCCCTCAGCTGGCCGATGGCGCGGCCGATCTCCTCGTCGGACAGGCCGTGCTCGGCCGCGTGGTCGAGCTCGTCCCGGCAGATCTTCAGGACGTCGTGCACCTGGGAGGGCCGACAGCCGGCGTACACGCCGAACAGGCCGCAGTCGGCGAAGCCGGAGGTGTACGAGTACACGCTGTAGGCCAGGCCGCGCTTCTCGCGGACCTCCTGGAACAGGCGGGAGGACATGCCGCCGCCGAGGGCCGTGTTCAGCACGCCGAGCGCCCAGCGCCGGTCGTCCGTGCGGGCCAGGCCCGGCATGCCGAGGACGACGTGCGCCTGCTCGGTCTTGCGGCCGAGCAGTTCGACGCGGCCCGCGGTGCGCAGGGCACGCCTGCCGTCGCGCGGGGCGAGTGGCGTGGCGTCGAGGTTGGTGAGGGCGCCCGCCTTCTCGAAGGCGGCGCGGACCTGTCGTACGACCTTGTTGTGGTCGATGTTGCCGGCGGCCGCCACGACCAGGTGGGTGGGGTCGTAGTGCTTCTTGTAGAAGCGGCGGATGCGGTCGGCGGTGAGGGCGTTGACGGTGTCGACCGTGCCGAGGACGGGGCGGCCGAGGGGGTTGTCGCCGAACATCGTGTGCGCGAACAGGTCGTGCACGCAGTCGCCCGGGTCGTCCTCGGTCATGGCGATCTCTTCGAGGATGGCGCCGCGTTCGACGTTGACGTCCTCTTCGAGGATGAGCGAGCCGGTGAGCATGTCGCAGACGACGTCTATGGCGAGCGGCAGGTCGGCGTCGAGCACGCGCGCGTAGTAGCACGTGTACTCCTTCGCCGTGAACGCGTTCATCTCGCCGCCTACCGCGTCGAGGGCGGAGGAGATGTCCAGGGCGCTGCGCTTGGAGGTGCCCTTGAAGAGCAGGTGCTCGAGGTAGTGGGTGGCACCGTTCAGCGCCGGGGTCTCGTCGCGGGAGCCGACGTGCGCCCAGATGCCGAAGGTCGCGGAGCGGACGGAGGGCAGCGTCTCGGTGACGATGCGCAGGCCGCCCGGGAGGGTGGTCTTGCGGACCGTGCCGATGCCGTTCTGGCCCTTGATCAGGGTTTGGGTACGGGCGACGGCCCGCGCCTCCGTGGAGGTGCGGGCCGTCGCCGTCGAGCTGCTCGACGTCACTTGTCGGTGTCGTCCTTCTTCGCGTCGTCGTCGGAGCCCTCTTCGCCCTCGATCACGGGGACGAGGGAGAGCTTGCCGCGGGAGTCGATCTCGGCGATCTCGACCTGGACCTTCTGGCCCACGCCGAGGACGTCCTCGACGTTCTCCACGCGCTTGCCGCCGGCCAGCTTGCGGATCTGCGAGATGTGCAGCAGACCGTCCTTGCCGGGCAGGAGGGAGACGAAGGCGCCGAACGTCGTCGTCTTCACGACCGTGCCCAGGTAGCGCTCGCCGACCTCGGGCATCGTCGGGTTGGCGATGCCGTTGATGGTCGTACGGGCGGCCTCGGCGGACGGGCCGTCGGCGGCGCCGATGTAGATGGTGCCGTCGTCCTCGATGGTGATCTCGGCGCCGGTGTCCTCCTGGATCTGGTTGATCATCTTGCCCTTGGGGCCGATGACCTCACCGATCTTGTCCACGGGGATCTTGACGGTGATGATCCGCGGGGCGTTCGGGGACATCTCGTCCGGCGTGTCGATCGCTTCCATCATCACGTCGAGGATGTGGAGGCGGGCGTCACGGGCCTGCTTCAGGGCGGCGGCCAGGACGGAGGCGGGGATGCCGTCCAGCTTGGTGTCGAGCTGGAGCGCGGTCACGAACTCCTTGGTGCCGGCGACCTTGAAGTCCATGTCGCCGAAGGCGTCCTCAGCACCGAGGATGTCGGTGAGGGTGACGTAGTGCGTCTCGCCCTCGATCTCCTGGGAGATCAGGCCCATGGCGATACCGGCGACGGGGGCCTTCAGCGGCACACCGGCGTTCAGCAGCGACATGGTGGAGGCGCAGACCGAGCCCATGGACGTCGAGCCGTTGGAGCCGAGGGCCTCGGACACCTGACGGATCGCGTAGGGGAACTCCTCGCGGGTCGGCAGCACCGGCACGAGCGCGCGCTCGGCGAGGGCGCCGTGGCCGATCTCGCGGCGCTTCGGGGAGCCGACGCGGCCGGTCTCGCCGGTGGAGTACGGCGGGAAGTTGTAGTTGTGCATGTAGCGCTTGCGGGTCACCGGGGAGAGGGTGTCCAGCTGCTGCTCCATGCGGAGCATGTTCAGGGTGGTGACGCCCAGGATCTGGGTCTCGCCACGCTCGAACAGCGCCGAGCCGTGCACGCGCGGGATGGCCTCGACCTCGGCGGCCAGGGTGCGGATGTCGGTGACACCGCGGCCGTCGATGCGCTTCTTCTCCTTGATGACGCGCTCACGGACCAGGGTCTTGGTCAGCGAGCGGTACGCGGCGGAGATCTCCTTCTCGCGGCCCTCGAACTCCGGCAGCAGCTTCTCGGCGGCCAGACCCTTGACGCGGTCCAGCTCGGCCTCGCGCTCCTGCTTGCCCGCGATGGTCAGCGCGGAGGCGAGCTCCGGCTTGACGGCGGCGGTCAGCGCCTCCAGGACGTCGTCCTGGTAGTCGAGGAAGATCGGGAACTCGGCGGTCGGCTTGGCGGCCTTCGCGGCGAGGTCGGCCTGGGCCTTGCAGAGCACCTTGATGAAGGGCTTCGCGGCGTCCAGACCGGCGGCGACGACCTCCTCGGTCGGCGCCTCGGCGCCGCCCTTGACCAGCTGGATGGTCTTCTCGGTGGCCTCGGCCTCGACCATCATGATCGCGACGTCGCCGTCCTCCAGGACGCGACCGGCGACGACCATGTCGAAGACGGCGTCCTCGAGCTCGGTGTGCGTCGGGAAGGCGACCCACTGGCCGTTGATCAGCGCGACGCGGACGCCGCCGATCGGGCCGGAGAAGGGCAGACCGGCCAGCTGCGTGGACGCGGAGGCGGCGTTGATCGCCACGACGTCGTACAGGTGGTCGGGGTTGAGGGCCATGATCGTGGCGACGACCTGGATCTCGTTGCGCAGGCCCTTCTTGAAGGACGGGCGCAGCGGGCGGTCGATGAGGCGGCAGGTGAGGATCGCGTCCTCGCTGGGCCGGCCCTCACGGCGGAAGAAGCTGCCGGGGATCTTGCCGGCGGCGTACATCCGCTCCTCGACGTCCACCGTCAGGGGGAAGAAGTCGAGCTGGTCCTTGGGGTTCTTGGAGGCGGTGGTGGCCGACAGCACCATGGTGTCGTCGTCCAGGTACGCCACGGCGGAGCCGGCGGCCTGCTTGGCCAGGCGGCCCGTCTCGAAGCGGATGGTGCGGGTGCCGAAGGAGCCGTTGTCGATGACGGCCTCGGCGTAGTGGGTCTCGTTCTCCACTAGCGTTTTCTCCGTTACTTGTCGTCTTTTGTCCCGCCTCGCCCGTGTGGCGGGGGGACAGTCGCGGAGAAGCGCTCCGTGCGGTGCGGGCCGGTCTTCGATCGAAGCACCCGGGGTTCACTTCCCGGGGGCCACTACCGAGGACCGGCGGCGGCTTGGGCGCGCTTCTCCTCGTTGTGTGTCGTACGGCGTTACGTGTCGTGCGTATGGCGTTGTGCTACCACACTACAAAGCGTGAGGGACACTCCGCACGTTTCCGCACGCACGTCAGTACTTTCCGTACGTACGCAAAGGGAGCGGCCCCCGATGCTTCGGGAACCGCTCCCCTCACGGCGTCTTACTTGGCGCCCGCCGCACCACGGCGGATGCCGAGGCGGTCGACCAGCGCACGGAAGCGCTGGATGTCCTTCTTCGCCAGGTACTGCAGCAGGCGACGGCGCTGACCGACGAGGATCAGCAGGCCACGACGGGAGTGGTGGTCGTGCTTGTGGGTCTTGAGGTGCTCGGTCAGGTCGGAGATCCGACGGGACAGCAGGGCGACCTGGACCTCGGGGGAGCCGGTGTCACCCTCCTGGGTACCGAACTCGGAGATGATCTGCTTCTTCGTGGCGGCGTCGAGCGACACGCGTACTCCTCAATGGTCAGAGAGTGCCTCCGAGTGCCCCCGGTCTTCGTCTCGGGGAAGCTTCTGTTACTCGCAAGGCGGAAGGCCGTACACACACGGCCATCAATCAGGGTACCAGCAGCTCGGGGGCGTCCTCGCCACCTGTGGAAGAGGCTGTGGAAACCGGGGAGGGCGGACCGAGGCGGCCACTAGGGTGACCGTACAGATCGTTCTCGTACGTCGGGAAGGGACCCATGACGGAGACGGAAGAGCAGATCAAGGCGCGCAAGGAGCGGGAGCGCGACGAGCTGTACGCGCTCGACATCTCCGACGCGGAGTGGCACGGCGCGCCCGGCACCGAGGAGCACGAGGAGCGGGTCGAGATCGCCTACCTTCCCGGCGGTGCCGTGGCCATGCGCTCCTCGCTCGACCCGGACACCGTGCTGCGCTACACGGAGGCGGAGTGGCGGGCCTTCGTGCTCGGTGCCCGGGACGGCGAGTTCGACCTGGAGCCGTCGCCGGAGGCGTAGAGCTACCGGACGGCAGAGCTACCGGACGGCAGAGCTACCGGATGGCCATGCTCTCGATGCCGAAGGCGAGGTAGACCCACTTCGGCTGTCCCTTGCCGGGGCCGTCGAGCTTGCGCGCCTTGGAGGTGACGGCGTCGGTGGAGTCGAGCGGGGCGGCGTCGTTCCAGCACTCCTGGCGAACCAGCAGCGCGTTCCCGCCGGCGGCGCCCATGTCCTGGCAGGCGCCGGTGGACGTCGTACGCCACAGACGCCGGCCGCCGTCCACGGCGTACGCGTCGGTGCCGCAAGCGGACGGCCATCTTGCCGGTGGGATCGGCGGGCCGCCTCTCGACGGTCTCCCGTACGTCGAGCGTCCCTTGGGGGCCGTCCGCCCGGCGCGACGCGTCAGCCCCCTTCCCGCCACCGCCCCACACG
>NZ_WVUG01000278.1 GCF_017614965.1 Streptomyces griseorubiginosus | reverse complement strand
TCCGCGACAGGGGGGGAACTAGGCGGCATCGCGGGCCATTCCTCACTCGACAGACGACGACCCGCCGACGTTGGCGGGCCTCACCAGCCTAGAACCTGTCCAAGGCCGGAAGCCTGTGAGGTAAGGCTCAGTCGGGGGTGTCGCGATCTATCGTGTTTGGGTACGCTGCTGCCGTGGACCTTCAGAAGCACACCGAACCCGCCCCCGCGGCGCCGGAGCTGCGTGCCTCGGACGCCGACCGGGACCGTATCGCCGACATCCTGCGCGAGGCCCTCGCCGAGGGCCGCCTGACCGCCGACGAGCACGCCGAGCGGGTGGAGGGCGTGCTGGCCGCCAAGACGGTCGGTGAGCTGGAGGTCTTCATACGGGACCTGCCGGCCGCCCACGGCCATCGCGCGGCCCCCGCCTTCGCCGCGGCCCCGAGCCGCCCGACCGTGGGCGCGATCCCGGTGGACCCGGACGACAACGTTGTGGCGGTGTTCAGCAGCGCCATGCGCAAGGGCCGCTGGCGGGCGGGCCGCCGTATCCACGCGTACGCGATCTTCGGCAGTGTGGAGATAGACCTCAGCGAGGCCCTCTTCGAGTACCAGCAGGTGGTGGTCAAGGCGGTCTCGGTCTTCGGCAACATCGAGGTCCGCGTCCCGGAGAACGTGTCGCTGCGCGGCACCGGCGGCGGTGTGCTCGGCAACTTCGAGGTGGCTCCGCTGGACTCGTCCGACCCGGACGCCCCCGTCGTCTACGTCGACGGCTGGGCCGTGCTGGGCAACGTGGAGGCGCGGCCCAAGCGGGGCAAGCTCGTCGCCGACATCCTCGATCGCGTTCAGCGGAAGGTCGACCGGAGTTTGCGCAAACACCTGGGCCATTGACAAGTGTGAATCGTGGATTCCAGCGGTTCGGAACTCAGTGCATAGGCGCGCGCACAGCGGGTAGGGCTTGCTGCATCGTCTCTCGCTCGCGAAGCCGTCGTCAGGAGTAGACCGTGCTGCAACCGCCGCATACGTCCCTGCAGGTAGCTGCCGTACCGGCCCAGCGGGGGCCAGTGCGGGACAGGGACCAAGACGCTCCATGGCACACCGAGGCGGTGTGCCGGCGCGACGAGGCCGGCCTGTTCTTCGCCCCTTCCAAGGAACCCACCGCCGCCCGGCTCTCCCGCGAGGAGGCGGCCAAGCGGGTCTGCGCCCGCTGCCCGGTCATGGTCGAGTGCCGCGAACACGCCCTGCTGCAGCCCGAGCCCTACGGCGTCTGGGGCGGCCTCACCGCCGCGGAACGCCGCGTGGTCCTGGCCCGGCGCCGACGCCGCGAGATGGAGCTGAAGAAGGCGGCGCGGGCCCAGGGCCGTATAGCGCAGGCGGGCTAGGGACTTTCGCAACAGACCCTGGCCGCGAGACGTACGTGAGCCGGGCGCCCCCTCCGCACCAGGGGGCGCCCCCTTGTTCACGCGCCGGCCGCCGCCGCTACTTGGCCCGGTCGAAGTCGATCGCGCTGTAGGCCCGCAGCTTGCTCAGCCGGTGGTCGGAGGCGATCCGCCGGACCGTGCCGGACTTCGAGCGCATCACGATCGAGTCCGTCGTCGCGGTCTCCGAGCGGTAGCGCACCCCGCGCAGCAGTTCGCCGTCGGTGATGCCGGTCGCGACGAAGAACACGTTCTCCCCGGACACCAGGTCGTCGGTCATCAGCACCCGGTCCAGATCGTGCCCGGCGTCGAGCGCCCGCTGCCGCTCCGCGTCGTCCTTCGGCCACAGCTTGCCCTGGATGGTCCCGCCCAGGCACTTCACCGCGCAGGCCGAGATGATCCCCTCCGGCGTACCGCCGATGCCGAGCAGCATGTCGACGCCGGTGCCCTCGCGCAGCGCGTAGATCGACCCGGCGACGTCACCGTCGGAGATCAGCTTGATCCGCGCGCCCGCCTCCCGGATCTCCTTGATGATCCCCTCGTGCCGCGGCCGGTCCAGGATCACCACCGTCACGTCCTCGGGGGTCGAGCGCTTGGCCTTGGCCACCCGCCGGATGTTCACGGAGACCGGGGCGTCGATGTCGACGAAGTCCGCCGCCTCGGGCCCGGTGACCAGCTTGTCCATGTAGAACACGGCCGACGGGTCGAACATCGACCCCCGGTCGGCGGCCGCCAGCACGGCGATCGCGTTCGGCATGCCCTTGGCCGTCAGGGTCGTGCCGTCGATCGGGTCGACGGCGATGTCGCACTCGGGCCCCGTGCCGTCTCCGACACGCTCCCCGTTGAAGAGCATCGGCGCCTCGTCCTTCTCGCCCTCGCCGATGACCACGATGCCGTTCATCGACACCGTGTGGACGAGGGTCCGCATGGCGCGCACCGCGGCACCGTCGGCGCCGTTCTTGTCGCCCCGCCCGACCCAGCGGCCGGCGGCCATCGCGGCGGCTTCGGTCACCCGGACGAGTTCCAGGGCGAGGTTGCGGTCGGGGGCTTCGCTGGGGACTTCGAGCTCGGACGGCAGGTGATGATGCTCGGTCATCGAGGCGCACCTTTCTGATACGACGACGGCCGGATGAGGGTTCGACCCTCGACTCTATCGTCAGTCCGACAAAATGAGCAGGGGACCCCACGGATGAGCGGACCGGGCACCTGCGACGATAGGGGGCGTGGCAGGTTCGAACGGCAAGCAGAAAACGGTCCGGGACATGGTCCTCTCCCTGGGCCTGATCGGGATCGCGGCGGCGCTCATCTACGTGTTCATCCCGCACGACGACTCCGCTCCCGACATCCCCCGGGTGGACTACCGCGTCGAGCTCCTCACGGCGCGCCGTTCCGCGGCCTACCCGGTGGCCGCCCCCGAGGGCCTGCCGACGGCCTGGAAGGCGACCTCGGTCCGCTTCGACGGCGCGAACTTCGACGCCTGGCACCTGGGCTTCCACGCCCCCGACGGTCAGTACGTGCAGATCGAGCAGTCCACTCAGAAGCCGTCGGAGTTCATCGACCAGGCCACCCAGGGCGCGATGGCCACCAAGAACACCCAGCGGATCGACGGCCGGACCTGGACCCGCTACACCGGCGGCCGCTACGACGCCCTGGTGCTGCCCGCCAAGGGCTCGACGACCGTGGTCGCGGGCACCGGCTCCTTCCAGCAGCTGACCGAGATGGCGCAGGCGCTGAAGACGTCGTGACCGCGTACGAGCGCGCGAGAGGCCCCCGGCGACACCGCCGGGGGCCTCTCGTCGTATGAAAACCGCTCAGACCGTGGTGACGACCTGCTCGTACTCCAGGCGCGGGGAGCGCGGGAACCAGGCGTCCTCGCCCGGCTTGCCGATGTTGACGACCATCAGCGGGGTGTGGTCGTCGTCCAGGAACTCCTTCTGGATGCCCGCGAGGTCGGCGCCGGTCATCGGGCCGGCGGCGAGACCGGCGGCGCGCACGCCGATGATGAAGTAGGCGGCCTGCAGGGCGGCGTTCAGGCCGGCGTTCTTCTCGCGGGCCTCGCGGCTGCCGGCGAACATGTCCTTGGCCTGCGGGAAGTGCGGGAAGAGGTGCGGCAGCTCCTCGTGGAACTCGTTGTCCGCGGAGAGGATCGCGACCAGCGGGGCGGCGGCCGTCTTCTTCTGGTTGCCCTCGGCCAGGTGCTTCACCAGACGCTCGCGGGCCTCGGCGGAGCGGACCAGCGTCACCCGCAGCGGCGACTGGTTCATGGAGGTCGGGCCGTACTTGACCAGGTCGTAGATCGCCTGGATCTGCTCGTCGGTCACCGGCTCGTCGGTGAAGGTGTTCGCGGTGCGGGCCTCGCGGAACAGCAGGTCCTGGGCGGCGGGGTCAAGAACGAGAGACATGGGGGATCTTCCTCGGGATGGCGTCGGACTCCGTACCGGACCACGGTCCGGATAGGCTGACGTCACGAAGGTACGCCAAGGAAATTCAAGCTTCAACAAAAACCGGTCCGGGGTGATCCGCTTCACACGAACCGTCCGTGTGCGGCTACTCGCCTTCCTCTTCCCCGGCCTCTTCCTCCTCCGCCAGCGCCGCGTCCAGCCGGGCCCGGGCCCCGTCCAGCCAGCGCCGGCAGACCTTGGCCAGCTCCTCGCCCCGCTCCCACAGCGCCAGGGACTCCTCCAGCGTCGTACCGCCGGCCTCCAGCCGCCGTACGACCTCGATCAGCTCGTCCCGGGCCTGCTCGTACCCGAGCGCCTCTTCCGCCACCTTGCTGCTCATCCACTCACCCTAGACAAACGCTAGACATCGACTCGTACGGAGAACTCTCCCTCGGAGACCCGCGCCCGCAACGGCTCCTCGGCCGCCACCTCGGCCGGGTCCCGCACCACGTGCCCGTCGGCCTTCTGCAGCACGGCGTAGCCGCGCTTCAGGGTGGCGGCGGGGGAGAGGGCCACCACGCGCGCGTGCGTGTGCGTCAGCTCGGAGTCGGCGCGGTCGAGGAGATGACCGACGGTCCGCCGGGACCGCTCGACCAGCGAGGCCACATGGTCGGCCCGCTCGTCGATCATCCGGTGCGGATCCTCTATCGAGGGCCGGGCGAGGGCGTGCGCGAGCCCCCGCTCCTCCCGCTCGACGAAGGCCTCCACGCACCGCCGCGCCCGGTCCCGCAGCTGCCGCACCCGCTCGTACTCCTCCCCGACGTCCGGTACGACCTTCTTGGCCGCGTCGGTCGGCGTGGAGGCCCGCAGATCGGCCACGTGGTCGAGAAGGGGGTTGTCCGGCTCGTGGCCGATGGCCGACACCACCGGCGTACGGCACTCGGCGACCGCGCGCACCAGCTGCTCGTCCGAGAAGGGCAGCAGATCCTCCACGCTGCCGCCACCGCGCGCGACGATGATCACGTCCACGTCGCCCAGCTCGTCGAGCTCCTTCACGGCCTGCACGACCTGCGGGACGGCGTGCACGCCCTGGACGGCGACGTTGCGCACCTCGAAGCGGACGGCGGGCCAGCGGTGCCGGGCGTTCTCCAGCACGTCCCGCTCGGCCGCGGAGGCCCGTCCGCACACCAGCCCGATCAGCTGCGGCAGAAACGGCAACGGCTTCTTCCGCTCCGCCGCGAACAGGCCCTCGGCGGCCAGCGTCTTCTTCAACTGCTCCAGCCGCGCGAGCAGTTCCCCGACCCCGACGGGCCTTATCTCGGCGGCGCGCAGCGAGAGCTGGCCGCGGGGCGCGTACCACTCGGGCTTGGCGTACACGACGACCCGCGCGCCCTCGCTCACGATGTCGGCCACCGCGTCGAACGTCTGCCGATAACAGGTGACCCCGATCGAGATGTCGTACGAGGGGTCGCGCAGCGTCAGGAACACCACTCCGGCGCCGGGCCGCCGCGACAACTGCGTGATCTGCCCCTCCACCCAGACGGCCCCCAGCCGGTCGATCCACCCGCCGATGAGCCGCGACACCTCACCGACGGGCAGGGGAGTCTCCGCGGACGTGTTGAGAGCCATGCCGCGAGCGTAACGGCCACGACTGACACCCCGGGGCGGCTCCGCCGACCGGACATGATCTTCGGCCTCCCGGGCTCGGCCTTACGATGGTTCGCATGACCGCTTCGCCTGGCCGCCGTGTCCTGCTCGCCGCCCCCCGGGGCTACTGCGCGGGTGTGGACCGCGCCGTGATCGCCGTCGAGAAAGCCCTGGAGCAGTACGGGGCCCCGATCTATGTCCGGCACGAGATCGTGCACAACAAGTACGTCGTGCAGACCCTGGAGAAGAAGGGCGCGATCTTCGTCGAGCGCACGGAGGAGGTCCCCGAGGGGAACATCGTGATGTTCTCCGCGCACGGCGTGGCCCCCGTCGTCCACGAGGAGGCCGAGCGCGGCAGGCTGGCCACCATCGACGCGACCTGCCCGCTGGTCACCAAGGTCCACAAGGAAGCCGTCCGCTTCGCCAAGGAGGACTACGACATCCTCCTGATCGGGCACGAGGGCCACGAGGAGGTCATCGGCACCTCCGGCGAGGCCCCCGACCACATCACACTGGTCGACGGCCCCGGCGACGTCGCCGGAGTCGAGGTCCGCGACCCCTCCAAGGTCGTGTGGCTCTCCCAGACCACGCTCTCCGTCGACGAGACCATGGAGACCGTCGACGCCCTCAAGGAGAAGTTCCCGCAGCTGATCTCCCCGCCCAGCGACGACATCTGCTACGCCACCCAGAACCGTCAGCTCGCGGTGAAGCAGATGGGCGCCGAGGCGGACCTGGTGATCGTGGTCGGCTCCCGCAACTCCTCCAACTCCAAGCGGCTCGTCGAGGTGGCCAAGCTGGCCGGCGCCCGCGAGGCCTACTTGGTGGACTTCGCCGACGAGATCGACGAGGCCTGGCTGGAGGGTGTCTCCACGGTCGGCGTGACCTCCGGCGCCTCCGTCCCCGAGGTCCTGGTCGAGCAGGTCCTCCAGTGGCTGTCCGAGCGCGGCTTCGAGGACGTGGAGATCGTCAAGGCGGCCGAGGAGTCCATCACCTTCTCACTGCCCAAGGAACTCCGCCGTGACCTCCGCGAGGAGGCGGCGGCGCTGATCGCCGAGCGCACCGGAACCTCGGCCGAGTGACCGCCGGTCGTCCGTCGTAACGTAGGGCCATGCAGATCTTCGGCGTTGACATCGGCGGATCCGGGATCAAGGGCGCCCCTGTTGATCTCGACAGGGGCGACCTGGCCCAGGAGCGGTTCAAGGTGCTCACCCCGCACCCCTCGACACCCGACAGCGTGGCCGACGGGGTCAAGCTGGTCGTCGACCAGTTCGGGTGGACCGGCCCGGTCGGCCTGACCTTCCCGGGCGTGGTCACGGACGGCTCCCACATCCGTACGGCCGCGAACGTCGACAAGAGCTGGGTCGACACGGACGCGCGCGCGTTGTTCAGCGAGCGCCTCGGCGGCCTCCCGGTGACGGTGGTCAACGACGCGGACGCGGCGGGCGTCGCCGAGATGCACTTCGGCGCAGGCAAGGACCGCAAGGGCGTGGTCATCCTGCTGACCTTCGGCACCGGCATCGGCAGCGCCCTGTTCGTCGACGGGATCCTCGTCCCCAACAGCGAACTCGGCCACCTCGAACTGCACGGCCACGACGCGGAGAAGCGCGCCTCCAGCAAGGCCAAGGACGACGAGGAACTCTCCTGGGAGCACTGGGCGCACCGCGTCCAGAAGTACCTCGCCCACGTCGAGATGCTCTTCTCGCCCGACCTGTTCATCATCGGCGGCGGCGTCAGCCGCAAGGCGAACAAGTTCCTGCCCCACATCGAGGGCATCGCGGCGGAGATCGTCCCGGCCCAGCTGCAGAACAACGCCGGCATCGTGGGCGCGGCGATGCACGCGGCGACGGACGGCTAACGGAACGGGTCGTTCCGGTACCGGAGTGCCTGCCGGCGCCGTAGGGCGATCTTGCGCACGGTGACGATCACTCCCGTGACCAGCGTCCCCCCGTACAGCCACAAGGCCTGCGTGGCGAGCGCCGTCACCAGGCCCATCAGGCGCCCCAGCAGGCCGCCGCCACCGTCGTCGGCGATCGGCAGCAGGCCCACCGCGAAGGCGATCGGTACGACGACGGGGGCGCTCACCAGGTCGTTCCTGCGCACCCAGATCGCCGTCAGCAGACACACCGGCAGGAACATCACGCCGTAGAAGGCGGTCGAGGACCCGAAGAGCAACGCGTCCAGGCAGCCCAGCACCAGCATCGCCGTGCCGCTGAACAGACCGCCGCCCAGCCCGGTCAGCCGCGGGTTCGGCAGCCGCCGCACCGCCTCGTCCGGCGGCGGACCCGGCTGCCGCGACGCCGGACGGGCGGCCGGACGTTGCTGCGCGGGACGGGCGCCTCCCTCGGCGGCCCCGCCGTGCGCCGCCTGAGGGGGCAGCGGGGGCGTGCCGCGTCGCGTTCCGTCGTGCGGGGGTCGCGTCCTGTGTTGCTCCACACGACCAACCTAGGTCGGTTTATGTGCCGAATCGCGTCTCGGACACGCCGGAGGGCGGAGCTTGGCCATGCGTTCGATCGGTCGCCGGTGCGGGGGCGGGCACGCCGTAGACTGGGGGATCGGCCCAGCCCCTCCAGTCCCCTCCTCTCACGTACGGGAAGTCGCAACGTGTCGCTCACGATCGGAATCGTCGGTCTGCCGAATGTCGGCAAGTCGACCCTGTTCAACGCCCTGACCAAGAACGACGTGCTCGCGGCCAACTACCCGTTCGCCACGATCGAGCCGAACGTGGGCGTGGTCGGCGTCCCCGACGCGCGGCTCAGCAAACTGGCCGAAATCTTCTCCTCGCAGCGTGTCCTGCCGGCGACCGTCGACTTCGTCGACATCGCGGGCATCGTGCGCGGCGCCTCCGAGGGCGAGGGCCTGGGCAACAAGTTCCTCGCGAACATCCGTGAGTCCGACGCCATCTGCCAGGTCATCCGCGCCTTCAAGGACGAGAACGTCGTCCACGTCGACGGCAAGGTCTCGCCGAAGGACGACATCGAGACGATCAACACCGAGCTGATCCTCGCCGACCTCCAGACCATCGAGAAGGTCCTGCCGCGCCTGCAGAAGGAGTCGCGGATCAAGAAGGACATCGCGCCGAAGGTGAAGGCCGTCGAGGAGGCCAAGGAGATCCTGGAGAAGGGCGACACGCTCTTCGCACACGGCATCGTCCAGGGCAGCGAGCGCGCGGAGCTCCTGCACGACCTGCACCTGCTGACGACCAAGCCCTTCCTGTACGTCTTCAACGTCGACGAGGACGAACTGGTCGACGAGGACTTCAAGAACGAGCAGCGCGCCCTGGTCGCCCCCGCCGAGGCGATCTTCCTCAACGCCAAGCTGGAGGCGGACCTCGCCGAGCTGGACGAGGAGGAGGCGCTGGAGCTGCTCCAGTCCGTCGGCCAGGACGAGCCCGGCCTCGCGACCCTGGCCCGCGTCGGCTTCGACACCCTCGGCCTGCAGACCTACCTCACGGCCGGCCCGAAGGAATCCCGCGCCTGGACCATCAAGAAGGGCGCCACCGCCCCCGAGGCCGCCGGCGTCATCCACACCGACTTCCAGAAGGGCTTCATCAAGGCGGAGGTCATCTCCTTCGACGACCTGGTGGAGACCGGCTCGGTCACCGAGGCCCGCGCGAAGGGGAAGGCGCGGATGGAGGGCAAGGACTACGTGATGCAGGACGGGGACGTGGTGGAGTTCCGCTTCAACGTGTGAGCGGTCCCCTCGCCCGGTCGCGGACGGACTGTCAGTGGTGGCTGTCATCATCCCCGGCATGCTCCACGACACGCTCATGCGCGCGCTGACCGGAACGGGTGTCCCGGACGAGGTCCCGTACGACGAACTGACGCAGCTCTCCGACGAGGAGCTCGGCAGCCTCCTCCCCGAGGCCTACGCTGTCCCCCGCACGGCGTCGGACGAGTTGACGGGGCTCGCGGCCGCCGTCGAGAGGGCCGCGAGGGGCCGTCGGCCGCGCTACACGCCCGAGGCGTGCCGTCGGATGTTCGACGTGCTCGTCGCCCAGAGCGAGGAGGGGGGCTGGGCGGACCTGGAGCGGGGCGTGGACGCGCTGGAGCGCTGCACCGGCCCGCTGCCCGATGTCTCCGAACAGGTCCGTGCCCTGGTCGGGGCGCGGCTGGCGAAGGACGCCGTGTACCAGCCATTCGTGCTGGTGGTGATGGCCCGGCTCCTGGGCGAGGAGACCCTGCGCACGGTCGTGGAGCGGTTCGCCCGGGACGCGGGCCCCGTCGTCGGCGACGAGATCGCCGTCGTCGCCGGCCTCGACGCGGCCGGACAGGCACGGCTGTCCGAACTCGCCCGGCAGGACAGGTACGGCTCGCCGTCGCCCGACACGGACGCGTGGCGCGGCGCCGCCGACCATCCCGCCTACGCCGCGTTCGCCCGCCGCGCGCTGGAGGCGGCGGCCGACCGGACCGACGCCGTCCGGGCCGGCGAGATCCCCTACCGGGCGGACAAGGCGTTCACCGACGGGGAGGTCGCCGCACTCGGCCGGGCCGCCCGCATCGCCCTGCTGCGCGACGAGCCCTGGCTGCCCGCCCTCCTCGACCGCCTTCTCCCCGGCATCGCCCTCGCCCCGACCGCCGCGAGAACCCTCCCCTCCCAGGCGCTGCTGTACGAACTGGTCCGGGCCGCACGGGACTTCCCGACGCCCGAGCTGGTGACCGCGATACGCCATGTGCGCGCCGTCGTCCGGCACGCGGGCGTGCCCAAGCAGCTCGACAAAATGCTCAAGCACGTCGACGCGGCCCTCGCCGAGCGCACCGACGTGGCGCTGCGGATGCCCGGCCTCGGCTTCGACGCCGACGGGGTGCTGCGCCGGGAGGCGGGCGAGGAGTACGCGGCCGTCGTCACCGTCGAGGGCACCACCGCCACCCTGACCTGGGAGAAGGACGGCCGCCCCCTGCGCTCGCTGCCCGCTCCCGTACGGCGCGACCACGCCGGGCTGGTCAAGGAGACGCGTGAGCTGGTGAAGCGCGTGGGCGTCCAACTGGCCACGCTCGTGCGCGCGTTGGAGGGCGGCTACCCGGTGGACGCCGTGCACCCCTACGGCTGGTGGCGGGCCGAGCTGGCCGGGCATCCGCTCGCCCGGTCCGTCGTACGCCGGCTGATCTGGGAGGTCGAGATCGCGCCGGGCACCTGGCGGGCCGTCCTGCCCGAGACCGGCGACCTGCCCGACGCGCCCGAGGACGCCGCCGTACGGCTGTGGCACCCGATCCGTGCCACGCCCGAGGAGGTGCGGGCCTGGCGGGACCTGCTGACGGAACGTCGGCTCAGACAGCCGTTCAAGCAGGCGTTCCGGGAGATCTATCTCCTCACCCCCGCCGAGGAGGAGACCCGCCTGTACTCCAACCGTTTCGCGGCCCATCTCGTCCACTACCGGCGGCTGTTCGCGCTGTTTCGCGCCCGGGGCTGGAAGAGCGACCTGCTCGGCCCGTGGGACGGCGGGGAACAGGACGCGGCCGTGCGGACCCTGGCCGGGGGAGAGTGGCAGATCCGCTTCTTCCACGCCCTGGCCGACCCGGCGGGCGAGGAGCAGCTGGCCGCGACCGATCAGGTGCGGTTCGCCCGCAGGGACGGGGCCGCCTGGCGGGAGGCGCCGCTCGTCGACGTACCGCCGCTGGTGTTCAGCGAGGCGATGCGCGATGTGGACCTCTTCGTCGGCGTCACCTCCGTGGCCGCCGACCCGGGGTGGACCGACGGGGGGCCGGTGCGCGCCTACTGGGAGCGGGCCGGCTTCGGCGAGCTGACGGCGAGCGCCGAGGCCCGCCGGGACGCCCTGGAGCGGATCCTGCCGCGCCTGAGGATCGCCGACCGCTGCTCGCTCGACGGCCGCTTCCTCGTCGTCCGGGGGGACCTGCGCACGTACCGGATCCATCTCGGCTCGGCCAACGTCCTGATGGATCCGGACGGCGCCTATCTGTGCGTCGTCCCCGCGCGTGGCAAGGGCGACGGGAAGGTGTTCCTGCCGTTCGAGGACGACCGGCTCTCGATCGTCCTCAGCAAGGCGTTGCTGCTGGCCGGCGACGCCGGGATCACGGACCCGTCCGTCCTCCGGCAGATCGAGCGCGCGGCCTGACCGGCGCCCGGCGGCTCAGCCGCCCCGCGCCACCTGCCGGCACGCCTCGACGTACCCCGTCACCAGTGCCCGCCGGTCCTCCCGGCGCCACGCCAGCACATAGCGGCTCGGGCCCAGTCCGCGCACCGGACGGGTCACCACACCGCCCATGGTCACCAGCGGGACGTTGCCCGTGGCCACCAGGCACACCCCGAGACCGGCGACCAGGGCCTCGTACGTCTCCTCCGCGCTGGCGATCTCCGCGCCCACCCGGGGCGGGCGGCCGCCGCGTTCCTCGAGCGCCAGCCAGTAGTCGCGCAGGGGGCCCGCGCTGGGCGGCAGGGCGAGGAAGGGCTCGTCGGTGAGGTCCGTGAAGTCGATCTCGGGGCGGGCGGCCAGGGGG
>NZ_WVUG01000277.1 GCF_017614965.1 Streptomyces griseorubiginosus | reverse complement strand
AGCCCACCCCGACCCCCGCGCGTGGGTTCGACGCCGTGGCCGAGGCGGTGCTGGGGGACGAGCCGTCCACCACCACCGGGGTTCTCGCGGAGCCGGTGACACGGATCAACGAGGCCGTGAAGGCGGGGCGGATAGCGGAGGCGGACGGGTTGGCTGTGGGAGCCGTGGGGGAGGCCATGGCGGTGCTCGGGCCGGAGCACGGCGAGGTGCTGAAGCTGCGCGAACTGACCGCGTACATCGCCTACTTGGCGGGCGACCCGGTGCGTGCGTTCCGGCTGTCGCTCGACCTCGCCCGGACCCATCGGCGCGCCGGCGACGGGGAGGGGGCGTACGGCAACGTCCAGAGCGCCGCCTCCGCCTGGCGCGCCGTACGCGACCCGCACCAGGGGCTGGAGCTGGGCCGCGACCTGATCGGCCTGTGGACGGAGCTGACGGCCGAGGACGGGCCGGCCGCCGACGACATCGAGGAACTGGAGGCGGCCCGCGCCCGCATGGGCCGCCTCACGGAACGCGCCCGCAAGTCGGCCCGGTGACGGCGGGGAGAAGCCGAGCATTCACGCCCCCGGCACGCCGGAACGTGTCTGCCCGCATCGGCGGGGTCAGGCGTCCACCGGAGCCGACGGTGCCACCTCGACCCGCGGCACCTCCTCCAGCCGCCGCCTCATCTCCCGTGCGGTCCGCCACGCGTCGAAGGTGAGCAGGCACAGGGCGCCCCACACCAGCGCGAACCCGGCCCACCGCTCGACCGGCATCGCCTCATGGAAGTAGGCGACACCCAGCAGGAACTGGAACACCGGTGCCAGATACTGCAGCAGCCCCAGGGTCGACAACGGCACCCGGATCGCCGCCGCGCCGAAGCACACGAGCGGCAGCGCGGTCACCACACCGGTCGCCGCCAGCAGCGCCCCGTGCCCGGGCCCCTCGGTGGTGAAGGTGGAGTCCCCGCGCGAGGTCAGCCACAGCAGATAACCGACGGCGGGCAGGAACTGGATCGCGGTCTCCGCGGCCAGCGACTCGATCCCGCCCAGATTCACCTTCTTCTTCACGAGCCCGTAGGTGGCGAAGGAGAAGGCCAGCGTCAGCGAGATCCACGGCGGCTGCCCGTACCCGACGGTCAGCACGATCACCGCCGCGAAGCCGATCCCGACCGCCGCCCACTGCACGGGCCGCAGCCGTTCCTTCAGGAGCAGTACGCCCATGGCGATGGTGACCAGCGGGTTGATGAAGTACCCGAGCGAGGCCTCGACGACATGGCCGCTGTTGACGGCCCAGATGTACACGCCCCAGTTGACGGTGATGACCGCCGCCGCCACGGCGACCAGCGCCAGCCGCCGCGGCTGCCGCAGCAGCTCACCGGCCCAGGCCCAGCGCCGTACACAGAGAAGCGCGACGGCGACGAAGGCCAGCGACCACACCATGCGGTGGGCGAGGATCTCGACCGCGCCGGCGGGCTTGAGGAGGGGCCAGAAGAGGGGCACCAGGCCCCACATCCCGTACGCGGCGAAGCCGTTCAGCAGACCTGTGCGCCGCTCGCCCTTCGACTTCCCGCTCACGGGCACCTCCTCCTCGACGCGCTCGCGCCGTCGCACGCGTGTGCAGGCAAGAAGGTAACGCCGAAGGCCCCCGCCTGTCATGCCCGTATCGCTATACGGTCATGACAGGCGGGGGTGGTGCGTCCGAGGGCCCGGCGGGGGAGTGCGGCCCTCGGACCTCCGGGGAGGTCAGCCCTTGAGCGCGGCCGTGATCGCGTCGGCGATCGTGCTGGTCGGACGCCCGGCCAGCCGCGAGAGGTCACCGCTGTCGACGACCAGCTCGCCCTTCTCGACGGAGGCGTCGACGCCCGCGATCACCGCGGCGACCGGCTCCGGCAGCCCGGCGCCGGCCAGGATGCCGGTGAAGGCCTCGACGGAGACGGGGTTGTAGACGATCTCCTTGCCGGTCTGCTTGCTCAGCTCCGCCGCGTACTCCGCGAAGCTCCACGCCTCGTCGCCGCCCAGCTCGTACGTCTTGTTCTCGTGGCCCTCACCGGTCAGTACGGCGACCGCGGCGGCCGCGTAGTCGGCGCGGGAGGCGGAGGAGACGCGGCCGTCACCGGCGGCCTGGACCACGGCGTTGTGCTCGAGCACCGGGGCGAGGTTCTCGGTGTAGTTCTCGTGGTACCAGCCGTTGCGCAGCAGGACGTACGGCACGCCGGAGCCGAGCAGGATCTCCTCGGTGCCGCGGTGGTCGTCGGCGAGGGCGGCCTTCAGGGCGCCCGGGGCGCTGGTGTAGGCGAGCAGGGCGACCCCGGCGGCCTTGGCGGCCTCGATGACGACCCGGTGCTGGCCGACGCGGTCGTTGCCGACCTCGCTGCCGCTGATGAGCAGCACCTTGTCACCGGCGGAGAAGACGTGGTCGAAGGTCTCGGGGGCGTTGTAGTCGGCGACCGCGAGCTTCACGCCGCGCTCGGCGAGGTCGGCGGCCTTGGCCTCGTCGCGCACGACGGCGGTGACCTGCTCGGCCGGGACCTTCTCCAGCAGCTGCTCGACGACGTGGCGGCCGAGGTGTCCGGTGGCTCCGGTGACGACGATGCTCATGATGTGCGATCTCCTTGTGGGGTGCGGATGCCACTAACCCTAGGGGGAGCGCTAACTCTGCGAAAGTACCCACTTTGAAGTAAGGTACTGGCATGGCCGTAAGTGCAGTGGACTCCGTTGTCTCCAAGTACGACACCGGCGAGGCGATGTGCCCGTACCGCCTCGTCCTGGAACACGTCACCAGCCGCTGGGGCGTCCTCGTCCTGATCGAGCTCCTCGACCGCCCGTACCGCTTCAGCGAACTGCGCCGGGCGATCGGCCGCGTCAGCGAGAAGATGCTGACCCAGACCCTCCAGACCCTGGAACGCGACGGCCTGGTCCACCGCGACGCCAAGCCGGTCATCCCGCCCCGAGTCGACTACTCCCTGACCGACCTCGGTCGCGAGGCGGCGGAACAGGTGAGGGGGCTGGCGGGGTGGACCCAGAAGCGGCTCGACGCCGTGCAGGAGGCGCGGGAGCGGTACGACGCCGCGAGGGCCGGTGCCGGCTCGTCCGGAAGGTGAGCGGCGACCCGCACGAGGAATGAGAAGGGCTCGGATGCCGTGCAAAGCATCCGAGCCCTCCCTGCGTCACAGCGGCGGTCGTCAGCCGACCACCGTCCAGGTGTCGCCGCCCGCCAGCAGCGTCGCCAGGTCGCCCTTGCCGTTCTGCTCGATGGCGGAGTCCAGCTGGTCGGCCATCTGGGTGTCGTACACCGGCCGGTCCACCGAGCGCAGCACGCCGATGGGGGTGTGGTGGAGGGTGTCCGGGTCGGCCAGGCGGGAGAGGGCGAAGGCGGTCGTGGGGGACGCCGCGTGGGCGTCGTGGACCAGGATCTGGGACTCGTTGTCCGGCGTCACGTCGACCACCTTCAGATCGCCGGTGACCGCATCGCGGACGACGCCCCGCGCACCGTCCGCCCCGAAGCGGATCGGCTGCCCGTGCTCGAGGCGGATCACCGCATCCTCGGCCTGCTGCTTGTCCTTGAGGGCGTCGAAGGCACCGTCGTTGAAGATGTTGCAGTTCTGGTAGATCTCGATCAGCGCCGTGCCCGGGTGGGCCGCGGCCTGGCGCAGGACCTCGGTGAGGTGCTTGCGGTCGGAGTCGATGGTGCGGGCGACGAAGGACGCCTCCGCGCCGAGGGCGAGGGACACCGGGTTGAAGGGGGCGTCCAGCGAGCCCATCGGAGTCGACTTCGTGATCTTTCCGACCTCGGAGGTCGGGGAGTACTGGCCTTTGGTCAGGCCGTAGATCCGGTTGTTGAACAGCAGGATCTTCAGGTTTACATTCCGGCGCAGCGCGTGGATCAGGTGGTTTCCGCCGATCGACAGCGCGTCGCCGTCACCCGTGACCACCCACACCGACAGATCCCGCCGCGAGGCCGCGAGCCCCGTCGCGATCGCAGGCGCACGGCCGTGGATGGAGTGCATGCCGTACGTGTTCATGTAGTAGGGGAAGCGGGACGAGCAGCCGATGCCCGAGACGAAGACGATGTTCTCCTTGGCCAGGCCCAGCTCCGGCATGAAGCCCTGGACGGCCGCCAGGATCGCGTAGTCACCGCAGCCGGGGCACCAGCGCACTTCCTGATCGGACTTGAAGTCCTTCATGGACTGCCGGGCCGCGGCCTTGGGGACGAGAGTGAGCGCCTCGATCGTGCCCGTGCCTTCCGTGGACGTCTCAGCCATCGATGGCCTCCTTGAGAGCCGTGGCGAGCTGCTCAGCCTTGAACGGCATGCCGTTGACCTGGTTGTACGAGTGGGCGTCGACCAGGTACTTCGCCCGGATCAGCGTGGCGAGCTGACCGAGGTTCATCTCGGGGATCACGACCTTCTCGTAACGCCCGAGCACCGCGCCCAGATTCCGCGGGAAGGGGTTGAGGTGGCGCAGATGCGCCTGTGCGATCGACTCGCCGGCCGCCCGCAGCCGCCGTACCGCCGCCGTGATCGGTCCGTACGTCGAGCCCCAGCCCAGCACCAGGGTGCGTGCCTCGTGCGGGTCGTCGACCTCCAGATCCGGTACGTCGATGCCGTCGATCTTGGCCTGCCGGGTGCGGACCATGAAGTCGTGGTTGGCGGGGTCGTAGGAGATGTTGCCCGTGCCGTCCTGCTTCTCGATGCCGCCGATGCGGTGTTCCAGGCCGGGCGTGCCCGGGACGGCCCAGGGGCGGGCGAGGGTCTGCGGGTCGCGCTTGTAGGGCCAGAAGACCTCGCTGCCGTCGGGCAGCGTGTGGTTGGGACCCTGTGCGAACTGCACGGTCAGGTCCGGGAGTTCGTCCAGTTCCGGGATGCGCCAGGGTTCGGAGCCGTTGGCCAGGTAGCCGTCGGACAGCAGCATCACGGGGGTTCTGTAGGTCAGGGCGATGCGGGTGGCCTCCAGGGCCGCGTCGAAGCAGTCGGCCGGCGTGCACGGGGCGACGATCGGGACCGGCGCCTCGCCGTTGCGGCCGAACATGGCCTGCAGCAGGTCGGCCTGCTCGGTCTTGGTCGGCAGACCCGTGGACGGACCGCCGCGCTGGATGTCGATGACCAGCAGCGGCAGCTCCAGGGAGACCGCCAGGCCGATGGTCTCGCTCTTGAGCGCCACCCCGGGACCGGACGTCGTCGTCACGCCGAGCGAGCCGCCGAAGGCCGCGCCCAGGGCCGCGCCGATGCCCGCGATCTCGTCCTCGGCCTGGAAGGTGCGCACGCCGAAGTTCTTGTGCCGGCTCAGCTCGTGCAGGATGTCCGAGGCCGGAGTGATCGGGTACGAGCCCAGGAACAGCGGCAGATCGGCCTGGCGCGAGGCCGCGATCAGGCCGTAGGCGAGTGCGAGGTTGCCGGAGATGTTGCGGTACAGGCCCGGCGGGAACGCGGTCGTCGCCGGGGCGATCTCGTAGGAGACCGCGAAGTCCTCGGTCGTCTCGCCGAAGTTCCAGCCCGCGCGGTAGGCCGCCAGGTTCGCCTCGGCGATCTCCGGCTTCTTCGCGAACTTGGTGCGCAGGAACTTCTCCGTGCCCTCGGTCGGCCGGTGGTACATCCAGCTCAGCAGCCCCAGCGCGAACATGTTCTTGCTGCGCTCGGCCTCTTTCCGGCTGAGGTCGAAGTCCTTGAGGGCCTCCACCGTCAGCGTGGTCAGCGGCACCTCGTGCAGGCTGTAGCCGTCCAGCGAGCCGTCCTCCAGCGGGGAGACGGCGTAGCCGACCTTCTGCATCGCCCGTTTGGTGAACTCGTCCGTGTTGACGATGATCTCCGCGCCGCGCGGCAGATCGCCGATGTTCGCCTTCAGCGCGGCCGGGTTCATCGCGACGAGCACGTTCGGCGCGTCACCCGGAGTGAGGATGTCGTGGTCGGCGAAGTGGAGCTGGAAGGACGAGACACCCGGGAGGGTTCCGGCGGGGGCGCGGATCTCGGCGGGGAAGTTCGGAAGGGTGGAGAGATCGTTGCCGAAGGACGCCGTCTCCGAGGTGAAGCGGTCACCGGTGAGCTGCATCCCGTCACCGGAGTCTCCCGCGAACCTGATGATCACCCGGTCCAGCCGGCGGACGTCCTTCGTCCCCGCCGGCCTGCGCTGCTCTCCTACGACGGCTCCGTCCGCCGTGTCCGCTTCTGCCTGCTCCGTCGTCCTGCTGACCTGGCTGGTCACTGAACTGGACCTCCCTCGAGGCGGCTGTCTGGGACCGGCCTTCCCGCAGGCCTTCCCAGGATCAACCCTACGTCCGTTAGGGTCGCCTTCCCTCGGCCATTCGCATGATGGACACGCATTTGAGACGGTCCGACGCCCTGAATTGTCATGATTTCTCGCCCCCCGGCGCTTGCTCTGAAGACGCTCCCCGCGATTCTTCGGTTCTGGGGCTGGACGGACGCTGGACTGACGGCTGAGCGCGCGGCCGCCGGTCCGGTGTCAGCCGGTCATGAGTTGAGATAGGTGAGGACCGCGAGAACACGCCGGTGATCCCCGTCGCTCTGCGACAGCCCGAGCTTCAGGAAGATGTTGCTGACGTGCTTCTCCACGGCGCCGTCGCTGACCACGAGCTGCCGGGCGATCGCGGAGTTCGTCCGTCCCTCGGCCATCAGTCCCAACACCTCCCGTTCCCGCGGCGTGAGCCCGGCCAGCACATCCTGCTTACGGCTGCGTCCGAGCAGCTGCGCCACCACCTCCGGGTCCAGCGCGGTACCGCCCCGGGCCACCCGCACCACCGCGTCCACGAACTCACGCACCTCGGCCACCCGGTCCTTGAGCAGGTAGCCGACGCCGTGACTGGACCCGGCGAGCAGCTCGGTGGCGTACCGCTCCTCCACGTACTGCGACAGTACGAGTACCCCGAGACCGGGATGTGCCTTCCGCAGTTGCACCGCGGCTCGCACCCCCTCGTCGGTGTGCGTCGGCGGCATCCGCACGTCCGCGACCACCACGTCCGGCAGCTCGCCCTGCCCGTCGAGCTCCGTGATGGTCTTGATCAGCGCCTCCCCGTCACCGACCCCGGCGACGACGTCGTGCCCACGGTCGGTCAACAGCCGCGTCAGCCCCTCCCGCAGGAGCACCGAATCCTCGGCGATGACCACCCGCACCCTGTCCTCCACGATGTCCGGCCCCCCACGCCCTGTTCCGTCTGCCAGTAGTCCAGCATTCCAGCATCCGGACCCGGAGGGGCCCCGGCAACGCGATTCCCTGGGCAATCAGCGGGAAACAGCCGCACGGCAGGCGCGTTTCCGGCCTGCCGTGCGGGTGCCGATCATCGGCCGTACGGGAATCGGGCGTACGGGATGTGGGCGTACGGGAATCGCGCGTACGGGACCTGGACGTACAGGGATCGGGCGTACGGACGCGTCACCGCAACGACCGCTCCCCCCGCCACGGCAGCTCCGCCGTCACCCGGGTCGGCCCGCCCGTCGGGGAGTCCACCACCAGGATCCCGTCCACCGCGTCCAAGCGTTCCGCGAGCCCGGCCAGGCCCGAACCGGAGGAGGCGTCCGCACCGCCCACACCGTTGTCGACGACCTGCACCATCAGTCGGCCCTCGACCCGCCACACGTCCACCGCCGCCCAGGTGGCCCGGGCGTGCTTGCTGATGTTCTGCAGCAGCTCCGACACCGTGAAGTAGGCGATGCCCTCGATCGCGGGCGCCGGCCGCTCGGCCAGATCCACCTCCACCTGCACGGGCACGGCGCAGCGGGAGGCGACGGCGGACAGCGCCGCGTCCAGTCCCCGGTCGGTGAGTACGGCGGGATGGATGCCCCGCGCCAGATCCCGCAGCTCCTGCAGCGCCGTCTTCACCTCACCGTGCGCCTCGTCCACCATCCGCGCCGCCGCCCGCGGATCCTCCGCCAGCTTCTCCTTCGCCAGCCCCAGATCCATCGCCAGCGCCACCAGCCGCGCCTGCGCCCCGTCGTGCAGGTCCCGCTCGATCCGCCGCAGGTCGGCCGCCGCCGTGTCCACCACGACCCCCCGGTCCGACTCCAGCTCCACCACCCGCGCCGACAGCCGCGACGGCCCCAGCAGCCCGTGCACCATGACCCGGTCCACCATGGTCAGCGCCCGCACGATCCACGGCGTGGCCAGCGTGAACAACAGCCCCACCAGGGCCGTGACGGTGATCTCGAACGGGTTGTCGAGGTAGACCGAGTGATGCGCGTCGCCGAACAGCTGCAGGCCGCCCTGACCGGCGTACACCGGGAAGACCCAGAACCACAGCGGGTACGTCAGCAGCGCCCAGCCGTACGCCCAGAAGTTCACGGCGACCACGAACGAGAACACCGACCAGGGGAACTGCACCACCGCGTACAGCAGCGTGCGCCACGAGGTGCCGCTCTTCAGCACGGCCCCCATCCAGGCCATCACCCCGGACTTCTTCATCCGCAGCGGCTCGGGGTCCCCCACCTCCAGCCCCAGCATGCCGCGCGCCCGCGCCCGCTCCAACGCCCCGAACCCCCGGCAGCCGGCGAGCCCCGCCGCGAGCACCGGGATACCGAGGAACGTCACCAGCAGACCGGCGCCGAGCGCCACCATCGTCACGGCGTATGTGAAGAGCATGATCCCGATCGGCAGGCTCAGCAGCACATACCCGAACTCCCGCCAGCTGCGCCCCTCGAACGGCGCCCGCAGCCCGGCAGGCAGCCGGCGCCGGCGCGGCTCGGCGAGCCCGAACCCGCTGTCGTACCCGTGCCCGTAGCCCTGTCCGTACTCCGTGGCCATCGGCGTCGTCCGTTCTACTCGTCCCGTTCCTTTTGCGGCTTCTCCCGCCCTACCTCCACCCTGCTGCGCCGCAGGTCCGCGAACCATGGAGTCCGTCGGCATCTTCGGCGGGGGGTTTTCCCTACCCCGCGGCCCCGGAACGGTCGCGCCAGGGCAGTTCCGCCGTGACGACGGTCGGCCCGCCCTGCGGCGAGTCGACGACGAACAGCCCGTCGACCGCGCCCAGCCGCTCGGCCAGCCCCCGCATCCCGCTACCGCCGTCCAGCCGGGCACCGCCCCGCCCGTCGTCCTCGACCTGGATGAGCAGCCGGTTCTCCGCCCGCCACACCTCGACGACCGCGTTCCTCGCCCCGCTGTGCTTGCTGATGTTCTGCAGCAGCTCCGACACGGTGAAATAGGCGATGCCCTCGATGGCCGCGGCCGGCCGGGACTCCAGATCCACCGTCACCTTGACGGGCACGGTGCAGCGGGAGGCGACGGCGGACAGCGCCGCGTCCAGTCCCCGGTCGGTGAGTACGGCGGGATGGATGCCCCGCGCCAGGTCCCGCAGCTCCTGCAGCGCGAGCTTCACCTCGCCGTGCGCCTCGGCGACCATCTCCGCCGCCGAGTCGGGATCCTCCAGCAGCTTCTCCTTCGCCAGGCCCAGCCCCATCGCCAGATTGACCAGCCGCGCCTGCGCCCCGTCGTGCAGGTCGCGCTCGATGCGCCGCAGATCCGCGTTGGCCGTGTCGACCACGACCCCCCGGTCCGACTCCAGCTCGGCGATGCGCCGCTCCAGCTCGTCGGAGGGCGACAGCAGCCCGCGCACCATCGCCCGGTCCGCGTTCGCCAGCCCGCGCGCGATGAACGGCAGCACCGGCCACAGCACGAACAACGAGGTCAGCGTGATGGCGAAGGTGAGGATGCCCCACGGCAGCCGGATGAAGTGGTACAGCACCGTGCGCCAGGCGACCGGATCCTTCACCGCCATCCACAGCCACGGCAGGAAGCCGCCCGCCGCCGCTCGCCGGGGCAGCGGACTCGGCTCGTCGACGCGCACCCCGAGCAGCCGCCTTGCCCGCGCCCGCTCCATCCGCCCCCAGTGCCGTGCACCCATCAGCCCGGCCGCCAGCAACGGGAACCCGATCACCGTCACGGTCAGCCAGAAACCGGTCCACAGCACCGTCACGACGTAGACGAACCCGAACACCGCCAGCGGAAGATTCACGAGCAGATGCGCGATCTCCTTCCAGGTGTGCCCTACGTAGGCGAGACGGGCGGGCGGCAGACGGTCGTCGGCGCCTTCCGGGGCCCGGGCCGGGCGCGAGAATCCTTCGGTCATATGGGCTAGCGTGCCGCGCGCCGGGCCCCCGCGCCATGAGGTCGGCTGCCCCCGTCTGCTGGGGAAAACCCCACCTTGGCATCACGTGCCGATCTCAAGGCATGACGGGCTGCTTACCGTGCCTTTATCAGGGCCTAGACTCCCTGCGTACAGATCGTCGAACAGCAGCGAGTGAAGCGAGTGAGGGGACGGACGTGCGGGAACCGACCGTCGTCATCGCGGCGGGCTACTTCCGGTCGTACTCGGTCGTCGGACTGCTCGCCGTGGCCGGCGTGCTCTTCGTGGCCGTCGCCTTCGGCGCGGGCCGCCTGCTGCGGCCGGTGGTCCCCACCCCGGAGAAACTCCTGACGTACGAGTGCGGAGTCGACCCCGTCGGCGAGGGCTGGGCGCACACCCAGGTCCGCTACTACGTCTACGCCTTCCTGTACGTCGTCTTCGCCGTCGACTCGATCTTCCTGTTCCCCTGGGCGACGGTCTTCGCCGTCCCGGGTTACGGCGCGACGACCCTGGTCGAGATGTTCATCTTCCTCGGCTTCCTGGCCGTGGGGCTGCTGTACGCATACAAGAAGGGCGTACTGGCATGGACGTGACGCCAGAGACCAACGTCACCGAGGTCAACGCTGTCACTGCTGTCCCCGCTGTCCGCGCTGTCACCGACGGGCAGCCGGTCCTGCCGCAGGAGCAACCGGTCCTGCTGCCGGAGCCGAAGCGACTCGGCGCCCTCGCACGCCTCGCGCCGGAACCGATGAAGGTGATCCTCAACTGGGGCCGCCGCTACTCGCTCTGGGTCTTCAACTTCGGCCTGGCCTGCTGCGCGATCGAGTTCATCGCCGCGTCGATGGCCCGCCACGACTTCATCCGCCTCGGCGTGATCCCCTTCGCCCCGGGCCCGCGCCAGGCCGACCTGATGGTCGTCTCCGGCACGGTCACGGACAAGATGGCCCCGGCCGTGAAGCGGCTGTACGAACAGATGCCGGAACCGAAGTACGTCATCTCCTTCGGCGCCTGCTCCAACTGCGGCGGCCCCTACTGGGACTCCTACTCCGTCACCAAGGGCGTCGACCAGATCATCCCGGTCGACGTCTACGTCCCCGGCTGCCCGCCCCGCCCCGAAGCCCTCCTCCAGGGCATCCTCAAACTCCAGGAGAAGATCGCCAGGGAGTCCCTGGGCGAGCGGTACGGCGCGGTGGACACGGGTGGTCGCCCGTCGGCGGGAGCTCTGCAGAGCGGGTTGGTGAAGGGGCCGGGGGAGAGGGCGGCATCGGGGACCGGTGTTCCCGCCCCGGAAGCCGACGACTCTCCGGCTTCCGATGCTCCGGCTTCCGATGCTCCGGCTTCCGACGCTCCGGGTTCCGACGCTCCGGGTTCCGGCTCTGCTGCCTCCGATGCTCCGGCTACCGAGGAGGGTCGATGAGCACGATCGGCTGGCTTCCCGCCCCGGTCGAGGAACTGTTCGGTACGGAGGCCACGGCGGACGTGTCCTACGACGTCCTGACCGTGGACGTTCCGCCCTCCTCCTGGCTCACCGCGCTGGCGGTGGCCCGTGACCAGCTGGCCTGCACCTATTTCGACTGGCTGAGCGCGGTCGACGAACCCGGCACGGGCTTCCGCGTCTCGGCACACGTCGTCGCCCTCGCCCCGGTCCGCCGCCTCCTCCTGCGTACGACGGTCCCGCACGACGCGCCGACCCTGCCGAGCGCGGTGAACCTCTACGCGGGCGCCGCCTGGCACGAACGCGAGACCCACGAGATGTTCGGCGTGACCTTCGAAGGCCACCCGGCACTTGACCACCTCCTCCTCCCGGAGACCTTCGAGGGCCACCCCCTCCGCAAGGACTTCGTCCTCGCCGCCCGAGTCGCCAAGGCCTGGCCCGGCGCCAAGGAACCCGGCGAGTCCGACCACGGCGGCCCCAAACGCCGCCAGATGCTCCCCCCGGGCGTCCCGGACCCCAACGAGTGGGGCCCCCTGAAGG
>NZ_WVUG01000276.1 GCF_017614965.1 Streptomyces griseorubiginosus | reverse complement strand
GGGCGGGGCCTTCCCTACGGCCGCCGGGGTCGCCCGCGGGGCCACCGTGCTCGTTCACCAGCGCGAGCACCTCCTCGACGTCCAGGTCCTCGGCGTCCTCGCCGGTCCGGGTGGAGCGGGCGGTCATCCGGCGTCCGGACGGGTCTCGGGCGTGGCGTCCGGGGCCGCGTCCGCCTTGGCGTCGGCGGCCTCGTCCGCCCAGCGCGCGGCGAGGGCGGCGGCCTTGCGGGCGGCCTCGGCGACGGCCTGCGGGCCGCCGCCGGCCAGTCCGGCCGCGTAGCCGACGAGGAAGGTGGTCAGCGGTGCGGCGGGCCTGGCCACACCGTGAGCGGCGTCGCGGGCGAGATCGAGCAGGACGCCGGTGTCGACGTCGAGGTCGATGCCCAGCTCGTCCTTGGCTGCGGAGATCCATTCATCCAACACGTGCCCATGCTCCCTGATACGTGCCCTGGCGGTGGCGATGTCGTCCCAGGTGTCGCAGTCGAAGGACGCGACGGGGTCGGGGACGCGGGTGAGGTCGAGGCCGGCGGTCAGCCGGCGGAGGGGGAGGCCGGTGAGGCCGTCGTGTTGTTCGGAGAGGGTGGTCAGGGCGCGGTCAAGCGCGGGCGCGCGGTAGGCGGCCACGAGGGGTTGGTCGCGGCCGTCGGCGTCGGTGAGCAGGGCGCCGTCGGCGCTGTCCGTCCGCAGGGCGGTCAGCAGCCGCCGTACCGTGTGCGCTTCGAGGAAGGGCAGGTCGGCGGAGAGGACGACGACGGGGTCGGCCGTGGTGTGGCGCAGTCCGGCGCCGAGCGCGGCGAGCGGGCCGCCGCCGGGCGGGTCCTCGCGGGCCCACAGCACGGGCCGGGGTGTGGGGCGCGGTTCGGCCACGACGACCGTCCTGCGCGCGTCGGCGCAGGCCGCGAGCACCCGGTCGAGCAGTGCCCGCCCGCCCACGCGCAGGCCGGGTTTGTCGGCGCCGCCGAGCCGCCGCGCGGCGCCCCCGGCCAGGACGACGGCGTCGTACGCCGGGCCGGGGACGTCCGACACGGCGTCGTACGCCGGGCCGGGGACGTCCGAGCGCTCGTACGAGGTCACCCCATGAGTATGGGGGGCGCCGCGATCACAGGGAACGTCCGGGTCAGAGCGTGCGCAGCAGGACCGCCGGCTGTTCCACGCAGTCCGCCACGTAGCGCAGGAAGCCGCCCGCCGTGCCGCCGTCGCACACCCGGTGGTCGAAGGTGAGCGAGAGCTGGACGACCTGGCGCACCGCCAGCTCGCCCTCGTGCACCCACGGCTTGGGGACGATGCGGCCGACGCCGAGCATGGCCGCCTCGGGGTGGTTGATGATCGGCGTGGAGCCGTCGACGCCGAACACTCCGTAGTTGTTCAACGTGAAGGTCCCGCCGGTGAGTTCCCCGGGTGTGAGGCTTCCCGCGCGGGCCGCCTCGGTCAGCCGGGCGAACTCCGCGGTCAGCGCCTCGGCGTCGCGCGCATGGGCGTCCCGGACGACCGGTACGACCAGGCCCCGCTCGGTCTGCGCGGCGAACCCCAGGTGCACGTGGTCGAGCTGGACGACCTCCCTGGCCGCCGTGTCGACCGTGGAGTTGAGCTCGGGGAAGCGGGCGAGGGCGGCGGTGCAGATCCTGGCCAGGAGGGCGAGGAGGGAGATCTTGGGGCCGCCCGCCGCGTTCATCGCGGTACGCGCGCGCATCAGCTCGGTCGCGTCGGCGTCCACCCAGCAGGTGGCGTCCGGTATCTCGTGCCGGCTGCGGGAGAGCTTGTCGGCGACGGCACCGCGGATGCCCTTGAGGGGGATGCGGGTGCCGGCGGGGGCGGCCTGCGACGGCTCGGGCGCCGGAGCCACCGGCGTGAGCGTCGCGGCCACGCGTGCGTGCGACTTCGCCGCCGGTGCGGTGACCTGCCGGGGCGCCGCGTCCGCGGCCCGCAGCGCGTACTCGACGTCGGCCCGCAGGATGAGCCCGTCGGGTCCCGAGCCGGCCAGCTCCCGCAGGTCCAGGCCGTTCTCGCGGGCGAGACGGCGGACGAGCGGGGAGATCACGGGGACGGGCCCCTCGCCCCGGGGGCTCCCGGGTGGATCGGTCACGCGCGCGGTGCCGACGGCGACCGCGCCGTGCTGCCGGGCGGGTCCTTGGCCCGCCGCCGGCGCGATCCTGCCGTCGGAGCCGTCGTCGGCGGGAGTGGCATGCGCGCGCCCCGGTGCCGCCGGGGGCACGTGTCCGGGTGCCGCAGGACCGCCCGTCGGAGCCGCGGGACGGCCCGTCGGTGTCGTCGGGCGTACCCTGCGCCTGCGTGCCGGGGGTGCCCCGGTTCCGTAGCCCACCAGTACGTTCCCCGAGCCCTCGGACTCCGTGTCCGAGGCCTTCGGGCCCACCGCGACCGTCAGCAGCGGGGCGCCGACGGGAAGCTCCGTGCCCTCCTCGCCGAAGCGGGCGGTGACCACGCCGCCGTAGGGACAGGGCACCTCGACCATCGCCTTGGCCGTCTCGACCTCGACGACCGGCTGGTCCACGGCGACGACGTCGCCGACCTGCACCAGCCAGCGCACGATCTCCGCCTCGGTGAGCCCCTCCCCGAGGTCGGGGAGCTTGAACTCCAGCACCTGTGCCATCAGTTCTCGGCCTCCCACTGCAAACGCCCCACGGCGTCCAGGATCCGGTCCACGCCGGGCAGGTGGTGCCGCTCCAGCATGGGCGGCGGGTAGGGGATGTCGAACCCGGCCACGCGCAGCACCGGCGCCTCCAGGTGGTGGAAGCAGCGCTCGGTGACCCGCGCCGCGATCTCTCCGCCCGGTCCCCCGAAGGAGCCCGACTCGTGCACGACGACGGCGCGTCCGGTCCGCCGTACCGAGGCCGCGACCGTCTCGTCGTCGAACGGCACCAGGGAGCGCAGGTCGACGACTTCGAGGTCCCAGCCCTCGGCGCGCGCGGCCTCGGCGGCTTCGAGGCAGACGGGGACCGAGGGTCCGTAGGTGATGAGCGTGGCGCTCCGGCCCGGGCGCCGCACCACGGCGCGGCCTATGGGTTCCACGTCGGTCGGGTGATCGGGGTTCCAGGAGTCCTTGGACCAGTACAGGCGCTTGGGTTCCAGGAAGACGACCGGGTCGTCGGAGGCGATGGCGGCGCGCAGCAGTCCGTAGGCGTCGGCGACGGTGGCCGGCGTGACGACATGGAGTCCCGGAGTCGCCATGTAGTACGCCTCGGAGGAGTCGCTGTGGTGCTCGACACCGCCGATGCCGCCGCCGTAGGGGACGCGGACGGTGATCGGGAGCGGCATGGCGCCGTGCGTGCGGTTGCGCATGCGGGAGACATGGCTGATCAGCTGCTCGAAGGCGGGGTAGGCGAACGCGTCGAACTGCATCTCCACCACCGGGCGCAGCCCGTACATCGCCATGCCGACGGCGGTGCCGAGGATGCCGGCCTCGGCGAGCGGGGTGTCGGTGCAGCGGTCCTCGCCGAACTCCTTGGCGAGGCCGTCGGTGACGCGGAAGACGCCGCCGAGGGTGCCGACGTCCTCACCCATGACGTGCACCGAGGGGTCGGCGGCCATGGCGTCGCGAAGCGCTCGGGTGAGGGCCTGCGCCATGGTGGCCGGCTTCACGGCGACGGTGGTCATCAGTGCGCCCCTTCCTGCTCCGCCGCCAGCTCGGCCTCCAGCAGGGCCTGCTGTTCGCGCAGTTGCGGGGTCGGTTCGGCGTAGACGTGGGCGAACAGGTCCGCCGGGTCGAGCACCGCGTCCTGGTTCATGCGCTCGCGCAGGTCGGCGGCCATGGCCTCGGCGGCATCGCGCGCGTGCCGCATCCCGTCCTCGTCGAGGAGGCCGCGTTCGGTCAGTTCTTGTTCCAGGAGCGCGATCGGATCGTGCGCACGCCAGGCCTCGACCTCGGCGTCGCCGCGGTAGCGGGTGGCGTCGTCGGCGTTGGTGTGGGCGTCGACGCGGTAGGTGATCGCCTCGACCAGCGTGGGTCCGCCGCCCTCACGCGCGTGCCGTACGGCGTCGGTGAGGACCTCGTGCACGGCGGCCGCGTCGTTGCCGTCGACCAGCCGGCCGGGCATGCCGTATCCGACGGCCTTGTGGGCCAGGGAGGGGGCCGCGGTCTGCTTGGCGAGCGGGACGGAGATGGCGAAGCCGTTGTTCTGGACCAGGAAGACGACCGGTGCCCGCCAGACGGCGGCGAAGTTCAGCGCCTCGTGGAAGTCGCCCTCGCTGGTGCCGCCGTCGCCGACCATGGCGAGCGCGACGACGTCGTCGCCCTTGAGGCGGGCCGCGTGCGCGAGACCGACGGCGTGCGGGAGCTGGGTGGCGAGCGGGGTGCACAGCGGGGCCACCCGGTGCTCATACGGGTCGTAGCCGGTGTGCCAGTCACCGCGCAGCAGGGTCAGCGCCTGGACGGGGTCGACGCCACGGACGACGGCGGCGAGGGTGTCGCGGTAGCTGGGGAAGAGCCAGTCCTGCTCCCGCAGGGCGAGCGCGGCGGCGACCTCGCAGGCCTCCTGACCGGTGCTGGAGGGGTAGACGGCGAGACGGCCCTGCTTGGTGAGGGCGGTGGCCTGTGCGTTGTAGCGGCGGCCGCGCACCAGCTCGGCGTACAGGCGGCGCAGCAGGGCCGGGTCGGACTTCGCCGCCGCCTCGGTGCCCAGCACCCGGTGGGGCTCCGCGTCGGGCAGCAGCGGCGCGGGATCGGTGCGTGGCTGCCAGGCGGGGGGCGGCGATGGCCGGTACGCGCCCCGCTGCTCCATGACCGTCATGACGGCACCTCCTCGTGGGAGCGGCTACGGGAGGCGCGTCGGCTGTGACCCGCCTCACCTACCGATTGTTCGGTCGTCGGCACATTTTGGCTACAGGCCCCTTCAGGCTGTGGACAAACGGTTCTCCACAGCCTGGAATGAACGCAGTACGTCCATGGCAGGGAGGCGGGGGGACATGGCACCTGAACAAATGGCCGAGGAGCCCGAGGGCACCGTCCCCCTGCCGCCGCCGCGGCCCCTCGACGCGATCGACCTGGACATCCTGCAGATGCTCCAGTCCGACGGCCGTGCGTCGATAAGGTCGGTCGCCGAACGGGTCCACGTCTCCCGCGCCAACGCCTATGCCCGCATCAACCGGCTGATCGACGACGGCGTCATCCGCGGCTTCGGCGCCCGCGTCGACCATGAACGCGCCGGTCAGGGCACATCGGCGTACATCACCCTGAAGATCGTGCAGAACTCCTGGCGCACCGTCCGCGAGCAGCTCAGACAGCTGCCCGGCGCCTCCCACATCGCCCTGGTGGGTGGCGACTTCGACGTACTGCTGCTGGTCCACACGTCCGACAACCGGGCGCTGCGCGAACTGGTCCTCACCCGGCTGCAGGCCATGCCGGAGGTGCTGAGCACCCGCACGCTGCTGGTGTTCGAGGAGGAGGACCTGGAGCCGCAGGGCTGAGGTCAGCCCTCCTCGCGCAGGCCTCCGAAGACCAGCTGAACCACCGCGTCGGCGACCTCGCGCTCGTTCATCCCGCGCCCGTCCGGCCGGTACCACTCGACGATCGAGTTGATCATCCCGAAGACGAGCCGGGTGGCGAGCCGCACCTCCACGTCGCCGCGCACGTCCCCGTCCGCGGCCGCCGCCTTCAGCAGCTCGGCGACCCGGTGGTCGAAGTCGCGGCGGCGCTCCAGGGCCCACCGCTCGGTGCCGGTGTTGCCGCGCACCCGCAGCAGCAGGGTGACGTAGGGGAGTTCGCCGATCAGCACCTCGACCATGCGCCGCACGACGTACTGAAGACGGTCGGCGGCACGCCCCACGCGCGCGTGGTCCTCGTCGAGGATCCCGAAGAGGCCGTCCAGAGCCCGGCTGACGGCCCGGCGCAGCAGCTCCTCCTTGCCCGCCACATGGTGGTAGATCGACGACTTGGAGATGCCGGCCGCCTTGGACAGGTGCTCCATGGAGGTGCCGTCGTAGCCGCGCTCGTTGAAGACCTGGACGGCGACGGACAGCAGCGTCTCCGGGGTGTACGTGTCGCGCTTGGCGGTCGTCATGAGGTGCTGCCCTCCCGCTTGTCGGAGGCGTAGGCGTGCCGGTACAGCGCCAGGGAGGGCGCGTAGCGGCCGGAGGGGTCGCGCAGGTGCAGGTCGTCGAGGAGGGCGTAGGCCCAGTTCCGACCGAGCCTGCGGCTCCACTCGAAGGGGCCCAGCGGGTAGTTGACGCCCAGGCGCATCGCGGTGTCGACGTCCTCCTCGGTGGCCACGCCCTTGGCGACGGCGTCGTGCGCGAGGTCGACGATCCGGGCGACCGTGCGCGCGACGATCATGCCGGGGACGTCTCCGATGACACTGACGTCCTTGCCGAGCGCCTGGAAGAGGCCGGTGGCCTCGGCGAGGGTCTGCGGGGAGGTGTCCTGGGAGGCGGACAGGGCGATCCGGGTCGCGCGGCGGTAGTCCAGGGCGAGGTCGAAGTAGACGACGTCCCGGAACTCCACCGAGGTCTGCCCGTCGGCGAGGGCGAGCTGGCCGCCGCCCGGCAGGACCAGGCGGCTGCCGTGGTCCTCGTCCTCCTCGCGGACCTGGATGCCCGCCTCGCGGATCAGCGCGAGCAGTTCCGAAGCGGGGCCCAGGTCGCCCTCGGCGACGACGTACGCGGGCGGCTGCGCCCGCTCCGCGGTGTGCGGCTCGGCCCGCTCGGCGTCATTCCCGTAGTCGTACCAGCCGTGCCCGCTCTTGCGGCCGAGCCGGCCCGACTCGACCAGGCGGCGCTGGGCGAGCGAGGGGGTGAAGCGCACGTCCTGGAAGAAGCTCTGCCACACCGAGTGCGTGACCGACTCGTTGACGTCCTGGCCGATGAGGTCGGTCAGTTCGAAGGCGCCCATCCTGAATCCGCCGGACTCGCGCAGGACCGCGTCGATGGTGGCGGGGTCGGCGCCCTGGGCCTCGTAGACCGCGAACGCCTCGGCGTAGAAGGGCCGGGCGATGCGGTTGACGATGAAGCCGGGGGTGTCGGCGCAGGCCACCGGCGTCTTGCCCCAGGCGCGTGCCATCTCGTACGCGCGCGTGGTCGACGAGACGTCGGTGGCGAACCCGGAGACCACCTCCACCAGCGGCAGCAGCGGGGCGGGGTTGAAGAAGTGCAGGCCGACCAAGCGGCCCGGGCTGCGCAGGGCGCCGCCGATCGCGGTGACCGACAGGGAGGAGGTGTTGGTGGCGAGCAGACAGTCCTCGTCGACGAGGTCCTCGAGCGCCCGGAAGAGGTCCTGCTTGACGTCCAGCCGCTCCAGGACGGCCTCGACGACCAGGGAGCAGTCGGCGAGTTCGGCGAGGTCCGCGGCGGGCAGCAGACGCGCGCGTGCCGCGTCCCGTTCGGCGCCGGTGAGCCGGTCCTTCTCGACGAGCCGGTCGAGCCGGGCGGCGATGGCCGCGGCCGCGTCCTGGGCCCGGCCGGGAACGGCGTCGAACAGCCGTACGCGATGGCCGGCGACCAGCGCGACCTGGGCGATGCCCTGGCCCATGGTGCCGGTGCCGACGACGGCCACGGGGCTGCTGAGGTCGAGTGCTGTCATGTGCGCGATCCTCCCGCACGGGGTTTTCCACAGATGCGGCGGACCCCCTTGTCCCGACCGATCGTTCGGTTACTCTAACTCTGACTGGCTGTTCCTGCCCATGTTTCTGCCCAGGTCATGAGCTCGACGAAGAGCTCTTGAGACGAGGAGTTGGTCCCGCATGGCCGCCGAACTGACCGCGCACGAGCTCATCGCCAAGCACCGGCCGACCCTCGACCAGGCGCTGGAAGCGATCCGCACGCGTGCGTACTGGTCCCCGCACCCCGAGCACCCCAAGGCCTACGGCGAGAACGGCAGCCTGGACATGGCCGCGGGCAAGGCCGCCTTCGACGCCGTCCTGGGCACCCGCCTCGACCTCGGCCAGCCCGGCACGGACGACTGGGTGGGCGGCGAGGTCTCGCCGTACGGCATCGAGCTGGGAGTGGAGTACCCGCACGCGGACGTCGACGTGCTGCTGCCCGCCATGAAGGCGGGACAGAAGGCCTGGCGGGACGCGGGCGCGGAGGCGCGCGCGGTGGTCTGCCTGGAGATCCTCAAGCGGATCAGCGACCGGACGCACGAGTTCGCGCACGCCGTCATGCACACCAGCGGCCAGGCGTTCATGATGGCGTTCCAGGCGGGCGGCCCGCACGCGCAGGACCGCGGCCTGGAGGCGGTCGCGTACGCGTACGTGGAGCAGGTGCGCACGCCCGACACGGCGGAGTGGACCAAGCCGCAGGGCAAGCGCGACCCGCTCGCGCTCACCAAGCAGTTCACGCCGGTCCCGCGCGGGATCGCACTGCTGATCGGCTGCAACACCTTCCCCACGTGGAACGGCTATCCCGGCCTGTTCGCCTCCCTGGCGACCGGCAACGCGGTCCTGGTCAAGCCCCACCCGCGCGCGGTGCTGCCGCTCGCCCTCACCGTGCAGGTCGCGCGCGAGGTCCTCGGCCAGGCCGGCTTCGACCCGAACCTCGTGGCTCTGGCGGCCGAGCGCCCCGGCGAGGGCATCGCCAAGACCCTGGCGACCCGGCCGGAGATCCGGATCATCGACTACACGGGCTCCACCTCCTTCGGCGACTGGCTGGAGGCCAACGCCCGGCAGGCGCAGGTCTACACGGAGAAGGCCGGCGTCAACACGGTGCTCGTGGACTCGACGGCGAACTACAAGGGGATGCTGTCCAACCTGGCCTTCTCGCTGTCCCTGTACAGCGGCCAGATGTGCACCACCCCGCAGAACCTGCTGATCCCCCGTGACGGCATCCGTACCGACGAGGGGCCGAAGACCTTCGACGAGGTCGTCGCCGATCTCGCCCGATCCGTCGACGGACTGCTCGGCGACGACGCCCGCGCGAACGCGCTCCTCGGCGCCATCGTCAACCCGGACGTGAAGGCGCGGCTGGAAGCGGCCGCGGGTCTCGGCGAAGTCGCCCTCGCGTCGCGGGAGATCAGCAACCCGGAGTTCCCGAAGGCCGTGGTCCGCACGCCGGTCATCGTCAAGCTCGACGGCGCCAAGCCGGACGACGAGGCCGCCTACATGAGCGAGTGCTTCGGCCCGGTCTCCTTCGCCGTGGCGGTCGACTCGACGGCCGACGCGCTGGAGCTGCTGCGGCGCACCGTCCGCGAGAAGGGCGCGATGACCGTCGGGGCGTACACGAGCGACGAGGAGGTCGAGCAGGCGGTCCAGGAGGTCTGCCTGGAGGAGGCGGCCCAGCTGTCGCTGAACCTGACCGGCGGGGTGTACGTGAACCAGACGGCCGCCTTCTCCGACTTCCACGGCTCGGGCGGCAACCCGGCGGCCAACGCGGCGCTGTGCGACGGGGCGTTCGTGGCCAACCGTTTCCGGGTCGTCGAGGTGCGGCGGGAGGCCTAGAAACCGCCGGCGCTCCAGTGGTAGAGCGTCATCGCCACGCTGGTCGCCAGGTTGTAGCTGGAGACCTGGGGGCGCATGGGCAGGGACAGCAGATGGTCGGCACGCGCGCGTAGGGCGGTCGACAGGCCGCTGCGCTCCGATCCGAACGCGAGGACGGCGTCGTCCGGGAGCTTCGTCCCCCGGATGTCGTCGCCCTCCGGGTCCAGGGCGAACAGCGGCCCCTCGGGCAGTTCGTCCACGGTCAGCCGTTCCACCGCCGTCGCGAAGTGCAGCCCGGCCCCGCCGCGGACGACCGTCGGGTGCCAGGGGTCCAGCGTGCCGGTGGTGACCACGCCGGTCGCTCCGAAACCGGCGGCCAGACGGATCACCGCGCCCGCGTTGCCCAGGTTGCGCGGGTTGTCGAGGACCACGACCGGGGCGGTGCGGGGGCGGCGCGCCAGCGTCTCGAGATGCGCCGCGCGGGACGGTCGTACGGCCAGGGCGGCCACCGCCGTCGGGTGCGGGCGTTCGACGAGTCCGCGGTACGTGGGCTCCGGCACCTCGGTCATGAGCGCGGCCAGCGTGTCCGTGACGTCGGGCGCAAGCTCGTCGGCGAGAGCGAGCGCGGCCTCCCGGTCCACGGCGACCGCCACCGGGATCTCCGCTTGGAAACGCACGGCGTGCTTGAGGGCGTGGAAGCCGTCGAGCAGGACGGAGGAGTCGGCAAGCCGGCGCCAGAGGGTCACGGGGTCGGTCATGGCGTGCAGCCTACGTGCGCGTGTCCCGGGGGTTCACGCCGTGGAGTCCGCGTGTGCGGGCTCGGGGTTCTCCGGGGTCCGCGGCTCCGGCAGCGCCGCACGGCCCGCCAGGACACGGGTACGCGCGCGTGCGGCCCAGCCGCCCAGGCGGCGAAGGAACGACGTCGGCAGGAAGACCGCGTCCGTCGCGATCATGGCCAGCGAGAAGAACGGCAGCCCGAGGACCACGGCGATCACGGCGTGCTCGGTCATCATCGCCGCCAGCAGGACGTTCTTCACCCGCCGGTTGAACAGCGTGAACGGGAAGGCGACCTGCACGATCACGGTTCCGTACGTCACCAGCATCACCATCGTGCCGCTGGAGGACAGCAGGTCGGCGAGGCCCGGCCAGGGCGAGAAGTAGTCCAGGTGGAGCGGGTAGTAGACGGCGGTACCGTCCTGCCAGCGCGAGCCCTGGATCTTGTACCAGCCGGCCGTCGCGTAGATCAGACAGGCCTCGGCCATGATCACCAGCAGTGCGCCGTTGTGCACGACGTTGGCCACGACGTCCGCCAGGATCCGCGGTTCCCGCCCCCCGGCCCAGCGGGCGACGGCCCACCGCACGGCCTGCGCCAGCCACACCAGCCACAGGATGACCGGCACGGTCGGATCGGTGCCGTCGAAGCGGCCCCCCGCCGTCACCGCGACCAGCACGAACCCGAGGACGCCCCACAGGGCGGGACCGATCCGGTCCGCGACGCCCTCCCCACGCGCGCGTGCGTCGCGCGTGCGCCGTTCCCTCCGCGCGTCCAGCGACCACACCTGACCGCAGCGGGTGAAGACGAGATAGACGGACATCAGGTGCAGGACGTTGTCACCGCCGTCGCCGATGAAGACGCTGCGGTTCTGCAGGGAGAGCACACCGACCATGAACAGCACGGACATGGTGCGGGTGCGCCAGCCCAGCAGCAGCAGGACGCTCGTCAGCAGGGCGAACGCGTAGACCAGCTCGAACCAGAACCGGCCGCTGGACCACATCAGGGCCGTGAAGGCGTGGTCGTCGGAGATCAGCCGCTGGGCCAGGTCCCAGCTCCACGGGGCGTCGGGGCCGTACATCTCCTGGCGGTGCGGGAACTCGCGCAGCAGGAACAGCAGCCAGGTGGCGCTGAAGCCGATGCGGACCACGGCGGTCTGGTACGGGCCGAGGGCCGCATCGGTGACGCGGGCGATGCCGGCCGAGACGGCCAGAGCGAAACGGTTCACTCCGCGCCCCCCTCGGTGTCGGCGGCCGAGACCGGCCACCAGGGCAGCACGCGGTACATCGGCTGGTCGGAGAGCTTCTCGCCGCTCCACTTCGGGGGCTGGACGTTGGTGGTGCGCGAGCGGACCTGCACCTGGATCACCGAGCCGCTCTTCCCGGCCGCGTCGTCCCGGTCGAGGCGCAGCGCCACGATGCGCCGCACATACGCCTCGGACAGGGAGCCGCGCAGGCCCGAGGGACGGTTGTCGGCGTCATGCGTGGCGAGGAAGAAGTCCCAGGCCCGGCGCAGTTCGTTCTGCTGGGTGTGGCTGGGCAGCAGATTGCCGTCGATGGCCCGGCCGTCCTCAGCCGACAGGTCGTACCAGCCGGTGGTGCGCACCCCGCCGTCCGTCGCGCGCACCTCGGCGCGGGCCTGGACCGCGATGTTCTGCTGCAGCGGGTTGGGCGCGAACAGCTTCCAGTTCTGTTCGAACTCCGGGTAGATCCATTCGTCGATCGCCTTGCCGTGCCGCTGGGTGACCGTGTTCGCCGGCGCGACGTGCAGGAACACCATGCCGATGTGTACGCAGACCACGGCGGCGACGACGGCGAGAGCGAGAGCGGCGCCTATCCGGTAGCGCAGGGAGAGGGCGGCGACACCGGTCCGGGGCTCGGCGTAGGGGCCGGTGCGGGGGG
>NZ_WVUG01000275.1 GCF_017614965.1 Streptomyces griseorubiginosus | reverse complement strand
CCCCGGCGGAGCGTTCTGCCCCGGAACATTTCCGGATCATCACGAACTCGCCATGGCCGAGACGTATCCTTTCTGCTGTAACCCGCGGTAACATCCCGGCCACGCACCGCCGGTGAACAACTCGGTACGCACCGCACGTACCACTGCAGAGCGGTACCGAGCTGCACGCCCCAGGAGAGCTGCCATGTCCGTGTCCGTGCCTTACCCCGCCGCGTCCGACTACGACGGCGTGCCCCAGCTCGTCGAGCCGGAGATCCGCCGGCTGGACGGCGAGGTGCGCGAGACGTCGGTGCCCCCGCTCGTGCCGCCGCCCACCCACGGCTCGCTCGCCGACCTGCCGTTCGAAAACGCGGACGCGGCGCCCGACGCCCGTGTCCTCAGCCGCCGCGCGGAGGACGGCGGTTGGGCGGACGTCACCGCGGCGGAGTTCGCGCGGCAGGTACTGGGCCTGGCCAAGGGGCTGATCTCGGAGGGGCTGGTCCCCGGCGACCGGATCGCCGTGATGGCGCGGACGATCTACGAGTGGACGCTCCTGGACTTCGCGGCCTGGGCCGCGGGCCTGGTGACCGTCCCCATCTACCCGACCTCCTCGGTCTTCCAGACCCGCTGGATCCTCCAGGACTCCGGCGCGGTGGCCCTCGTCACGGAGAACGCGGGGCAGGCGGCGGCCCTCGGCCCGGAGTTGAACCAGCTGCCGGACCTGCGGCACATGTGGATCGTCGAGAAGGGCCACCTCGACCGGCTCGCCGAACTCGGGCAGCCCGTCCCCGACCAGGAGGTCGGCGTGCGGCGCGGCATGCTCGTCCCCGACACGCTCGCCACGGTCGTCTACACCTCGGGCACCACCGGCCGTCCCAAGGGCTGCGTCCTCACCCACGGCAACTTCCTCTCCGAGGTCGACAACGCGATCGAGCTGCTCTACCCGATCTTCAAGTCGAAGGCGGACGACCCCTCCACTCTGCTCTTCCTGCCCATGTCGCACGTCTTCGGCCGCATGGTGGCGATCGCCTGCGTCCGCGCCCGGGTCCGCCTCGGCCACGCCCCGAGCCTGCAGGCCGAGGATCTACTCGCCGACCTGGCCGCCTTCCGCCCGACCTTCCTGCTGGTCATTCCCTACATGCTGGAGAAGGTCTTCAACAACGCGCGCGCCAAGGCGGAGAGCGGCGGCCGGGTCTCCGTCTTCGACCGCGCCGTCAACGTCGCCGTCCGCCACGCCGAGGCGACGGAGGCCCGCCACGCCGGCACGGGCTCGGGCCCGAGCACGGCCCTGAAGGCGGCCCGCACCTTCTACGACCCGCTGGTCTACCGCCGTATACGCAACGCCATGGGCGGCAGGATCCGGCACATCATCTCCGGCGGTTCCCCGCTCGGCCGCCGTCTGGCCGCCTTCTACGCGGGCGCGGGCCTGGAGATCTACGAGGGCTACGGCCTCACCGAGTCGACCGGCGCCGCGACCGTCACCCCACCGCTCAAACCCCGTCTGGACACGGTGGGTTGGCCACTGCCCGGGACCAGGGTGCGGATCGCGGCCGACGGCGAGATCCTGCTCAGCGGCGGTCAGATCTTCCGCGGCTACTGGGACCCGCACGGCGGTGGCGTGATCCCCTCGCAGACCGAAGGCTGGTTCCCCACCGGGGACATCGGCCGTCTGGACGAGGAGGGCTATCTGACCATCACCGGCCGCAAGAAGGAGATCCTGATCACCGCGGGCGGCAAGAACATGGCCCCGGCCCCGCTGGAGAACTGGCTGCGCCAACACCCGCTGATCTCCCAGGTGATGGTCGTCGGCGACCGCCGTCCCTACATCGCGGCGCTCATCACCCTCGACATGGACGGCCTCAGCCACTGGCGCCGGATGAACGGCAAGCACCCGGTCCCGCCGGAACTCCTGGTCGACGACGAGGAGTTGAGAGAGATCCTGCAGCGGGCGGTGGACGAGGCGAACAAGCTGGTGTCGCGGCCCGAGTCGATCCGGCGGTTCGCCGTGCTGCCCCGCGACTTCACCGAGGCGGAAGGGCATCTGACCCCGTCGATGAAGCTCCGCCGGGAGGTCGTGCTGCGGGACTTCGAGGCGGAGGTCGAGGGCCTGTACGCGCGGTGAACGGCCGCGTGTGACCCGCCCCACAGTCCGTGTGAAGCTAACGAAACGTTTGCGTTTCGTTGCCCGGGTGGCATACGTTGGCATGGTTTGCTGTACGAAACAGTTTCGGACCGATGTGCTGAGCAACTAGCCCCCTGAGGGGAGTACCACCTTGGAAGCCATCCCGGTCGCCACCGTCCAGGCCGGGCCCTCCGGCCAGACCCAAGCTCCGTCCAAACACCGCTGGTGGGCGCTGGCCGTGATCGGTCTCGCCCAGCTCATGGTCGTGCTCGACGCCACGATCGTGAACATCGCACTGCCCTCCGCCCAGCAGGACCTGGGCTTCGACAACAACGGCCGGCAGTGGATCGTCACCGCCTACTCGCTGGCCTTCGGCAGCCTGCTGCTCCTCGGTGGCCGCCTCGCCGACCTCTTCGGCCGCAAGACCACCTTCGTCGTCGGCATCGTCGGATTCGCCGCCGCCTCCGCGCTCGGCGGCGCGGCGAACGGCTTCACGATGCTGGTGATCGCCCGCGCGGTGCAGGGCCTGTTCGGCGCCCTGCTCGCCCCGGCGGCGCTCTCCCTGCTGACCACCACCTTCACCGAGGCCAAGGAACGCGCCAGGGCGTTCGGCATATTCGGCGCCATCGCCGGTTCCGGCGCGGCCGTCGGCCTGGTCCTCGGCGGTCTGCTCACCGAGTACCTCGACTGGCGCTGGACGCTGTACGTCAACGACGTCATCGCCGTTCCCGCGCTGATCGGCGCGATCGTCTTCATCAGTCGTTCCGTCCCGGCCGAGCGGCCCAAGCTGGACCTCCTCGGTGCCCTCCTGGTCTCCGGCGGCCTGTTCGGCGTCGTCTACGGCTTCGCCAACGCGGAGACGCACGACTGGGACAACTGGATGACCTGGGGCTTCCTCGTCGCGGGCGGGGTCCTGCTGGTCGCGTTCTTCCTCTGGCAGACCCGGGCCGCACACCCCGTACTGCCGCTGCGCGTCCTGGCCGACCGCGACCGCGCGGCCGCCCTGTCGACCGTGCTCATCTCCTCCGCCGGCATGTTCGGCGTCTTCCTCTTCCTGACGTACTACCTCCAGTCGACGCTGGGCTATTCACCGGTCAAGAACGGTGTGGCCTTCCTGCCGATGGTGGCCGCGCTGATGGTGATGGCGCAGCTGTCCACCAACGTGCTGGTGCCGAAAATCGGCCCCAAGATCGTCGTACCGGTCGGCATGCTCCTCGCCGTGGGCGGCATGATCTGGCTGACCCGCCTCGGCCTGCACAGCGGATACGCCTCGGACGTGCTGGGGCCGCTGCTGCTGCTCGGTGCCGGACTCGGCATGTCGATGCCCGTCGCGATGAGCTACGCCACCCTCGGCGTGCAGGCGAGCGACCAGGGCGTGGCCTCGGCGGCCGTCAACACCACCCAGCAGGTGGGCGGTTCGATCAGCACCGCGCTGCTGAACACGCTCGCCGCCACCGCCGCCACCAACTACGCCAAGGACCACCTGAGCGACCCGCTGGTCAAGGCGAACGCGGCGCTGCACAGCTACGAGGTCGCCTACTGGTGGTCGGCCGGCTTCTTCGCCTTCGCCGTGATCGTCACGGCGCTGCTGTTCCGCGCGAAGAAGAGGACGAGCGAGCCTGCGGAGGAGGCCGGGACGCCCGTCGAGGCCACGGTCCCGCAGACGCCTGCCGCCGCCGCGAAGGCCACCACGGCCGTGCTCCCCGCCGCGACCGCGGCCGCCGTCCGGGGACAGGTGCGCGACGGTACGGGCGCGCCCGTGCCCAGCACCGCCATCACCCTGCTCGACAACTCCGGCCGCCAGCTGGCCCGAGCCGTCTCCGGCCCCGACGGCACGTACGCCGTGGAGACCGCCGAGCACGGCAGCCTCGTCCTGATCGGCTCGGCGCCCGGCTACCAGCCGCAGGTCGTCACGCTGACCCTGAACGGCGCCCCCGTCTCCCACGACCTGGTGATCCTGCCGAGCCCCGGCGGACTGACCGGCACCGTGCGCGGCGGCGATGGGGAGGTCCTGCCCGGCGCGCTGGTGGTCGCGACCGACCAGCACGGTGACGTGACCGGGTCCACGACGACCGGCATGGAGGGCGGCTACCGGATCGGCGACCTGCTGCCCGGCGACTACACGCTGAGCGTCAGCGCCCCCGGCCACCGCCCGGCCGCCGTACCCGCCACCGTCACCACCGAGACCGCCCGCTGCGACGTCCAGCTGACCGTCGCGGCGACCCTGCGCGGCACGGTGCACACGCCCGACGGACGGGCGCTCGACGACGCCCGGGTCACGCTGATCGACGCCGCCGGCAACGTCGTCGGAACCCGCACCACGAGCGTCGACGGCAGCTACGCCTTCACGGACCTCTCCAGCGAGCAGTACACGGTGATCGCCAGCGGCTACCCGCCGGTGGCGACCCAGGTCACGCTGGACGGCAGCCACGAAGGCGTCGACATCCTGCTGGGCCACAAGGAGTCCTAGGACCCATCGACCCCCATGCGGCAGCGTCCGCCACCCGGAGTCCCGGGCGGCGGACGCTGTCGTACGCGGTCCTGATGCTCAGCCCAGGGACGGCAGTCGCTCACCCTGCACGGCCTGGATGTCGAGTTCCACGCGCAGGGTGGCGCCGATGGCGGCGACGCCCGCTTGGACGACCTGGTTGTAGTTCATGGCGAAGTCCTCGCGCCGCAGCTCGGTGGTGGCACGGAAGGACGCCCGCAGCCCGCCCCAGGGGTCCGGGCCGGTGCCCAGGTACGACAGGTCCAGATCGACTGGCCGGGCCACGCCCCGCAGGGAGAGCTCGCCGTGCACGGTCCAACGGGCCTCGCCGGCCGGGGTGATGCCCGTACTGCGGTAGGTGATCTTCGGGTGGGTGTCCACGTCGAGGAAGTCGGCGGAGCGCAGATGGCCGTCGCGCATTCCGTTGCCGGTGTCGATCGAGGCACCCTCGATGACCGCCTCCACGCTCGACGCGAGCGGGTTCTCCGCGACCTCGATCCGCCCCCCGAACTCCTTGAACCGCCCGTGGACACTGGTCAGCCCGAGATGCTGGGCCACCGCGCTGACGCTGGAGTGGGCGGGGTCGATGGTCCACGGCCCGGGCGGCGGAAGCTCCACGCCACCGGCCCGGGCCAGTACGAGCGAGCCGAGGTCGGCGCCGCCGGCGGCGGTCACGATGGCGGTGGAGGCGACGGGGGCGTAGCCGACGGCGGTGACGATCACGGTGTACGTGCCGGGCGCGAGGGCGTCGGTGACGACGAGCCCCTCCGCGGTGGCCTCCTGGCGGACCGCCTGCTGCCCGGCCATGTCGGTGACGGTCAGCACGGCGTGCGGGACGGCCCAGCCGTCCTTGGTACGGATCCGGGCCCGCAGGCCGCCTGTGTGGGTGCTGGTCATGAACGCTGCCTCTCGAAGTGCTCAGGCGGTGACGCTGTTCCGGGACGGGGGAGGCGCGGTGAGGACGGGGAGGACCACGGCGTCGACGTACGCCCGCAGGAAGGCGCGGGTCGGGGGCAGGTCCTCCAGCAGTCCGCGGGCGACCAGGGCGCCGAGGAGCATGTGGGCCGCGTGGTCCAGGGCGGGGGTGTCGGCGTGGATCTCGCCGCGGTCGACGGCGCGCCGCAGCACGCGCTGGAAGGCGTCCAGCTCCACGTCGAGGATCCGTTCCCGGAACACCCGTCCCAGGTCCGGATTCCGGTGCATCGCCACGGCGAGGCCGCGCATGAGCGACGACGTCTCCTCCATGGTGTCCTCGGCCGCGCGGTCGAGCAGGACGTCGAAGTCCTCTCGCAGTGATCCCGTGTCCACGTCGGCGACGACGCCGGGCCTCTTGTGCCGCATCGCCTCGACGACCAGCTCGACCTTGCCGCCCCACTGGCGGTAGAGCGTCGCCTTGCTGGTCCGGGTGCGGGTGGCGACGGCGTCCATGGTCAGTCCGTCGTATCCGACCTCGCCGAGCAGCTCCAGCACGGTCTCGTACAACTCGCTCTCGCGCTCGGCCGTGAACCGACTGCGCCGCGACGTCGCGACCTCGGTCACTTCCCTCACCGCCCCAGGTGAACGATACGGTTTCGTACGTATTCTTACCCCTTCGAGGCTACCCTGTGCGACTGCAAAACGAAACAGTTTCGTACGCGCCGGTTTACTTCGTGGACGTGAGGAAGGCGGCCCAAGCGGTGGGGGAGACGGTGAGGTGGTGGCCGTCTTCGGGGTGGTGCTTGGAGTCGCGGATGTGGACGGTGGCGGGGGTGAGGGCGACTTCGAGGCATTCGCCGCCCCCACCGCTGCTGTAGCTGCTCTTGAACCAGGTGAGTTCGTCAGCGTTCATAGTCGTCCCCGCAGTCTCTCGATCAGGTCCAGTGACTCGTTGGGCCTGAGGGCGTGTGCTCTGAGGAGTCCGTAGCGCTCGTTCAGGACGCGAACTTCTTCCGCGTCGGTGATCAGTCGTGGGTACGTGTGGATCTCCACGTACGCTACCTGCTCCCCCTTCTTGACCGTCAGGAGGTTGAACGGCCCATCCATGCTGGGCTGTTCCTCGCGGTACATCGGCATCACCTGGAGCGCGACGGTCCGCATGTTCCCGATGAGCAGCAGGTTCTCCAACTGGGCCGCGCTCACCTCAGGACCGCCGACGGGCCGCAGCAGAACGCTCTCGTCGAGGACGAAGCTGAACGTCGGCGATGGCCACAGCTCGAGGATCCGCTGTCGGGCCATACGGTCGGCCACCCTCTTCTCGATGGTCTCCTCGCTCAGAAGGGGACGCCATTGCGAGAACACTGCCCGGGCGTACTCCTCGGTCTGGAGCAGCCCCGGTACCAGTTGGTTGCTGTAGACATGCAGCGCCGTAGCCTCGGCCTCCAGCGCAGCGTACCCCCGATACCACTCCGGATGCCTGGTCCGCGCCTTCGCCATCGCCTCCTTGACGTCCGGGATCACCTCCTTCAACAAGCCGCCCGCGTCCAGCAACTCGTCCGCCTTCTCCAGGAAGTCCGGCTGGGGTGTCCGTACGCCCCTTTCCATCGCCGAGATCTGGTCCGGCCCGTACGACACCAGCTCGCCGAACTCCTTCTGCGTCAACCCCCTCCGCTCCCGCAGCAGCCTGAGCATCTTGCCCAGGGCCGTGAACAAGCCCGTCGTCCCCTCGGCCTCCGCCGGTGTCTCCGGCCTCCGCTCTTCCACAGCTCCACCCTCCCGCCCGACGACCCGTACTCCGCACCGAACGCAGCCGTACAGCTACTCACAGTCGCCACGTTGCTCCTGGTCAGGGTAGAGACAACCCAGCACTCTCAGTCACGTGAACGCCGAAATCTCCACCCCCGCAAGCACCCCGACCGCCGAACTGACCCAGCGCCTCAGCTCGACGCCCCGAGGCGCACGCCTCGCCCGGCACCTCACCGCGCAGCAACTGCACACCTGGGGATTCCCGCACGACAGCGACCTGAACGACACCGCTCAGCACGTCGTCGCGGAGCTCGCCGCCAACGCCGTCACCCACGGCCGCGTGCCCGGGCGGGACTTCGAGCTGAGGCTCTTGCTCCGGCTCTCGGAGGACACTCTGCGTATCGAGGTGAGTGACGCCCGCGGAGACCGGCAGCTGCGGTTTGCCGCCGACCGGGACGGCGAAGGAGGCCGCGGGCTCGTCCTCGTGACGCTTCTCGCCGCCGCCTGGGGTGTTACCCAACGTGCCGTCGGCAAGACCGTCTGGGCCGAACTGCCCCTCAAGGAGCCGAAGTCGACCCCCGCCGTCGGCTCTCGACGACCGTGTCCGCGAACGCCCGCGCCGGAGGGCTGAGCGCGTCCCAGCGCCGTACGGCCCATCCGACGGCAAGGGGGCGCAGGGCCGGGACCGGGATGAGTCGCAAGGTCCCGTCGCCGGGCACCGCGAGCCCCGGCAGCGCGGGTACCAGCGCCCGGCCCACCCCCAACTCGGCCAGCAGCAGTGCCGTGTCCCAGTCCGCGACACTCGTGTCGTAACCGAAGCCGATCCCCAACTCCGCGCAGGCCGACTCCAGATGCGCGGCCGACGCCGAGTTCGGGGGGAGGCGGATCAGGCGTATGTCGTTCAGCTCGGCCGCGTCCAGAGACGGACGTCCGGCCCACACGTCGTCGTCCCTCACCGCCAGCACCCACGGCAGTTCGACGACCGCCCGCTGCTCGATCCCCCGGACCGGCGGACCGAGGGTGATCCACGCCAGGTCCAGCGTGCCGTCGGCCAGCGCGTCGAAACTGCCGCGGCCCGAACTGACCGTACGGAACTCGACGTTGACCCTCGGATAGCGGCGCCGGAAGCGAACCACCGCGTCCGACATGAAGTGCCGTACGGTCGTCGCGCCCGTCGCGACGCGGACGTACCCGCTCTCGCCCTCGACCATGTCCCGCAACTGCCGTACGGCGAGGTCGAGTCCGGAGATCCCCTCGGCCGCCGCGGCCTCCAGCACCCGGCCGGCCTGCGTCGGGACGACCCCGCGCGGCTGCCGTTCCAGAAGCGCCACGCCGGTCTCCCGCTCAAGCCGCTTGACGTGCTGGCTGACCGCCGACTGGGTGCAGCCCAGATCGCGCGCGACCGAACTGAGGCTTCCGGCCCGGCACACCGCCACGAACACACGCAGGTCGTCGAGGGTCACAACCCCCAAGCTAACACTTGGAGTTGGGCAGAAATCCCAAGGATTGACTGTGCGGAGGGCGCGGTACGACGATCCTCTGAGGGCCCCCAAGGGCGGCAACCCGCTCCAGGCGCCGGAGCGGGTGCCGACCCATACGCCGAAGGGACTTCACCGTGCCCCCGACCGTCCTCACCCCCCAGCACCGAGCCACCGCCCTGATGCGGGACCTCGGCGCCGACCGTCAGCCGCACCCCGGCGGCACGCTCCTCGCCCATCTCGACCGGGTGCGCGAGCGGCTCGCCGGCTGGGGTGCGCGGCCCGCGCTCCAGCTGGCCGGCCTCTGTCACGCCGCCTACGGCACCGACGGATTCCCGACAGCGCTGCTGTCGCTGGACCGGCGGGGCGAACTCGCCTCCGTGATCGGGCCGGAAGCCGAGGAGATCGTCCATCTCTACGCGAGCTGCGACCGCAGGGCCACCTACCCCGATCTCGCGACCCCGGGCGGCCTCTTCCACGACCGGTTCACCGGCCGGACCCATGCCCTCGCGAACCACCTCCGCCGGGACTTCGCGGAACTCACCGCCGCCAACGAACTCGACCTCGCCCACCGCAACCGCGACTTCCGCACCCAGTGGGGTCCCGAACTCCTCGCCCTCTTCAGTCGCTTCCAGCCCCTGCTGACCCAACGTGCCTGGCAGGACTGCCTCACCGTGCTCGGCCCCGGCCGGCACGGCTCTTGACTTCCCAAGACCCCCGCGCCACATTCCGGTCCCCTTGTCCTCATCCGGTAGAAGGGACCGACATGTCCACAAGCGCGGACCGTGCGAGACGAACAGCCCGACCCCGACCCACCCGTAGACAGGTGCTCGGTACGACGGCCGGCGCGGGGCTCGCCCTCGCGGCGGGCGCCCGCGGTGCCGGTGCCGCCGATCTGCCCGTGCTCGGCACGTACGACGTCGTCGTCATCGGTTCCGGTGCCGCCGGGATGACCGCCGCCCTGACCGCGGCCAAGCAGGGGCTCGGTGCTGTGGTCGTGGAGAAGGCGGCCACCTTCGGCGGGTCGGCGGCCCGTTCCGGAGCCGGGGTGTGGATCCCCAACAACTCCGTGATCCTCGCCGCCGGCGTCCCGGACACCCCCGCCAAGGCCGCCGCCTATCTCGCCGCCGTGGTCGGATCGGACGTCCCCGCGGCGCGGCAGCAGGCCTTCCTCGCCCACGGCCCCGACATGATCTCCTTCGTCATGGCCAACAGCCCGCTGCGGTTCCGGTGGATGGAGGGCTACAGCGACTACTACCCCGAGCTGCCCGGCGGCCTCCCGAACGGCCGCTCCATCGAACCCGACCAGTTCGACGGCAACCTCCTCGGCGCCGAACTCGCCCATCTCAACCCGCCGTACATGCAGGTCCCCGCGGGCATGGTCGTCTTCAGCGCCGACTACAAGTGGCTCGCCCTCGCCGCCGTGAGCGTCAAGGGCGCCGCGGTCGCCACCGAGTGCCTGGCCCGCGGCACCAAGGCGGCGCTGCTCGGACAGAAGCCGCTGACCATGGGGCAGTCGCTCGCCGCCGCGTTGCGCAAGGGGCTCATGGACGCCGGGGTGCCGGTGTGGCTCAGCACCCCGCTGACCAGCCTGTACGTCGAGGGTGGTGCCGTCACCGGCGCGGTCGTGACGAAGAACGGCACCTCCGGGCTCGTACGCGCCCGCCGTGCCGTCGTCGTCGGCTCCGGCGGGTTCGAGCACAACGCCTCCATGCGGGCCCAGTACCAGCAGCAGCCCATCGGGACCGACTGGACCGTCGGCGCGAAGGAGAACACCGGGGACGGGATCCGGGCCGGGCAGCAGGTGGGCGGCGCGCTCGGGCTGATGGAGGACGCCTGGTGGGGACCGGCCATCCCGCTGCCCGACCAGCCGTACTTCTGCCTCGCCGAACGCACCCTCCCCGGCGGCCTGCTCATCAACGCGGCGGGCGCGCGGTTCGTCAACGAAGCCGCCCCCTACAGCGACGTCGTCCACACCATGTACCGGCGCAATCCCACTGACCCGGACATCCCGGCCTGGCTGATCGTCGACCAGAACTACCGCAACCGGTACCTGTTCAAGGACGTCCTCCCGACCTTCACCTTCCCCGACAACTGGTACAGCTCCGGCGCCGCCCACAAGGCATGGACCCTCGACGCCCTGGCTTCCTCCGTCGGCGTCCCGGCCGCCGCGCTGCGCGCCACCGTCGACCGCTTCAACTCCCTCGCCCTGAAAGGGACCGACCCGGACTTCGGGCGCGGAGACAGCGCGTACGACCACTACTACACCGACCCGTCCGTCCTCCCGAACTCCTGCCTCGCCCCGCTCTGGCTGCCGCCGTACTACGCCTTCCGCATCGTCCCGGGCGACCTCGGCACCAAGGGCGGTCTGGTGACGGACGCGCGGGCGCGGGTCCTGCGGGCCGACGGCTCCGTCATCCGCGGTCTGTACGCCGCCGGGAACGCCAGCGCCGCCGTGATGGGGCACAGCTACGCGGGCGCCGGGTCGACCATCGGTCCCGCGATGACGTTCGGCTACATCGCGGCTCTGGACATCGCCGGAGCGCTCTAGGGGGTGGTGGTCGCGGCCGGTTTGCGGGCTATGAGGAAGGCCTGCGGGGACGTCTCGCCGAGGCTCTCGTCGGCCTCGCGAACCGTCCGGGAATGGAGTGCGAAGCCGGCGTCCGTCAACAGTCCGGCCATGACGTCCGGTTGGCGGCGCTGGAAGGTCAGCGACACGTCGTGACCGAAGGGGCGGTCGTGGTGGCGGTGCTTGTCGCCCGCCTGAAAGGCGACCAGCAGCGGTCCGCCGGGTGCCAGCACCCTGTGGAACTCGGCGAAGAGGGCGGGCAGCCGGTCCACAGGGGTGTGGATGGACGAGTACCAGGACAGCGCGCCCGCCAGCGACCCGTCGGGAAGGTCAAGGTCCAGCATCGAGCCCTGCTCGAACCGCAGACCCGGATTCTCCCGGCGGGCGATCGCCAGCATCGACTCCGACAGATCGAGGCCGTAGATGTCCAGCCCCAGGGCGGCGAGACGCGCGGTCGTGCGGCCGGGACCGCACCCCAGGTCGGCCACCGGCCCCTCGCCCTCCACCAGGTCGGCGAAGACGTCGAGTATCGCCCGCTCCAGCGGCCGGCCCTTCAGCTCCTCCTGGAACAGGACGGCGTAGTCCTCGGCGATGGCGTCGTAGAACACCCGCGTCTCGGTCAGGAACCCGGTCTCGGTCTCGGAGTAGGTCATGGTCGAAACCGTAGCGACCGCCACTGACAACCGACCGGGCTCCGCCCCGCCACACCACGGCCACTGTCCCGGCGGCCCCCAGCACCACCACCGCGAACGGCGCCACGCCAGTAGGCCCC
>NZ_WVUG01000274.1 GCF_017614965.1 Streptomyces griseorubiginosus | reverse complement strand
CACCTGACCGTCGGCTCCTCGTCCTCCGGGTGGGGGCGTTTCAGTGGGGGGGTGCGGGAGAGGAACAGGCCGAAGACCGGGGGCTTCGTCTGGAGCATCTCCAGGCGGCCGCCGTCCGCCTCCGCCAGGTCGCGGGCCACCGCGAGCCCGATGCCCGTGGAGTTGCGGCCGCTGATGGTCCGCTCGAAGATCCGCGCCCCGAGGTCGGCCGGCACGCCGGGTCCCTCGTCGGTGACCTCCACGACGGCCTGGTTGCCGGTGACGCGGGTGCGCAGCGCCACCGTGCCGCCGCCGTGCATGAGCGAGTTCTCGATCAGCGCCGCCAGCACCTGGGCGACGGCACCCGGGGTGCCCACCGCCTGCAGATGCCGCTTGCCGGAGCTGACGATGGCCCGCCCCGCGCTGCGGTAGGCGGGCCGCCACTCGGCGAGCTGCTGCTGGATGACCTCGTCGAGGTCGAAGGAGACGGCGTTGCCGGCGCGCGGGTCACGGGAGTTGGTGAGGAGACGTTCCACCACGTCCGTCAGCCGCTCCACCTGGGTGAGCGCCACGTTGGCCTCCTCCTTCACGGTGTCCGGGTCATCCGTGAGGGTGATCTCCTCCAGCCGCATCGACAGCGCGGTCAACGGCGTACGGAGCTGGTGGGAGGCGTCGGCGGCCAGCCGCCGCTCGGCGGTGAGCATCCGGGCGATGCGCTCGGCGGAGGAGTCCAGCACATCGGCGACCCGGTCCAGCTCGGGGACGCCGTACCGCTTGTGGCGGGGCCGCGGGTCGCCGGATCCGAGGCGTTCCGCGGTCTCGGCGAGGTCGGTGAGCGGGGAGGCGAGCCGGTTGGCCTGCCGGATGGCGAGCAGGACGGCGGCCACCACCGCGAGCAGCGCGACCAGACCGATGATCAGCAGGGTCCGGCCGACCTCGCGGCTGACGGTCGAGCGGGGCTCCTCGATGACGACCGTCTCGCCCTCCTCGCCCTTGGCGTGCCCGCGGATGACCTCACCCTCGGGCTTGGTGCCGAGGGTGAAGGCGGGCTGCCCCGGGATGTGCACGATGGCGTACCGCTCGCCCGTGACCTGGCTCTTGAGCACGCCCGGGCTGACGGTCCCGGTCCCGGGCCCGGCCCCGCTCAGCCGGCTGTCCACGATGCTGGCCAGCCGCTGCGCCTCGGAACTCACCCGTTCCTGGGCGCTGCTGCTGATGGTCCGCGTCTCGACGATCACCAGGGAGACCCCGAAGACGGCGATGACCACCAGCACGACAGCGAGGGTGGACTGAATCAGACGACGACGCACGGGGCCCTCCGAGCAGCGGTTTTATGCGGACCAGTGTGCCTCGGGGCGCCTGCGACGCGCGTAGTCCCTCCAGCTCTTCCCGGCTCGACCCGGATTCCTAGCTCTTCTCGAAGCGGAAGCCGACGCCCCGCACCGTGGCGATGTACCGCGGGTTCGCCGCGTCGTCGCCGAGCTTCTTGCGCAGCCAGGAGATGTGCATGTCGAGCGTCTTCGTCGACGACCACCAGGTGGTGTCCCAGACCTCGCGCATCAGCTGGTCGCGGGTGACGACCCGGCCCGCGTCCCGAACGAGCACCCGCAGCAGGTCGAACTCCTTGGCGGTGAGCTGGAGTTCCTCCTCGCCCATCCAGGCCCGGTGCGACTCGACGTCGATCCGCACCCCGTGCGTGGCGGGCGGCTGCGCCGGCTCGGCCGCGCCGCGCCGCAGCAGGGCCCGCACCCGGGCGAGCAGCTCGGCGAGGCGGAACGGCTTGGTGACGTAGTCGTCGGCGCCCGCGTCGAGGCCGACGACGGTGTCCACCTCGTCGGCCCGCGCGGTCAGGATGAGGATCGGCACGGTGTGGCCTTCGGCGCGCAGCCGGCGGGCGACCTCGAGGCCGTCCATGCCGGGCAGCCCGAGGTCCAGCACGACGAGGTCGCAGCCGCCCTGCATTCCGGCGTCCAGTGCCGTGGGGCCGTCCTCGCGGACCTCGACCTCGTAACCTTCCCGGCGCAGGGCGCGGGCCAGCGGCTCCGAGATGGACGCGTCGTCCTCGGCGAGCAGTACACGGGTCATGAGCTGATGGTAGTCCGCTCCTGACCTGTGCTGGGGTGTGATCGGCACGCGGGCTTCTTACCTTTGACCGCTTCGAGGCGAACCTGTGACTACATGGTGCGATCAGGTAGGGACCTTGGAAAGAGGGTGTACGGTTCCTCGATCACCTGTGATCCGCGTCTCAAGTCCTTCCATATCCGGCAGTGTCCTGCCGTATGGTGAAAGAACGCCTGTAGCACTGCGGGGACCTTTGGCGCACTTGACGCCGAAGGTCCTCTTTGTGTGCGGTAAACCCCCACCAGCAAGGATCAACCATGGCGTCCAGCCTGACGAAGGACTCGGTCCGCCCGGGCACCCCCGGCTCCGGGAAGACCTTCTTCGGCCACCCCCGCGGTCTGGCCACCCTCTTCATGACGGAGATGTGGGAGCGATTCTCCTACTACGGCATGAAGGCCCTGCTCCCGCTGTACCTGGTCGCCCCGGGCGGCCTGCACCTGAGCGCGGCCACCGCGACCGCGATCTACTCGGTGTACCTGTCGCTCGTGTACCTGCTCGCCCTGCCGGGCGGCTGGTTCGCGGACCGGGTCCTGGGTCCCCGCAAGACGGTCGCCGTGGCGGGCGCGGTCATCATGCTCGGCCATCTCACCCTCGCCCTGCCGAACGCCGGCACCTTCTACGCGGGCCTCGGTCTCGTCGCGATCGGCTCCGGTCTGCTGAAGGCCAACATCTCCACGATGGTCGGCCACCTCTACGACGGCCCGGACGACCCGCGCCGCGACGGTGGCTTCACGGTCTTCTACATCGGCATCAACCTGGGCGCCTTCGCCGCGCCGCTGGTCATCGGCACCGTCGGAGAGAACGTCAACTGGCACCTCGGCTTCGCGCTGGCCGCGCTCGGCATGGCGCTGGGTCTGGCCCAGTTCCTGCTCGGCAGCCGGCACCTGGACGCCCGCTCGGACGTCGTGCCCACCCCGATGTCCGCCGCCGAGAAGGCGGCCACGCTGCGCAAGTCGGCGCTGTGGGCGGCCGTGGCGGTCGTCTTCTACGCGGTCGTCGGCTTCTCCGGCCACTACACGCTGAACTGGCTGCTGGTGCCGATCACGCTCGCCGGTCTGATCATCCCGGTGATGGTCATCGCCCGGATCAAGCGGGACCGCGAGCTGGACCGGACCGAGCAGTCGAAGATGAGCGCCTACATCTGGTTCTTCGTCGCCGCCGCCGTCTTCTGGATGATCTACGACCAGGGTGGCTCGACGGTCTCGCTGTTCGCCGAGGCGTCCGCGAAGAACACGGTCTTCGGCTGGGAGTTCCCGGTCTCCTGGTACCAGTCGGTCAACCCGGTCATGATCATGGCGCTCGCGCCGGTCTTCGCCTGGGCGTGGCTGGCGCTCGCCCGGCGCGGCAAGGAGCCGAGCACCGCGGTGAAGTTCGCGATGGGCCTGGTGCTGATCGGGGCGTCGTTCTTCCTGTTCCTGGCCCCGCTGGCGATCGCCGACGGCGGTCACAAGGCGGCCGCGCTGTGGCTGGTCGGCATCTACTTCGTGCAGACCGTCGGTGAGCTGACGCTGTCGCCGGTGGGCCTGTCGGTGACGACGAAGATGGCGCCGGCGAAGTACGCCTCGCAGATGATGGGCGTGTGGTTCCTGGCGGTCACGGCCGGCGACGCGACGACCGGTCTGCTGTCCATCGCCGGGGTCGACCTCAACAGGACGGGGATCGTGGCGCTGGAGGCCGTGCTCGCGGTCGTCGCCGGCGCGGCGGTGTGGATGTACCGCCGGAAGGTCCGCGAACTCATGGGCGACGTGCACTGACCGTCGTCCGGCCAAGGGCCCGCAGCGCCTCGTCGAGGTGCGGCGGGCCCTTCCGTATGACGGGGGATTACCTGGTCCGCCGCCCCGGCATGAAGGTGAAGACGCCGGCTCCCAGCAGGACCGCCGTGCCGGCCACCAGGCCGAGCGCCTTCAGGGCGCCGTGGTCACTGGAGCCCGTCGCCGCGAGGCCGCCGCTCGACGAACCGCCGGCCGAGGTGCCTCCGGAGGTGGAGGAGCCGCCCGAGGCCCCGCTGGCCTGCTGGGTGGTGTCCAGGGTCAGCGAGACGGCCGTGGTGTCGGGCTTGCAGGTCGTCGTCGTACCCAGGGCGCTGATGGTCAGCACGCCCGGGGAGAGGGTCGAGGAGCCGCTCGCCCCCGGCTTGTAGGTGCCGGTGAGGTCGGGGATCTCGATGGGGTCGCCGGTCTTGATGTCCGAGGCGTTGGTCGGGCCCTCCACATGCACGGTGCCCTTGTCAGCGCCGCCCAGGACGACCTCCATCGACGGCTTCACCGAGCCCTTGGGGATGTCGGCCGGGCTGTCCATCACCGACTTCTTGAACTGCACGGTGAGGCCGAAACTGCCGCCGTCCTTCTTGGCGTTGATCTGGATGGGCGAGGTCGCCTTCTTCGTGCCGAGGGGCGACTGGCAGGTGTAGGGGATGTCGACCTCCTTGCCGGTGAAGTCGGTCTGGCCGCTGCCGGTGCCGTCACTGGGGGAGGCCGAGGCGCTCGCCGTGTCGGAGGGGGACGCCGACGCCGACGGGGACGAGGACTGCGTGGCCGTGTCCGTCGGGGTCGGTGTCGTGCTCGACGTGCCGCCGTCGCCCGGTGACACCTCGATGGTCGCCGCCTTCGGCACGGTCACGGTCGGCGTGCACTTGGTGTCCGTCGACATCGCGTTGACCGTGTACGCGTCCGGCGTCAGCGTGACCTCCCCCGCCGTGGTCAGTTTCAGCGAGCCCGTCATGTCGGACAGCACCATGGCGCCGCCCTTGGGGATCGCCGGGTTCTTCCGCGGTCCCTGCAGGGCGATGTCGGCGGTCTGCGCGCCGGCCGCCTTCAGCACGCCCGACGGCTGCACGGAGTCGGCGGGCAGGTCGATGATGTCCGGGTTCTTCGAGGCCGCCTGGACGAACTTCCACACCACGTTCACGGTGTCGCCCACCTTGGCCGTGGCCGGCGCGGTGATCTCGACCTTCGAGGTGCCGTCGACGGGGGTGATGCCGGCCGGCGGGACACAGTGCGTCGCGTACGACACCTCCGCCGCCTGCGCGGTTCCCGCGGCCAGCCCCAGCAGGGCGCCCGCGCCGCCGAGCACCAGGGCGGCCCCCGCCGCGCCGAGCCTCCCTCTGCCGGCCGCTGTGACTCTCCTTCGCTGTCTCACGTGGGTCCCTTCCTGGTGGGAGTCGTCGGACTCGTCGGACTGTCGTCGTGCGGTGCGGAGAGCCGACCGGTCGCCGTGCCCGGATCGGAGTCCGGGGTGAACCACGGCAGGGTCGAAGTCGGGGCGGGCTGCGGCCGGGCGGCCCGGTGGGCGGTGAACCTCGGTACGCGCAGGGCCAGTTCGGGCATCCGCAGGCCTCGGTGGCGCAGGCCGCCGGCCCGGCGCGGGCGTACCCGGTCCACGATCGCCATGCCGGCGCGGAAGACCGCGGCCGGCACGACCAGGCAGACCAGGATCCAGAACAGGGTCACGCCCCAGGGCCGGCCGACGCCCCAGGGCTGCTCGGCGAGGACCTTGCCCTCGTACTTCAGCGAGACCGTGTAGTCGCCGTGCGCGCCGGCGGTGAGCTCCACGGGCAGTTCGATCCGCGCCTTCTTGCCGGAGGCGATCGTGCCGCGCCATTCCTGGTCGTCCCACTGCGGCGCGAAGACGCCGTGCGAGGTGCCGACCTGGAAGACGGGGTTCCTGATCGGTGACGTGCCCGCGTTGCCGACTGTGAAGACCAGGGTGCGGGTGGCCGGAGCGCCGAACCAGGTGAGCAGGCCGCTGGAGCCGTCGAGCCGGGTGTCGGTGAGCATCGACAGACGGCCGCCGGTCTGCTCCGCGGGCAGTGGCTCCACCGCGTGCCCGGCCACCTGGAAGACCGCGTCGGCCTGCGCCTTGGCGCCCTCCACGGTCGCCACGTGCACCACGCACGGGCACGGCACCGGCGGCTCGGACACCGGCATCTTCTTGCTGAAGCCGCCCTTGTTGTCGGTGGTCACGGCCCTGCCGTCGGCGTTGGCGCAGGAGTTGGTGCCGCCGACGACGCCCCGCGCGGGCGTGGCCTGTCCGCAGACGAGCATCATCAGCAGCGCGTGCGGCCGCCAGCCGCTGCCGCTGACGGTGATCGAACCGCCGGCGCCGGCCTGGGTCTTGGAGACCTTCACGGTGGGTCCGTCGGCCGTCGCCGTGCCCGCCGTCAGCGGCAGCAGGAGCAGCGCGAGCACCGCCACCAGCGCCGTGGTCCGCAGCTTGCCGTTCACGTCACCGCTCCCGTCAACTCGACTTCCGCCCGCGGGGGTTCCGGCTCGGGGTCGGTCGTACGCCGCCTGCGACGCCGTACGAGAAGCAGCGCGCCGCCCGCCGCCGGCGCCGCCAAGGTCCCAGTCACCGCGCCCCAGGGCACGAACCGCGCCGACCCGCTCGCCGTGTCGTGCGCGCCGCCCGCCGCGGTCACCGTCAGCCGTACGTCCACCGCGTCCAGGGCGGGCCGGTCGCGCCAGGGCTCGGTGAGCCGCAGGCGGCGGCCCGGCGCGAGGTGTACCGGCAGGGTGCGCGGGGCCCGGTCCAGGACCGTGCCGAGGACTCCGTCGGCGTGCACGGCGAGGCGCGGGACGAGGGTGGTCGTACCGCGGTTGACCAGGTCGTACGTGATGCGGTCGGGGTGCACCGAGACGTGCTCGACGGTCAGCGCGGACAGCGCCGGCCCACCGACCCGGAGGTGCAGCGGCACGGAGTGGGAGCGGCCGGCGGTGTCGCGGGCGACGATCTCGCCGGTGCCGTCGCCGCGGGCGCTCACCGTGAAGGGCACGTCGGCGCGGGTGCGGGCCGGCACCCTGACCCGGCTCGCCGCGAAGGTGACCGTCGCGCCGGTGCCGCTCAGCCGTACGGTGACCGCCCGCCCGCTCCGGTTCACCACGGACACGGTGTCCTGCAGCACGGCCCCGGGGGCGCCCTCGGCGTAGAAGGCGGGCCGCCCGCCCCCGGCGGGCACGAGCGACCAGCCGCCGGCGGCGAGGGCCGGGGGCGCGGCGGCCATCACCAGCAGCAGGGACACGAACAGGGCACGTGCGGCGGACGACATCCGGCGGCTCCAGCAGTCGTACTCGGTGCGGTCGTACGGCGGTTCAGCGGCGGGCCGTCTGGTTCCTCCGGGTGATCCACAGCGCGCCCGCCGCTCCGGCGAGGAGGACGGTGCCGCCGAGGGTGCCCAGGGCGATCGCGGAGTCGTCGGGACCGGTCTGCGGGAGCGAACCGCCGGAGTCCGTGCCGGTCGCGCCGGTCCCGCCCGAGGAGCCGCCGCCCGCGGCCGTGACGTCGAGGGTCAGCGCGGGCTGAGGGTTGTTGGACGGTTTGCAGGTCGTCTTCGTACCCAGGGCCGTGATCGTGAGCACGCCCGGGGTGAAGGTGACCTTGCCGGTCTTCTTCGGCGTGTACGTCCCCGTCAGGTCATTGATCTTGATGGGGGTGTTGGCCGGTATGGCGGCCGCGTTGGCGGGCCCGGTGACGGTCACGCTGCCGCTGTCGGCGCCGCCCACCGTGATGAGGGCGCTCGGGTTGACCGCTCCCTTGCCCAGCTCCACCGGGCTGGAGGAGACGCCCTTCTGCCAGGACATGGTCAGCTTGTAGCCGCTGCCGCTCTTGACGCTCTTGATGTCGATGGGCGAGACGGCGCTCTTGGGCCCGATCGGCGTCTGGCACTGGTAGTTGACGTCCACGACCTCGGCTCGGGCCAGGGGGGCGGCGAGCAGCACCGCCGAGCCGGCCAGGGCCGCGACGGACGCGAACGCGGCGGTTCGATTCCGGTACGACACGGTTTCCGCTCCCTCTTCGAGTTCCTGACGGCACATCAGATGGGCCGTCAAGGTACGCCCGGGCTCGTGAGGAGGGAAGAGAAGGTACGCGCCGGAGTTGTGGGGATCCGGCGCGCGGGAAAGGGGGTTCGAGTGGAGATCCGCCCCTGGGGCTAACCCTCGGTAACCCCAGGGCGGGGCACCTGCGGGGGCGGCGGCTCTCTCGGCCGGCGCGGGCGGGTACTGATTACGCGGGTGCGCCCAGCTCCGCCCAGACCGTCTTGCCGGCCACTCCCGGGGTCCGTACGACCCCCCAGTCCAGGCACAGCCGCTGCACGATGAACATGCCGTGGCCGCCGGGGCGGCCGGCGCGGTGCGGGGTGCGGGGGGACGGCTGGCCGGTGCCCTTGTCCGCGACCTCCAGCCGGATCACCTTGTTGTCGCAGGCCAGGCGCAGCTCGTCCGGGCCCTCGGCGTGCAGACAGGCGTTGGTGACCAGCTCGGAGACGACCAGCAGGACGTCCTCGGCGGCGGCCCGCCGGTCGGCCGTGTCGGCGGGCAGCCAGCCCCAGGCGTACAGCGCCTGGCGGGTGAAGTCACGGGCGAGCGGGACGACCCCGCTCTCGCCGTCGAAGTTCAGCCTGCGGACCTGGCGCCCCCCGGGCGGCGCGGCCGGCGCGGACGAGGCGACGGCGTCCCCTCCGGACACCCCGGTCGCCGGCCCGTCCCCACCGGACGTCCCGGAAGCGCCGCTGGGCTCCGGGCCGCGGTCGCCCGGCGAGTAGGGCCGGGTGGTGCTCATCAGCGCTTCACCTCACCGATTCACCAGTTCACAATTCAAAAGTCTGTACGTAGCTCACCGGCGGTCGCGCCGACGTGCGCGCCGACCGGTCCAGGATGTCTCCTGCCCGACCGAACCGGCAGAACACCCCCTGATTCGGCACGGAAGCCGTGACGCCCGGAAAGTGCCGGTCACCCAGGAGTGAACGGGGCACACCTCCGGCCGGACGGCCGGTTCCGGGCCCCACTCAGCCGGTTTCGCCGGCCAGAGCGGCCTCGAGGGTGTCATGGACGCTGAAGACCGCGTCCGCCCCGGTGATCTCGAAGACCCGGGCCACCACCGGCAGCATCGCGGCCAGGTGCACTCCGCCCCCGGCGGCCTCCGCCTTCAGGCGGGCCCCGAGCAGCACGTTGAGCCCGGTGGAGTCACAGAACTCCAGCCGTGAGCAGTCCACGACCAGCCGGCTGAATCCCTTGTCGAGGCAGTCCTCGAGCGGCTCACGCAACAAATCGGCCGTATGGTGATCCAACTCACCGGCCGGGGTCACGACGGCACTGGAGCCCTCTTCCCTGACCTCCACCAGTAGCCGGCCAGACTGTGCGCTGCCGACCGTCCCGCGGTCCATGCCGTCTCTCTCTCCCGACGTCGAGGCTGCTGACTGACGCCCTCGAACACTACGCCTTCTCCACACTCTCCGACACCCGAACAACCACCCGCAAACGGACATAACCGCACGTAGCGCACTTGCGGCGGGCGTCGTTGAGCGGGTAGGGCTAGTAGAGATACGTAACCGACACGGCCGGCTTTGGAGGCGCCGCACACCGCAGTGCACGGACTGGCTTCGGCAGCCATATGCCGAGAACGATGGAGGACATCATGTCACCCCGGCTCGACGCATCGCATACCCAGCAGGCGACGTCGACACCCCCTCCGGAACATCTGGATCCCATCGAGACCATCGATCACGATGACAGCGGCGAGGACCTGCTCGCCGGTCTTCCGGAGATTCCCCCCTACGACGAGGTGGGGCCCGTCGACGCGCGAGCCCTGTCCAAGACCCTCTTCGAGCGGCTGGAGTCCCTCGAGGAAGGGACGTACGAATACTCGTACGTCCGCAACACCCTGGTCGAGCTCAATCTCGCGCTCGTCAAGTTCGCCGCCTCCCGCTTCCGCTCCCGCAGCGAGCCGATGGAGGACATCATCCAGGTCGGCACCATCGGCCTGATCAAAGCCATCGACCGCTTCGAACTCTCACGCGGCGTGGAGTTCCCGACTTTCGCGATGCCAACCATCGTCGGCGAGATCAAGCGCTTCTTCCGCGACACCTCGTGGTCGGTGCGCGTCCCGCGCCGGCTGCAGGAGCTGCGGCTCGACCTGGCGAAGGCCGGTGACGAGCTGGCCCAGAAGCTGGACCGGGCGCCCACCGTGGCGGAGCTGGCCGAGCGACTGGGTCTGACCCGGGACGAGGTCGTGGAGGGCATGGCCGCCTCCAACGCGTACACCGCCTCCTCGCTGGACGCCCAGCCGGAGGAGGACGACGCCGAGGGCGCGCTCGCCGACCGGATCGGCTACGAGGACCACGGGATCGAGGGCATCGAGTACGTCGAGTCCCTCAAGCCGCTGATCGCCGAACTCCCCGCCCGGGACCGGCAGATCCTCTCGCTGCGCTTCGTGGCCGGCCTGACCCAGTCGGAGATCGGGGAGGAGCTCGGCATCTCGCAGATGCATGTGTCCCGGCTGCTGTCGCGGACGCTGGTGCGGTTGCGCAAGGGGCTGACGATCGAGGAATGAGGGTCCCGCAGGACGGGCGGGTCCGGGACCTGTTGCCGCCTTCGTGAGTGCGGTGCGCCGACGGGTGCGCCGCACCAGGCGTTTCTCCGGTTACCCCCAGGAACCCCTTTCCGCAGGTTCCCTTCCGCCACTATGGTCACCCCCCAAACTGGCCGGTTAGTCAGGACCGGCCACGCGGGGGCGAGGGGCCGAGGAGGCGGTGGATGGCTCGGGCCGGCGGGACCGACAAGGATGTCGAGACCGGGGAACGCGCTCATACGGGGGCGTCCGACGCACGGCTGACCGAGCTGCTGCGCGCCGACACCGCGAGCGCCTTCCAGGCGCTGCAGGAGCTGCGGGCCCGGCACCGTCCGCGGGTGCTGCGCTACGCCCGGCTGTGCACCACGAGCGAGTCGGCGGCCCGTCAGCTGGCGGCGCAGGCGTTCACCGTGGCCGCCCGGGAGACGGCCCGCGGCATCGACCCGGGCGGGCCCTGGCGCCACCAGCTGCTGCTGCTGACCTCCCGGCTGGCGGCGGACTGGGCGACGGACGACCGGGCGGGCGGCCTGGACGCCGGGCTCCTGCTGGTCCTCAACACGGCGGGTCCCGGCGGACCGGTACCGCCGATGCTGGCCGCCTTCCAGGGCCTGCCGTCCCGGACGCAGGGCCTGGTCTGGTACCGCGTGGTGGAGGAGCAGCCGGCGGCCGCGACGGCGGAGTTCCTCGGCATCACCCCCGAGGACGTGGCCTACGGCACCGACCCGGCGCTCCAGCAGCTGGCCCAGACCTGTCTGCGCGCCCGGCTTGCGGCCTCCGACGACCCCCAGTGCGCCGACTTCCGGCGGCTGATCGAGGAGTCGGTACGGCCGGACAGTCCCCGCGACAGCGCCGACCTGCACGCCCACATGGCCCACTGCGCCCACTGCACGGCCGCCCACGAGGAGCTGTCGGCGCTGCGCGACTCCCCGCGCACCGCGCTGGCGGAGGGGCTGCTGCCGTGGGCGGGCACGGCGTACGCGACCGACGAGGACGCGCCCCGCCGCCCGGGCCGCCGCGCCGCCTCGCCTCCCTGGCCCCGGTCCCGGCGCTACCTGCTGGCCTCGGCCGCCCTGGGCGTGGCCCTCGCGCCGCTGCTGGTCTTCCTGCTCACCCGCGGTTCGCCCTCGGCGCCCGCCCGGCAGTCGGCGGGGGCGGTGGGCACCCCGACGACCGCGCCGCACGTCACGGTGACGGCGACGGTCTCGACCACTCCATCGGTGTCGGCTTCGCCGAGCGCCAAGTCCCCCTCCCCCACGAAGAGTTCATCACCGTCGGCGTCACCGAAGCCGACCTCCTCCCCCACCCATGCCCCGAACGGCACCTACGCCCAGGTGGTGAACGTCTCCACGGGCCGCTGCCTGGACATCCTCGACGGCGACCTGTCCAACGGCACCGACGTGGTGACGGCACCCTGCTCCGGGTCCACCACCCAGCGCTGGCGGGTCGACACCGCCCGCGGGGTGGTGCAGTCGTACGCCGACTCCGGCCTCTGCCTGGACAGCCGGGGCGACGTGGACAAGGGCCTCGGCATCTGGGACTGCGACTCGGTCGACGGCGACCACGGCGACAACCTCCGCTTCACCGTCGACTCGGACGGCGTGATCCGCCCGGCCATCGCCATCGAGACGGGCCTCACCCCGGCCGGCGGGGACGGGGTGTCCCTGGAACCGCTGAACGGGGGTGCGG
>NZ_WVUG01000273.1 GCF_017614965.1 Streptomyces griseorubiginosus | reverse complement strand
GGGCCGGGCGGGGCGGAGACGAGGATGCGCGAGCCCCGGACCGGCCGGGGCTCGTCAGATGCCGAGTTGCTTCGCCTCGTGGAGCTTGGTGATCGCTTCCTTGTCGCCGTCCAGTTCGACCTTGGCGGCGCTTTGCCGCCCGTAGGAGAACAGCAGCAGCTCGGACGGTTCGCCGGTCACCGTGACGACGGGGGTGCCGCGGTGCGCCACCGCCGTCTGGCCGTCAGGGCGGCGCAGCACCAGGCCGGTCGGGGCGCTGCGGCCCATCAGCCGGGCCGAACGCTCCAGACGCGACCAGAGCGTGTCCTGGAAGACCTGGTCCAGCTCCCGCGGCGCCCAGTCCGGCCGGGCCCGGCGGACGTCCTCCGTGTGGACGTAGAACTCCACCGTGTTCGACAGCTCGTCCACCTGCTTGAGCTGGAACGGCGAGAAGCGCGGCGGGCCCGTGCGGATGAGCTGGATCAGCTCCTCGTACGGCTTCGCGGCGAACTCCGCCATCACCCGCTCCAGGCGCGGCGCGAGCTGCTTGATCAGGATGCCGCCTGCGGCGTCGGGACGGCGCTCGCGCACCACCACGTGCGCGGCGAGATCACGGGTGAGCCAGCCCTCACAGAGGGTCGGGGCGTCGGGGCCCTCGGCCTCCAACAGATCGGCCAGAAGAAGTCGTTCACGCTTGGCGAAAGTCGACATGACAATCAGCCTACGGCCCCCTGACGGGTCCGCCCACCCGTCATCCGACCACCGCCCCCCACCGCGCCGCTGTTTCCATTCAGTGGACATGGCCCGTCACTGTCAGTGGCGCGCGGCACAATGGCACCCATGACCAGTACGACCGGTACCCCCCGGCCCAGCAGCCTCGACCCCGAGATCGCCGCGCGGCTCAAGCGCAGCGCCGACGGGCTCCTCCCCGCGATCGCCCAGCAGTACGACACCGGTGAGGTGCTGATGCTGGGCTGGATGGACGACGAGGCGCTGCACCGCACGCTCACCACCGGCCGCTGCACCTACTGGTCGCGCAGCCGCCAGGAGTACTGGGTCAAGGGCGACACCTCCGGCCACTTCCAGTGGGTCAGGTCGGTCGCGCTGGACTGCGACGCCGACACCGTGCTGGTCAAGGTCGACCAGGTCGGCGCCGCCTGCCACACCGGCGCCCGCACCTGCTTCGACGAGGACGTGCTCCTCAAGGAGACCGAGGGCGCCGATTCCGTCGTACCGGCACGGGATCAGTAAGGTCAGCCGCCATGGACCTCGAGACCTTCCGCAAGCTCGCCACCGACCGGCGTGTCATCCCGGTCACGCGCAAGCTCCTCGCCGACGGCGACACCCCCGTCGCGCTGTACCGCAAGCTCGCCGCCGAGCGCCCCGGCACCTTCCTGCTGGAGTCCGCGGAGAACGGCCGCTCCTGGTCCCGCTACTCCTTCGTGGGCGTCCGCAGCGCCGCCACCCTGACCTCCCGCGACGGCGCAACCCACTGGCTCGGCACCCCGCCCGTCGGCGTCCCCGTGGACGGTGACCCGCTCGCCGCCCTGCGCGCCACCATCGAGGCCCTGCACACCCCGCACCAGGAGGGCCTGCCGCCCTTCACCGGCGGCATGGTCGGCTACCTCGGCTACGACATCGTGCGCCGCCTGGAGAAGATCGGCCCCGGCGAGCGGGACGACCTGAAGCTGCCCGAGCTGACCATGCTGCTCACCAGCGACCTGGCCGTGATGGACCACTGGGAGGGCTCGGTCCTGCTGATCGCCAACGCGATCAACCACAACGACCTGGACACCGGCGTCGACGAGGCCCACGCGGACGCCGTGGCCCGGCTGGACGCGATGGAGGCGGACCTGTCCCGCGCGGTCGCCCAGCCGCCCGCCGTCCTGCCGCCCTCGGAACTGCCCGAGTACACCGCGCTGTGGGGCGGCCCCGACTTCCAGGCGGCCGTCGAGGACGTCAAGGAACGCATCCGCGCCGGTGAGGCCTTCCAGGTCGTCCCCTCCCAGCGCTTCGAAACACCCTGCACGGCAAGCGCGTTGGACGTCTACCGGGTGCTGAGGGCCACCAACCCCTCCCCGTACATGTACCTCTTCCGCTTCGACGGCTTCGACGTCGTCGGCTCGTCCCCCGAGGCCCTGGTGAAGGTCGAGGACGGACGGGCCATGGTCCACCCCATCGCCGGCACCCGGCACCGCGGGGCCACCCCGCAGGAGGACCAGGCGCTCGCCGACGAACTGCTCGCCGACCCCAAGGAGCGCGCCGAGCACCTGATGCTGGTCGACCTCGGGCGCAACGACCTCGGACGGGTCTGCGAGCCGGGCTCCGTCGAGGTCGTCGACTTCATGTCCATCGAGCGGTACTCGCACGTCATGCACATCGTCTCGACGGTCACCGGCCGGGTCGCCGCGGGCCGCACCGCCTTCGACGTCCTGACGGCCTGTTTCCCGGCCGGCACCCTCTCCGGCGCCCCCAAGCCCCGCGCGATGCAGATCATCGACGAACTCGAGCCGTCCCGGCGCGGGTTGTACGGCGGCTGCGTCGGCTACCTCGACTTCGCGGGCGACTCCGACACCGCCATCGCCATCCGCACCGCCCTGCTCCGGGGCGGCACGGCGTACGTCCAGGCGGGCGCCGGCATCGTCGCCGACTCCGACCCGGTCGCCGAGGACCAGGAGTGCCGCAACAAGGCGGCGGCGGTGCTGCGCGCGGTCCACACGGCCAACCGGCTCGGCCAGTAGGACGGGTCTCACGTGAACCCCGGGTGACGGTTCACCCGGGGTTCGGGCGATAGTGGAGTACGTGACTGCCGTACCTCATCCCCGTTCCGAAGCCGCAGGACCCGCCCGGGCCGGCCGCATCTCCCTCGCCGTCGCCCTGCCGGCCGGTGCGCTCGGCGCGGCCGTTGCGCTGCTGTCGACCCGGCAGCGCTGGTCGGAGGGCACCACGACGGTGGCCGGCGGCGCCTTCTCCCTGACCGCCAAGGGCAGTGACGTCACCGGCGTCCCCGCCGCGCTGGCCATAGTGGGACTGGCCGCGCTGGTCGCCGTGTTCGCCGTCCGCCGGGCCGGCCGTCTGCTGGTCGCGGCCCTGCTCGCGCTCTCCGGCGCCGGCACGGTCGCCGCGGCCCTGCTCGGCGCGTCCGACAGCTCGGCCCTCGACGACAAGGCCGCCCAGGCGGCCGGCGACACCTCGGCCACGGTGCACGCCCTCAGCCACACGGCCTGGCCGTACGTGGCCGCGGTGGGCGGCGCGCTGATCCTGCTGGCCGGGCTGCTCGCGCTGCGCTACGGGCGGTACTGGCCGGCGATGTCCGGCCGCTACGAGCGGGCCGGTGCGGCCAGACCGCGGCGCAGGGCCGCCGGCGTCGATCCCGACCGTCCCGAGGACCTGTGGAAGGCCCTGGACCGCGGGGAGGATCCGACGAGCGCGTAGACGGCGGCTCCGACGCGCGAAGGGCGACCCCCGGGCAGCCGACGCGCGCGTGCGGGACAATGTCGGCTGAGCGTCCGGCTCAGACACGTAATCAGCAACGAGGAGCAAGTCATGGCGGGCAGCAGCCACGGTCACACCCCGGCCGCCTGGACCGGTGTCATCATCGCCTTCATCGGTTTCTGCGTCGCGGGCGCCTTCATGGTCATGGCTCAGCCGGTGGGCTTCTGGGCCGGCATGGCGATCGTGGTCATCGGCGGCATCGTCGGCTGGGTGATGAGCGCGATGGGCATGGGGCAGCCGAAGGACGCGCACGACAACTTCCAGTCGGAGCTGGCGCAGAGCCAGGCGGCGCACGCCAAGAGCTGAGCACGCGGCCACCGCACGCACGCGTGAGGGGCGATCCGGAGAAGCCGGGTCGCCCCTCACGCGTGCGGGGCGGCCCTTCCGGGGGAGAATGCCTGACGTGAACGTCGAGAGCCGGTCCGTCACGCCCTCCCGCGCCGAACCCACCACGGCGGCGCGGCTCGCCGTGCCCGCGGGCATCATGGCCGCCGTCGCCGGGGCCTTCGCCTACGTGGGGACGGTCGACCCGAACCAGCCCGGCCACTACCCCGTCTGCCCGCTGTACGCCGTCACCGGCCTGTACTGCCCCGGCTGCGGCGGACTGCGCAGTGCGCACGCCTTCGTCCACGGCGACTTCCTCGGGGCGCTCCACGACAACGCCCTGGCCACCGTCGGCTATCCGCTCTTCGCCGTGCTGTGGACCGTATGGGTGGTGCGTGCGGTGCGGGGACGGCCGCTGCGGCTCGGGCTCGGGTCGGCGCACCTGTGGGCCCTGGGGGCGTTGCTGCTGGTCTTCACGGTTGTCCGGAACCTGCCGTTCGGTGGCTGGCTGCATCCTTGATCGAACCGTGAACGTCCAGTATGGGGGCACCTCCCGCCCGAGCCGTGCGAAGCTGGTTCGAGGGTGGGGGAGGGACTGCCGTCAACCGGATGCGGGGGCTGCGCCCTCCTCCGGATACCATCGCAGTGACCATCGGTTTTCTCCCGACGGTCAAAAAGCTTCAACAGCCCACCGTCTGGAAGGGGGCCGCTCGCGTGAGTGTGCTCGACGAGATCATCGACGGAGTCCGTGCCGACCTCGCGGAGCGGCAGGCGCGCGTCAGCCTCGACGAGCTCAAGGAGCGTGCGGCGAAGGCTCCCACCGCCAAGGACGGGGTCGCCGCGCTCAAGGGCGACGGCGTCAAGGTCATCTGCGAGGTCAAGCGCTCCAGCCCGTCCAAGGGCGCGTTGGCCGCGATCGCCGACCCCGCCGGACTCGCCGCGGACTACGAGGCGGGCGGCGCGGCCGTCATCTCCGTCCTCACCGAGCAGCGCCGCTTCGGCGGCTCGCTGGCCGACCTGGAGGCGGTCCGCGCACGGGTGGACATCCCCGTCCTGCGCAAGGACTTCATCGTCACGTCGTACCAGCTGTGGGAGGCCCGCGCGTACGGCGCCGACCTCGCCCTCCTGATCGTCGCCGCCCTGGAACAGCCCGCCCTGGAGTCCCTCATCGAGCGCGCCGTCTCCATCGGCCTCACCCCGCTCGTCGAGGTGCACGACGAGGACGAGGTCGAGCGGGCGGTGGACGCCGGCGCCAAGATCATCGGCGTCAACGCGCGCAACCTCAAGACCCTCGAGGTGGACCGCTCCACCTTCGAGCGCGTGGCCCCCGAGATCCCCGACCACCTCGTCAAGATCGCCGAGTCCGGCGTCCGCGGCCCCCACGACCTGATCGCGTACGCCAACGCCGGCGCCGACGCGGTCCTGGTGGGCGAGTCCCTGGTGACGGGGAAGGACCCGAGGACGGCCGTCTCGGACCTGGTGGCGGCAGGAGAGCACCCCGCTCTTCGGCACGGACGCAGTTGATCTTTCGGTAGGCTGACCCCGATGACTCTCACCGCGACGACCCTGGACCGGTACGCCCGCCTCGCGCGCGGCTGCCGCCCCCGCGGCTGCCGCGCGCCCGCCCGCCGGGTCCACGGCCGCCGCGTGCGTTACGTCATCGGAGACGAACCGGGTCAGGTAAACGGCCGCCGATGGCAGCGCGCCCTGTAGGGGCGCGGGGAACTGCGCGACAAGCCACAATCGGCCCGCAGTCAACAGCCAATCCCTGCCCCCACGGCGAATAGTGTCCTTTCACGCACTCACCGTGAGGTTCAGTCATGCCCAGCGACTTCTTCATTCCCGACCCCGAGGGTCAAGTACCGAGCCCCGAAGGCTACTTCGGTAACTTCGGCGGCAAGTTCATCCCGGAGGCCCTCGTCGCAGCCGTCGACGAGGTGGCCGTCGAGTACGACAAGGCCAAGCACGACCCCGAGTTCGCCCGTGAGCTCGACGACCTGCTGCTCAACTACACGGGGCGCCCCTCGGCGCTCACCGAGGTCCCCCGTTTCGCCGCGGAGGCGGGCGGCGCACGCGTCTTCCTCAAGCGCGAGGACCTCAACCACACCGGCTCCCACAAGATCAACAACGTCCTGGGCCAGGCCCTGCTCACCAAGCGCATGGGCAAGACCCGCGTCATCGCGGAGACCGGCGCCGGCCAGCACGGCGTGGCCACCGCCACCGCCTGCGCCCTGTTCGGCCTCGAGTGCACGATCTACATGGGCGAGATCGACACCAAGCGCCAGGCCCTCAACGTGGCCCGCATGCGCATGCTCGGCGCCGAGGTCGTCGCGGTGAAGTCCGGCAGCCGCACCCTGAAGGACGCCATCAACGAGGCATTCCGCGACTGGGTCGCCAACGTCGACCACACCCACTACCTCTTCGGTACGGTCGCCGGCCCGCACCCCTTCCCGGCCATGGTCCGCGACTTCCACCGCGTCATCGGCGTGGAGGCCCGCCGCCAGCTCCTGGAGCGCGCCGGCCGCCTCCCGGACGCGGCGATCGCCTGCGTCGGCGGCGGCTCCAACGCCATCGGCCTCTTCCACGCCTTCATCCCCGACGAGGGCGTCCGCCTGATCGGCTGCGAGCCGGCCGGCCACGGCGTGGAGACCGGCGAGCACGCGGCCACCCTCACCGCCGGGGAGCCCGGCATCCTGCACGGCTCCCGGTCCTACGTCCTGCAGGACGACGAGGGCCAGATCACCGAGCCGTACTCGATCTCGGCCGGCCTGGACTACCCGGGCATCGGCCCGGAGCACTCGTACCTCAAGGACAGCGGTCGCGGCGAGTACCGCGCGATCACCGACGACGCGGCGATGCAGGCCCTGCGCCTGCTCTCGCGCACCGAGGGCATCATCCCGGCGATCGAGAGCGCCCACGCCCTCGCGGGCGCCCTGGAGGTCGGCAGGGAGCTGGGCGAGGACGGTCTGATCGTCGTCAACCTGTCCGGCCGCGGCGACAAGGACATGGACACCGCCGCGCGCTACTTCGGCCTGTACGACACCGACGCGGAGGTCGCGGCCGACGCCGCCGACACCGCGGAGATCGAGGGGGACGCCAAGTGAGCGGGAACATCCAGCTGCTGTCGGACACCCTCGCCGCCGCCAAGGCCGAGGGCCGTGCCGCGCTCATCGCCTACCTCCCGGCCGGGTTCCCGACCGTGGACGGCGGCATCGAGGCGATCAAGGCCGCCCTGGAGGGCGGGGCGGACGTCATGGAGGTCGGGCTGCCGCACAGCGACCCCGTCCTCGACGGTCCCGTCATCCAGACCGCCGACGACATCGCCCTGCGCGGCGGCGTCAAGATCGCGCACGTCATGCGCACGGTCAAGGAGGCCCACGAGGCCACCGGCAAGCCGATCCTCGTCATGACGTACTGGAACCCCGTCGACCGCTACGGCGTCGAGCGCTTCACCGCCGAGCTGGCGGAGGCCGGGGGCGCCGGGTGCATCCTGCCCGACCTGCCCGTCCAGGAGGCGGCGCTGTGGCGGGAGCACGCCGAGAAGCACGGGCTCGCCACGGTCTTCGTGGTCGCGCCCAGCAGCAAGGACGCGCGGCTCGCACAGATCACCGCGGCCGGCAGCGGCTTCGTGTACGCCGCCTCGCTCATGGGCGTCACCGGCACCCGTGAGTCGGTGGGCGCGCAGGCCCAGGACCTGGTCGAGCGGACCCGGGCGACCGGCACCGACCTGCCCGTCTGCGTCGGCCTCGGCGTCTCCGACGCCGCGCAGGCCGCCGAGGTGGCCGGCTTCGCCGACGGCGTGATCGTCGGCTCGGCGTTCGTGAAGCGGATGCTGGACGCGCCGGACGACACGGCCGGCGTCGAGGCCGTCCGCGCACTCGCCGGGGAACTGGCGAAGGGCGTGCGCGGCCAGGCGTAACGGCACACTACGGAAGATTCGGTCACTCGAACGGGTGGACCTGGGACCGGGGAGGCGCGCTGCGCCTCCCCGGTTCGTTCTGGGGGTGTGAGCGAGAAGAACCGTGAGGGAAAGCGCACCGCCCGTGAGCGGCTGGCGGTCGAGCGCGAGAAGCAGAAGGCCGCCGAGAAGCGACGGCGGGTGCTGATCGTCGGCGCGAGCGTGGTCTGCGTGCTGGGGCTCGCCGCGGTGATCGGCGTGGTCGCCGCGAACGCCGGCAAGGACAAGGGCAGCAAGAGCTCGGGCCCGATCGCGGCGCCGTCCGGTGCGCAGGGCAAGGACAGTCTCGCGATCCCGGTCGGCAAGGACGGCGCCAGGCCGACGCTCACCGTCTGGGAGGACTTCCGCTGCCCGGCCTGCCAGGCCTTCGAGATGACCTACCGCCCGACCATCAACGAGCTGACCGACTCCGGACAGCTCCGGGTCGAGTACCACCTGGTCAGACTGATCGACGGCAACCTCGGCGGCACCGGCTCGCTGCGCGCGGCCAACGCGGCGGCCTGCGCCCAGGACGCCGGGAAGTTCCGCGACTACCACGACGTGCTGTACCAGAACCAGCCGAAGGAGACCGACGACGCCTTCGCGGACAACAGCAAGCTGATCGCGCTCGCGGGCAAGGTGCACGGCCTCGACACCCCGGCCTTCCGCACCTGCGTCAACGACGGCACGCACGACAGCTGGGTCGACAAGTCGGCCGCCGCGTTCCGGTCCAGCGGTTTCTCCGGCACGCCGACCGTGATCCTCAACGGCAAGAACATCTACCAGGACCAGACGATGACCCCGGCCAAGCTCAAGCAACTGGTACAGGAGGCCGCCAAGCGGTAAGGCGCACGGGGCGCATTCACACCTGCCCGTTATGGACCCGTAGCCGGGCCGCCTGCCGTGGTCCCGGTCCGGCACGGTAGCGTCGACCCTGCCATGGAAGAACTTGCCTACATTCCGAGCCCGTCGCGCGGGGTGCTGTATCTCGGCCCCATTCCGCTGCGCGGCTACGCGTTCTGCATCATCATCGGCGTCTTCGTCGCGGTCTGGCTCGGCAACAAGCGCTGGATCGCCCGCGGGGGACGGGCCGGGACGGTGGCCGACATCGCTGTCTGGGCGGTGCCTTTCGGCCTCGTCGGCGGCCGCCTCTACCACGTGATCACGGACTACGAGCTGTACTTCAGCCAGGGCCGTGACTGGGTGGACGCCTTCAAGGTGTGGGAGGGCGGCCTCGGTATCTGGGGCGCGATCGCGCTCGGTGCGCTGGGTGCGTGGATCGGCTGTCGGCGCCGGGGCATCCCGATGCCCGCGTACGCCGACGCCGTGGCGCCCGGTATCGCCTTCGCGCAGGCGATCGGGCGGTGGGGCAACTGGTTCAACCAGGAGCTGTACGGCAAGGAGACCAACGTTCCCTGGGCGCTGCACATCACGTCCTCGGCGGACGGTCGGGTGCCGGGGTACTACCACCCGACGTTCCTGTACGAGTCCCTGTGGTGCATCGGCGTCGCCTTCCTGGTCATCTGGGCCGACCGGCGCTTCAAGCTGGGCCACGGGCGGGCGTTCGCGCTGTACGTCGCCGCGTACTGCGTGGGGCGGGCGTGGATCGAGTACATGCGGGTCGACGACGCGCACCACATCCTCGGGCTGCGGCTGAACGACTGGACCGCGGGGATCGTGTTCCTGCTCGCGGTGGCGTACATCGTGGTGTCCTCGAAGAAGCGGCCCGGGCGGGAAACGGTGGTCGAGCCGGGGGCGGCGGAAGACGTGGCCGACGGGGAGACCGGGGCCGAGGACGCCGACGTCAAGGACGCCGATGTCAAGAAGGCCGACGGGGAGACCTCCGAGGGGGAGACCAAGGCGGACGCCGACGGGGACGACGCCGACGCCGACGCGAAGGATGAGGCCGAGTCGGCCAAGAAGCTCTGACGCACGACCGACGGCGGGTTTCGGCGGGTTGACCCCCACCGGGGCCCGCCGTCGGCGTTCTCGCCGTCACGGCCAAGAAGAACAGGGGCATCATCGGCAGCGGTTGGCCAGCGACAGGGTGCGTTGGGCCGTGGCCACGACCGCCGCGTCGACGAAGCGGCCGTCCGGAAGGGCCTGGGCTCCCTGGTCTCTTGTGGCCGCCTTCACGATGGTTTCCGCCTCCTCGATCTCGTGAGTCGTGGGGAGGTAGGCCCGTTCGATGATGGGGAGCTGGCGGGGGTGGATGGCGGCCCGGCCGAGGAAGCCCAGGGCGCGGCCGTGGGTGCAGGAGGCCGCCAGGGCCTCCAGGTCCCGGATGTCCGGGTGCACCGACTGCGGTGGCGGGGGCAGCCCCGCCGCCCGGGCGGCCACGACGACCCGGGAGCGGGACCAGTCGAGGCCCGCGTCCTCACGTACGCCCAGGTCGGCCCGGAGATCCGCCTCGCCCAGCGAGATGCCGCGCAGCGAGGGGTGAGCGGAGGCGATGGCGTGGGCGTGTTCCACGGCCAGCGCGGTTTCCAGGAGGGCGTACAGGGCGGGGGCGTCGCCCGTCAGCGAGGTCAAGCGGTGGGCGATGCGGATGAGCTGGGACGGTGACGACACCTTCGGCAGGCGCAGGCCCGACAGGCCCGGGAGCATGGCGATCGCTTCGAGGTCCCGGGGTGCCAGCGGGCCGTCCAGCGCGTTGACGCGGACGTGGACCGGAACCGGCGGGGAGTCGGTGAGGAGTTCGGCCGTGGCGGCGCGGGCGTAGTCCTTGCGGTCCGGGGCGACCGCGTCCTCCAGGTCGACGACCACGACGTCGGCGCCGGCGACGAGGGCCTTGGCGACCACGTGCGGACGGTCGCCGGGCGCGTACAGCCAGGTGAGCGGGGTGGTTCTCGCGGTCATACGGCACCCTCCTCCCGTAGAGCCGCCAACTCCGCCCGGCTCAGGCCCAGTTCGGTCAGGATCTGTTCCGTGTCCGCGCCGTGCGGGCGGCCCGCCCAGCGGATGGCGCCCGGCGTGGAGGAGAGCCGGAAGAGGACGTTCTGCATACGGAGCGGGCCGAGTTCGGGGTCGTCAAGGGTCGTGATCGTGTCGAGGGCCTGGTACTGGGGATCGGCGAGTACGTCCCGTACGTCCTGCACGGGCGCGATGGCCGCCTCCGCCTTCTCGAAGGCCGCGAGGACCTCCGTGCGGGTGCGGGTGGCGATCCAGTCGCCGACCGCCGCGTCGAGGACGTCCGCGTGCGCGGCGCGCTCGGCGCCCGTCGCGAACCAGGGCTCGTCGATCAGCTCCGGGCGGCCCACCAGGTGCATCACGCGTTCCGCGATCGACTGGGCCGAGGTGGAGACGGCGACCCAGGTGCCGTCTGCGGTGCGGTAGGTGTTGCGCGGGGCGTTGTTGGCGGAGCGGTTGCCCGTGCGGGCCTGGACGTATCCGAGCTGGTCGTACCAGGTGGGCTGGGGGCCGAGGACGGTGAGGATCGGTTCGATGATCGCCATGTCGACGACCTGGCCCTCGCCGGTGCGCTCGCGTGCGGCGAGCGCGGTCAGCACGGCGTACGCCGTCGCCAGGCCGGCGATGGAGTCGGCGAGGCCGAAGGGCGGGAGCGTCGGAGGGGCGTCCGGTTCACCGGTGATCGCGGCGAAGCCGCTCATCGCCTCGGCGAGGGTGCCGAAGCCGGGGCGGTGGGCGTAGGGGCCGAACTGCCCGAAGGCGGTGACGCGGGTCAGGACCAGCCGGGGGTTGACTGCGGACAGCTCCGGCCAGCCGAGGTCCCACTTCTCCAGGGTGCCCGGACGGAAGTTCTCGATCAGCACGTCGGCCGTCGCGGCCAGTCGGAGGAGCGTGGCGCGGCCGCCGGGCTTGGAGAGGTCGAGGGTGATCGTGCGCTTGTTGCGGCCGAGGATCTTCCACCACAGACCGACGCCGTCCTTCGAGGGACCGTGGCCGCGGGAGGGATCCGGTTTGGTGGGGTGCTCGACCTTCACGACCTCCGCGCCGAAGTCGCCGAGCAGGGTGGCGGCGAGGGGGCCGGCGAAGAGCGTGGCGAGGTCGAGGACGCGCAGACCGGTGAGCGGGGGCCGGGTGCCGGGAGTGGTCATGAGGAGTACCGCGCCTCGATCTCGGAGCGGTACGGCATCGACGCGGAGGCGCCGGGGCGCTGCACCGAGAGCGCGGCGGCCGCGGCGGCCCAGGCCAGGGCCTCACGGATGGGCCGCTCCTCGCCGAGGGCCACCGCGAGGGCGCCGACGAAGGTGTCGCCCGCGCCGGTGGAGTCCACGGCGGTGACCTGCGGGGCCCCGACGGCGAGGGGCTCGGCGTCCCGTGCCAGGTACAGGCTGCCCGCCGCGCCGAGCGTGACCACCACGGCCGGGACCTTCTCCAGCAGGGCGGTGGCCGCGTCGACCGTGTCGGTCTCGTCGGTGAGGGTGACCGCCTCGTACTCGTTGGCGACCAACAGGTCGGTGGCGGCGAGGAGTTCGGGGGGCAGGGGCT
>NZ_WVUG01000272.1 GCF_017614965.1 Streptomyces griseorubiginosus | reverse complement strand
AGACGACGTCGAAGCCCATCGCGGCGATCGCGGGCAGCCGGCGGGCGGCGGTGCGGAAGCTGCCGTGCGGCTGGGTGGGGGTGCCCTCGGAGCGGGGGAAGAACTCGTACCAGGCGCCGTACAGGGCGCGTTCCCGCTCCACCAGCAGCGGCAGCGTCTCGGAGGCCGTCACCAGCTCCCGCAGCGGATGCCGGGCCAGCACCGCGTCCACCTCCGGCGTCAACGCCGCCGCCAGACGCGTGGCGATGGGCAGTGCGTCGTCGCGCAGGGTCTCGGCCGCCAGCAGGATCGTGGCGCGCCCGGCACCCTCGGGCACTCCGGCGGCCACCCGGTCGTACAGCTCGGCGCCCTCCTCCAGAACCAGGCCGGCGTCGATGCCGGCCGGGACCTTGATGCGGGCGCGGTGCCGCCAGCTCGCGACGGGGTCGCTCCAGGCCTCCACCCGGAAGGTCCAGCGGCCCTGAGCGGTCGGTGTGACCTCGGCGCCCCAGTGGTCGGAACCGGGGGCCAGCTCGCGCATCGGCGTCCAGGGGCCGTGGGTGCCCTCGGGATCGGTCAGGACGACGTTCGCGGCGACCGCGTCGTGCCCCTCGCGGAACACGGTCGCGGTCACCTGGAACGTTTCTCCGGCGACCGCCTTCGCGGGACGTCTGCCGCACTCGACGACCGGATGGACGTCGCGCACCGGGATACGGCCGATGGCCGGGATCGAACTCATGGGTGTCACCTCCGCCGTGCTCGAGGCCGGGCGCGGGGCCCGGCCGGGGATACGAACCGCGCCGGAAGGGTCACCTTCCGGCGAGAAAACCGCGGACGTCGGTCGGCGGACCGTGCCGGTCGGCCTCCTCGTCGCGGGGACGCTCGTCCTGCTCCGCCAGATAGGCGACCAGACTCGACCGCAGATAACGCTCGGCGGCGTCCGCGGCCTCGCGGGCACAGCGCTTGCCCATCAACACGCACAGCGTGTAGCCGGAGTCCTCGAAGGTGGCCCGCACCGCGCGGTCCGCGGGGGACGCGAGCATGACGCGTTCCCACGCCCGGTACCGCCGCAGTTGGCGGGCCACTTCGGCTTTGGCCGGTAGCAGCATGACGCCCTTCACTTTCGGGGCTCGATGGCGCGTTTCCCGACCGTCGGGCGGCGGCCGTGCGCGTGGACACGCACGGATCCGTTACGGGCATCGAGATCTGTGACACATGGTGCATGTGCAACAACGCAGCGTCTTGTTGGAAATTCAACCGTGTCGTGTGCGCCACCCACCTGGCGTCCGCTCGTGTTGCACGAATGGCGTAGTTCGCCCACGCTTGGGGTGACTCAGAAGCGATCAGTGCTCACGCTTCGCGTTCGGGGCCCCGTCCCACCAGGGACGAGGAGGAGCGAGAGCTTCGCCGGTGAGGAGCCAACGACGATGAAGACCGCAGTGCCCTGCTACTACCACCTCGACGTGGAAGTCAGTCCGGAGCGAGTCGGACAGGTCAGGCGCATCCTGGCCGCTCACCTCAGGCTCTGGGACCTCGAGACGCTGGTCGACCCCGTCTGCCGCGGCGCCGAGCTGCTGCTGAAGGCCATCGACGAGCACGCGACCGACAAGAACACGTCGATCGAGATGTGGTGGAACGGCCAGCACCTGATCACCGCCATCGGGGAGAACGACTGCGAACTGCGCCCGGACCAGGACCTGCGGTCCTGTCTGCAGCGCATCGCCGCGATGAGCGACGGCTGGGGCTGCTGTGCCACGGACACCGGCAGCAAGGTCATCTGGTTCTCGCAGCGCGCCCGCGCCGGCGAACGCGTCCCCCTCGTACCGGTGGCGCCCGCGCCCAGTCTGCGCGAGGTGCGCCAGGTGCCCCGCGAGGTGCCCGTCGCGGCCCTCGCGGCCCCGGCCGACGGTGCCGGCGTGCTGGAGGACGCCCGGTGACCGCGAAGCGCCGCCGCAAGGCAGGGGTGCCCGTGTGGAGCGGGCACCCCTACCCGTTGGGTGCCACCTACGACGGCAGGGGCACCAACTTCGCCCTCTTCAGCGAGGTCGCCGAGCGCGTGGAGCTCGTCCTCGTCGACGACGAGGGCGCCGAGAGCACCGCCGCGGTGACGGAGGTCGACGGGTTCGTCTGGCACTGCTACCTGCCCGACATCGGCCCCGGACAGCGCTACGGCTACCGGGTGCACGGCCCCTGGCACCCGGAGCTCGGCCACCGCTGCAATCCGGCGAAGCTGCTCCTGGACCCGTACACCAAGGCGGTCGACGGACAGGTGGACAACCACGCCTCCCTCTTCGAGCGCGCACCGCACGGCCGCTCCCGCGCCGACAGCGCCGGGCACACCATGCTCGGCGTGGTGACCGACCCGGCCTTCGACTGGGGCGACGACCGGCCGCCGGGGCGGCCGTACGCCGAGAGCGTCATCTACGAGGCCCATGTCCGCGGCCTGACCCGCACCCACCCCGACGTCCCCGAGGAACTGCGCGGCACCTACGCCGGCCTCGCCCACCCGGCGGTGATCGAGCACCTGACCGCGCTCGGGGTCACCGCCGTCGAGCTGATGCCGGTGCACCAGTACGTGCAGGACGGCGTGCTGCAGGACAAGGGCCTCGCCAACTACTGGGGCTACAACACGATCGGCTTCTTCGCCCCGCACAACGCCTACGCCGCCCACGGCACCCGCGGCCAGCAGGTCACCGAGTTCAAGACCATGGTCAAGGCGCTGCACGCGGCCGGACTCGAGGTCATCCTCGACGTCGTCTACAACCACACCGCCGAGGGCAACGAGAAGGGCCCCACCCTCTCCTTCCGCGGCATCGACAACGCCTCCTACTACCGTCTGGTCGACGGCGACTGGAAGCACTACTACGACACCACCGGCACCGGCAACAGCCTGCTGATGCGCCACCCGTACGTGCTGCAGCTGATCATGGACTCGCTGCGGTACTGGGTCACCGAGATGCACGTCGACGGCTTCCGCTTCGACCTCGCGGCCACGCTGGCCCGGCAGTTCCACGAGGTGGACCGGCTCTCGGCGTTCTTCGACCTCATCCAGCAGGACCCGGTGATCAGCCGCGTCAAGCTGATCGCCGAGCCCTGGGACGTGGGGGAGGGCGGCTACCAGGTCGGCAACTTCCCGCCGCTGTGGTCGGAGTGGAACGGCCGCTACCGCGACGCCGTACGGGACTTCTGGCGCGCGGAGGAGCACACGCTGGGCGAGTTCGCGTCCCGGCTGACCGGCTCCTCCGACCTGTACCAGCGCAGCCGGCGCCGCCCCCGCGCGAGCGTCAACTTCGTCACCGCGCACGACGGTTTCACCCTGCGCGACCTGGTGTCGTACAACGACAAGCACAACGAGGCCAACGGTGAGGGCAACCAGGACGGCGAGAGCGTCAACCGGTCCTGGAACTGCGGTGCCGAGGGCGAGACCGACGACCCGGCCGTCCTGGAGCTGCGGGCCCGTCAGCAGCGCAACTTCATCGCCACGCTGCTGCTGTCGCAGGGCATCCCGATGCTGTGCCACGGCGACGAACTCGGGCGTACCCAGGGCGGCAACAACAACGCCTACTGCCAGGACAACGAAGTGTCCTGGGTGGACTGGGGGTTGAGCGAGGAGCAGCGGGACCTCGCGGACTTCACACGCTATGTGATCGGGTTGCGGGCCGCCCATCCGGTGCTGCGCCGCCGCCGCTTCTTCCGCGGTGAGACCCCCGTGCGCGCCCGTCGGCCGCTGCCCGACCTCGTGTGGTTCGCGCCGGGCGGCCAGGAGATGACGGAGGAGGACTGGCAGCGCCCGGACGCCCACTCCGTGGCCGCGTTCCTCAACGGCGACGCCATCGCCGAACACGACTCCTGCGGCCGCCGCGTGGTGGACGACTCCTTCCTGCTGCTGTTCAACAGCTACTGGGAGCCGATGGAGTTCCATCTCCCGGACGCCGCGTACGGCGAGCGGTGGACGACCCTGATCGACACCGCCGTCACCAAGGGACCGCCCGACGAGACGGAACACAAGGCCGGCACCCGGATGCTGGTGGAGCCGCGCAGCCTGGTCCTGCTCTCACGCCCCTCCCGCAGAAAACCCTGAGTGAACGGCTGAGCAGGCCGAGGCGGAGCCCAGAGCCAAGCGGGACGCTACCGTTCGCGGCGCGACGTCACCGTGAACTGCGCCCCGTCCGCGTCCCGCAGCACCGCCTCGTCGCTGCCCTTGGACAGCACGCTTCCGCCGTGCAGTTCCGCGGCCCGCACACACGCGGCGACGTCCTCCACCGCGAAGTGGACCTGCCAGTGCGGCCGGATGGTGGGGTCCGGCGCCGCTCCGAGCGCCCCGGACTCGATGCGGGCCACGATGTCGCCCTGGCTGCGCAGCACCACCTCGCCGCCCTCGTAGTGCACCTCGCAGCAGCCGGGCCGTTCGGTGGCCCACTCCAGGACCTCGCCGTAGAAGATCGCCGCGTCGAAGGCGTCGCGGGTGTGCAGCCGGACGAAGGTCGGGGCGGCGTGGCGCCACTTGTCCCAGTCGGAGACGAGCTCGCCCTCCCAGATCCCGAAGGTCGCCCCGTCCCGGTCGGCGAGCAGGGCGGCCCGTCCCGGCGGGAAGGAGATCGGCCCGACGGCGGCCGTACCGCCGCGTTCCTGGGCGCGGGCCACGGCTTCGTCGGCGCTCGCCACGGCGAAGTACGCCGTCCAGGCCACCGCCATCTGCCACATGGAGGCGACCCCGGCGATCCCGGCCACCGGCGTGCCGTCCACCATGGCCATCCGGAACCGGTCACCGAGCTTGGCCGATCGCCACTGCCAGCCGAGCACGGCCGAGTAGAAGTCCTCGGTGGCGTCGAGGTCGCGGCTGGTCAGGCTCACCCAGCAGGGGGCCCCGAACACGGAGTGCGTGGAGACGACGTTGGTCGTACCGCCGCGGCGTGTCGTGTGGTCGTTCATGGCACTCGCGTCCTGGGGTCTCGTCCTCCGGCGGCCACCGGTGTGTCACCAGTGTCCAACCGGAACCGCTCGATGCGCCTGCCGAGTACCCCGGGGAGGGGGCCGAAACGGTGGCCTCGGCCCCTGCGGCGCCCCGGCTGGCGCGGGGCGCGGCGAGTGCGACCATGGATGCGTGGCAGCACAGCAGCACGAGCAGTCCGCCCAGACCCAGCGGATCTTCGAGCTGGAGGAGCAGGTGGACCAGCTGAAGGAAGCCGTGGCGTCGCATGCCGTCGTGGACCAGGCGATCGGTATGGTCGTCGCTCTCGGCAGGGTGTCACCCGATCAGGGGTGGGCGGTTCTGAAGGACGTCTCCCAGCACACCAACATCAAGCTGCGCAATGTCGCGGAGCTGATCGTCATCTGGGGGCGCAGCGGCATGATGCCGGCGGAGATCCGGGCCGAACTGGAGGACGCCCTGGACCGCTACGGCCCGACACAGGTCCCCGGCGCCCCACCTGAAGAGTGAGAGGCCGGGGTACGCGGGCCCTCAGCGGGTCTGGGCCAGCAGCTGCTCCCGCAGTTGGGCGAAGCAGGCGCTGAGCAGCCGGGAGACGTGCATCTGCGAGATGCCGAGCTGCTCGGCGATCCGGCTCTGTGTCATTCCGCGGAAGAACCGCAGGTAGAGAATGGTCCGTTCGCGCTCGGGCAGTGCCTGCAGGCACGGGCTCGCCGCCACGCGGTCGACCACGACGTCGTAGCCCGGATCCGGTCCGCCGATCGCGTCCGCGAGGGCGTAGCCGTCGGTTCCGGGCATCTCGGCGTCGAGGGACAGCGTGGAGAAGCAGTCCAGGGCCTCCATCCCCATGCGCACCTCGGCCTCGCTCAGCTGCGCCCGCTCGGCGATCTCGGCGACGGTCGGCGCCCGGCCCGGGGTGGTCTGCGACAGGTCCTTGGCCGCCTGCCGCACCCGGTTGCGCAGGTCCTGGACCCGGCGCGGCACGTGCAGGGTCCACATGTGGTCGCGGAAGTGCCGCTTGATCTCGCCGGTGACGGTGGGGACGGCATAGGCCTCGAAGGCGTGCCCGCGGGCCGGGTCGTAGTGGTCGACCGCCTTGACCAGGCCGAGTGCGGCGACCTGGTAGAGGTCCTCCAGAGTCTCCCCGCGCCCCTTGAACCGCACGGCGATCCGCTCGGCCATGGGCAGCCAGATGCGTACCAGTTCGTCCCGCAGCGCCTTGCGCTCGGGGCCGTCGGGCATCCGGGTCAGTCGCTCGAAGGCGTCGGCCGTGTCGGGGGCGTCGTCATGCGGGTGGGGTTTGGTTCTGCTGGTGGTGACGCGCATCGCGCGCACCTCCCTCGGGCGGTGCTGGGTGGACAGACACCGCGGGAGGCGCGGACCGGGCCTGCGGAGGACATCCGGGGCCTGACCGGCTCCCACGGACGTGCCTCCAGTCCGAAGCACGTAATTCGGATGCCCGGGACCACCCCTTTCAAAACAAAACGGGCCATACGGTAACGGATCGCGACCGGGTGGCCGCGCAGCGCGGCTTGACCGTCCCTTGGGATCGATTACCTCTGCTACAGAGGTAATCTCTCGGGTGTGGAACCGGAAGACTTCCCGGACGACCTGATCGACGCCCTCATCGGCGTCCAGCGCAGGCTCAGGCGCCGGCTTCGTCAGCAGATCGCCCCGCAGCTGCGGGGTGCCGAGGTCGAGTTGCTGCGCCTGGTCGTGACCCGGCCCGGCGTCGGCATCTCGGACGCGGCCAGGGACCTGCACCTGGCCGGGAACTCGGTGTCGACGCTGGTCAACCAGCTGTCCCGGCAGGGCTACCTGGTCCGCGAGACCGACCCGGCCGACCGCCGTGCCGCCCGGCTGCTGCCCACCCCGGCCGCCGAGGCGCGGATCGCCGAATGGCGCAAACGGCGCGCGGAACTCGTACGAGGCGGCCTCGCCGGGCTCGGCGAGACGGACCGGGAGGCCCTGCGCACGGCCGTCCCCGCCCTGCGCAAGCTCGCCGAGAACCTGCACGAGGAGGCGGAGGAATCATGACGCAGGACGCCGGGACCGAACACGCCGAGGCCATCGCCTGCACCGGCCTCAGGTACTCCTTCGGCGAGACCGACGCGGTCGACGGACTCGATCTGACGGTGGGGGAGGGCGAGGTCTTCGGCCTGCTCGGCCCGAACGGTGCCGGCAAGACCACGGCCATCCGCTGCATCACCACCCTGCTGCCGGTCCCGGCCGGCAAGGTCCGTGTCTTCGGGCACGACGCCGCCCAGGACCGTATGGCCGTACGACGCCTGCTCGGCTACGTGCCGCAGCAGCTGTCCGCCGACGCCGGTCTCACCGGACGCGAGAACGTCGAACTGTTCGCCCGTGTCTTCGACGTCTCCCGGCGCGAGCGGGCCGCACGGGTCGGCCAGGCCCTGGCCGCCGTCGACCTCACCGACGCCGCCGAGCGACTCGCCAAGACCTACTCCGGCGGCATGATCCGCCGCCTCGAACTCGCCCAGGCCCTGGTCAGCGCACCCCGGCTGCTGATCCTCGACGAGCCGACCATCGGCCTCGACCCCATCGCCCGCAGCGGCGTGTGGGAGCACATCAACGCCGTGCGCGAGGCCACCGGCATGACCGTGCTGGTGACCACCCACTACATGGACGAGGCCGACCAGTACTGCGACCGGGTCGCGCTGATGCACCGCGGCCGCATCCGGGCCCTCGGCACGCCCGCCGAACTGCGTCAGGGCCTCGCCGACCGCCGGGACACCGACACCCTGCCGACCCTGGAGGACGTCTTCCGTGACGTCGCCGGCAGCGGTCTCGACGACGAGTCAGGAGATTTCCGCGATGTCCGAAGCACCCGCCGCACCGCGCACCGCGTCGGCTGACGCCCCACGCGCCGCCGGCATCGACCTGCTCCTGCGGCCGCCCCGGCCGCGTGCGGGCTGGCGGCTGCTGCCCGCCCGGGTCGGGGCGATGTGCGCCGTCGAACTGCAGAAGCTGCGCCACGACCGCACCGAGCTGTACACGCGCGCGGTCCAGCCCGCCCTGTGGCTGCTGATCTTCGGCCAGACCTTCACCCGCATCCGGGCGATACCCACCGGCGGCATCCCCTACATCGACTACATGGCGCCCGGCATCATCGCCCAGTCCGCGATGTTCATCGCGATCTTCTACGGCATCCAGATCATCTGGGAACGCGACGCCGGCGTCCTCAACAAGCTGCTGGTCACGCCGACCCCGCGCTCGGCACTGATCACCGGCAAGGCGTTCGCGGCCGGCGTGAAGTCGGTGATCCAGGCCGTCGTGGTCGTCATCATCGCCGCGCTGCTCGGCGTGGCCCTGACCTGGAACCCGCTGAAGCTGCTCGCCGTGGCGGCCATCGTGATCCTGGGATCCGCCTTCTTCTCCTGTCTGTCGATGACCATCGCCGGCATCGTGCTGAGCCGCGACCGCCTGATGGGTATCGGACAGGCCATCACCATGCCGCTGTTCTTCGGCTCCAACGCCCTCTACCCGGTCTCCGTCATGCCGGGCTGGCTCCAGACGGTCAGCAAGGTCAACCCGCTCAGCTACGAGGTGGACGCCCTGCGCGGGCTGCTCATCGGCGTCCACGCGCACGTGGCGCTCGACTTCGGGGTGCTGCTCGTGGCCGCCGCGCTCGGCATCACCGCGGCCTCCTCGCTCCTGGGCCGGCTGGCCCGCTGATCACACCCGGGGAACGTGATGTGCGGCACGCACGCGCGAGAGGGCGCCTGGCCGGTTTTCGCGATTGTTCCTGCGCACGGCTTGATCAGTGATCAAAGGGGGCGAATTCGCTGGCCACAGCGCATTCTGCTCATTTGACAGTGCACTGAGCACACAGATAGGAAGCAGCTCTCTGAGGTCGAGAGGTGGACTGTGTACGAGCCGAACGTGGTCGGGGACTGGCAGGAGTACGACGAGCATGCCGGCCTGCGTGTCCGCGTCCACCGTCTGGAAGCGGCCGAGCCCCCGCGCGGACGGGACGACGCGGCCGCCGGGCTGACCTACTTCGCCCTGCGGGTGACCGTCGAGAACCGGGGCGAGCAGGCCTGCACCATCCATCTCGAGGACGGCCAGATCGACGTGCGGATCGGCCCCGACGGCGAGTCCGCGTTCATCGACTGGCGCAACTCGCAGTTCATCGAGGGCTTCGACGTCTACCCGCTGCGCCGCGCCACCGCCGTGCTGTACGCGGCCGGGCCCGAGGACTGGCTGAGCCAGGTCGACGTCCAGATCCAGCTGCGGGTCGACGACGACTGGGCCGACCGCCGGCTGTGGGCGGGCGGCATCGGACTGCACGAGGACTCCGTCGGCGCCCCCGCCGGCACGCTGCGCGAGGGACTGGCCCACCAGGTCAGCAACTTCCTGCGCGACCAGGCCGAAGAGGGCACCGCCTGACCGGCGTTGATGACGGGTGTCAGTGCGGGATGCCGTCGATGATCTCCCGGGCGCCCTGACGCAGCAGCGCCACGGCCACCGACGTACCCAGCGTGGCCGGGTCGAGCCGGCCGGCCCACTCGTGGGCGTTGAGCCGGGTCTTGCCGTCGGGGGTGAAGACGCAGGCGCGCAGCGACAGTTCCCCGGCATGGTCCACGCGCGCGTAGCCGGCGATCGGGCTGTTGCAGTGGCCCTGCAGGACGTGCAGGAACATCCGTTCGGCGGTGGCCTCCCGGTGCGTGCCGGGGTCGCCCAGCCCGCTGACCGCGTCGATCAGCTCGGTGTCGCCCTCCCGGCACTGCAGCGCGAGGATCCCCGCGCCGATGGACGGCATCATCGTCTCCGGCGACAGGGCCTCACTGATCACGTCCGTACGGCCGATGCGCTCCAGCCCCGACACCGCCAGCAGCAGCGCGTCCGCCTCGCCCGCCTCCAGCTTGGCCAGCCGCCGGTTGGCGTTCCCGCGGAACGGCACGCACTCCAGGTGCGGGTGGGTGGCCGCGAGTTGGGCGACCCGGCGCACCGCGGAGGTGCCGATCCGCGTCCCTTCCGGCAGTTCGTCCAGCGTCAGACCGTCCGGATGCACCAGGGCGTCCCGGATGTCGTCCCGCTTGAGGAACGCGGCGAAGGTCGTCCCCGTCGGCAGCGGACGGTCGGCGGGCACGTCCTTGAGGCAGTGCACCGCGAGATCGGCCTCACCCGCCAGCAGTGCCGCGTCCACCTCCTTGGTGAACGCGCCCTTGCCCTCCACCTGGGACAGTACGCCCATCCACTTGTCACCGGTCGTCTTCACCGGCACGACCTCGGTGCGCACACCGGGGTGCAGGGCGGCCAACTCGGCGCGGACACGCTCCACTTGGGCCAGCGCCATGGGCGAGTCGCGGGAGACGATACGGATCAGTTCGGGGAGGGACATGCGGACACGATAGACCTCCGTGAGCGGGTGTCCGTGCCGTATCACGCCAATCGGGACGCGCATCACGCCGCAGAGGTGCTCAGCCGTCCGTCGAAGGGGTCCCATCCGGGCGTACCGCCGAGTTCGGCGGCGTTGACGCCGTTCTCGGTGCGCAGGTCGACTCGAATGTCCGTACGCCACTGGGAGCTGTGTCCCCATCCCATCGACCGGTCGACCGTCGGGCGGTGCCGGCGCCGGTGGGCCTCGCCCATCCACAGCCCCGGCCAGACGACCCCGGTGATCCGGATCGGCTCCTCCGGGTCCGCGGCGGCCGAACAGGTCCCGGCACCGCTCATCCGGCCCGTCGAGGGCCGTACCACTTCTGCGAACGGCTCCGCTTGGGATCACCGCGACCGGGCGGGCGCTGTCGCCGGCTTGGGGGCCGGCCACGTCAGCACCGTGAGAGCGCCCGCCGTGAGCAGCGCGCCGGCCAGGAAGGTGCCGCGCAGGCCGGCGAGCGGCAACAGGCCGCCGCCCAGGAGCGCCCCGGCGGCCACACCCACGTTGAAGGCGGCCGAGTTCGCCGCCAGAGCCGTCTCGGTACGGCCGGGGGCGACCCGCAGCACCTGGCTCTGGGTCGCCATGAACACCGGCCCCACGGACGCGCCGAGCAGCATGAGCAGCGCGACGGCCGTCACCTGGTCGCTCCCGCCCGCGTAGAGACCGAGCAGAGCCGCCGTCTGCGCCGCTACCGGCACGCACAGCGTGGCGCGCGGGAAGCGGTCGAGCAGCGGGCCGGTCAGGGTGACACCGGCCAGTCCCGCCACACCGAAGGCGAACAGCACGGCGCTGACCGCGTCCTCGCCGAATCCGCTGACCTCGTCCAGGAAGGCCACGACGTACGTCCATCCCGTGAACGCCCCGGTCACCGACAGGGCGGTGGTGGCGAGGACGACGAGGAACCGGCGCCGGTCCGGCGCGGCGCCGTACGCGGCGTGGCTCTCCCGCGGACGCGATGTCGGCAGCACAGCGGCGACGACCAGGAGCGAGACCAGCGCCAGCACCCCGAGCACCGCGAACGGCGCCCGCCAGCCGCCGTGTCCGCCCAGCCAGGTGCCGGCCGGGACCCCCAGCACCGTGGCCAGCGAACCGCCCACGGAGAGCAACCCGATGACGCGCCCGCGCCGTTCGGGGGCAAACAGGCCGACCGCCACCGGCCCCATCACCGCCCAGAACAGCGCCTGCGCCAGCGCGGTCGCGACGCGCGCCGCCAGCAGCAGCCCGTACGACGCCGTGGCGAGGGTCGAGGCCCAGCAGCCCACCGCCAGCACGCCCAGCAGCCCGGCGAGCAGATACCGGCGGGGGATGGACCGGGTGGCATGGGCGAGCGGCAGCGACACCACGGCCACGGTCAGGCCGTACCCGGTCACCAGCGCGCCCACGGCCGTCAGTGAGACACCGAGGTCGTCCGCCATCAGGGAGAGCAGGCCCACGGGCAGGTTCTCGGTGGTGTTGAAGGTGAACGCCGCCAGCATCAGCGCCGCGACGACGGCGGCCCTGCGCCAGGGCGCCGGAGGCGGGTTGCCCATCCGAAGGTCTCCGTGGTGTCGGGGGACGGCCAAGTGCGGTCGGCGGCAAGCGTGTTGGTTCCGGGAGAGAGGCTTCTACTGTTTCGTTCGGGACCGAATCGCCAACCGCTCACGGAGGCCGCTTTGCCGTTGACCCTGCACCTGGGCACCGAGGACCTGACGCGCTGCCGGTTCGCCGTCTCGCCGCTGTGCCAGACCCACGAGGCGCTGCGCATGCTGCGCCGCCCGGCCCGGCACGGCTACCACCGCACCTGGCTGCGCCGGATGCGCCGCACCCTGGCCGGCCTCGACCTGTCGCCACTGTGGCTGTTCCTCCCGCGCACCGGCGGCTACACCCCCGACTTCCTCGGCC
>NZ_WVUG01000271.1 GCF_017614965.1 Streptomyces griseorubiginosus | reverse complement strand
GTGGTGGCTGGAGCCGGGGGCGGCCGGGCGTGGCGCACATCTTCTCGTTCTGGGAGAGCCGTTCCTTCTACGACTCCTTCATGGCCCGTTCGCACGACCGGCTGGCGGCGGCCCAGTCCGGCACGTTCAAGGACGCCCAGGTGAGGCTCTTCGACTACCGCTTCGACGTGAAGACCGGCTTCGAACCGCGTTTCACGGACGCCGATCTGCTGCGTGTCGCCCTGTGCCGGGTGCACGAGGAACGCGCGGAACACTTCACCCTGATGCAGGAGAAGGTCTGGAACCCCGCCATGGCCGGCTCCCCGGGCATGATCCGGGGGCTGTTCGGCGAGGCGCCAGGACATGAGTTCCTGGTGCTGTCGATGTGGCGCTCGGCGGCCGAACACGGCAAGTACCGCACCGAGCGGGTGGAGCGGCTCGCGCTGCGGGCCCAGACGGAGGCGGACGTCGCGTCGCTCACCGGAGACATCGTGGCACTCGAGCCGACCTGGATCGTCTGAGGGGTGGGTTTGAGAAATGGACGCGCAAATCGTGCGCTCCGGGGGGTCTGTGATGCGAAAACTGTGTGACCTACGCCGTATGGGGCCCGTACGAGTGCTCGATCGGCCGTCACTCGATCTAGGGTTTTGGCATGGCACGACCACGGCGCATCGTCCTTGTCCGGCACGGAGAGTCAACGGGCAATGTTGATGACACCGTGTACGAGCGTGAACCCGACCACGCCCTCGCCCTGACCGACCGCGGCTGGCAGCAGGCGGAGGAGACGGGGAAACGGCTGCGTGAGGTGTTCGCACGCGAGCGCGTGAGCGTGTACGTCTCCCCGTACCGCCGTACCCACGAGACCCTGCGTGCCTTCCATCTCGACCCCGACCTCATACGGATCCGGGAGGAGCCCCGGCTGCGCGAGCAGGACTGGGGGAACTGGCAGGACCGCGACGACGTCCGGCTGCAGAAGGCCTATAGGGACGCCTACGGCCACTTCTTCTACCGCTTCGCCCAGGGCGAGTCCGGCGCCGACGTCTACGACCGGGTCGGCGGCTTCCTGGAGAGCCTGTTCCGCAGCTTCGAGGCCCCCGACCACCCGCCGAACGTCCTGCTGGTGACCCATGGCCTGGCCATGCGGCTGTTCTGCATGCGCTGGTTCCACTGGACGGTCGCGGAGTTCGAGTCGCTGGCCAATCCGGGGAACGCGGAGATGCGGATGCTCGTTCTCGGGGACGACGGAAAGTACACGCTGGACCGTCCCTTCGAACGCTGGCGGGATCCGGAGCCGTACGGGATCACCGGATGGAGTGGCGGACGATGACCCCTGACTCCTCTCAAGAGCGTCTGGAGCGTGCTCTGGCCAGCCTGCGCGGGCTGGCGGTGGGGGACGCGCTGGGCTCCCAGTTCTTCGTACCGGCGAACTATCCGCTGCTGCAGCGGCGTGAGCTGCCGCCGGGATCCTGGCAGTGGACCGACGACACGGAGATGGCCTGTTCCGTGGTCGCCGTCCTCGCCGCCCATGACCACATCGACCAGGACGCCCTGGCGCTCTCCTTCGCCGCCCACCATGACTTCGACCGCGGATACGGTCCGGCCGTCAACCGCCTGCTCCGACTGGTCCGCGAGGGCGGCGACTGGCGAGAGCTGGCGGCCGAGCTCTTCAACGGGCAGGGGTCCTGGGGAAACGGCGCGGCGATGCGGATCGCCCCGCTGGGCGCCTGGTACGCGGACGACCCGGAGCAGGCGACCGATCAGGCGGAGATCTCCGCGTACCCCACCCATCAGCACCGCGAGGCCGTCGTGGGCGCCATGGCCGTGGCCGCGGCGGCCGCGCTGGCCGCCTCACCCGGTGGTCCTCCGAGTCCGGAGGCCCTTCTCGACCGTGTCGTCGAGCTCGTCCCCAAAAGCGCTGTCGGTGCGGGCCTGCGGCGGGCGCGGGACATGCTCGACTACGACGATCCGGGCACCGTGGCGGCCGTGCTGGGCTGCGGACGGCGTACGTCGGCCCATGACACCGTGCCCTTCGCCGTGTGGTCGGCGGCGCGGGCGCTCGGTGACTTCGAGCGGGCCTTCTGGGTGACGGCCCAGGTCGGCGGGGACGTGGACACCACCTGCGCCATCGTGGGCGGTGTGATCGCCGCCGGGAAGACGGGCGTACCGCCGGCCGCGTGGGCGGAGCGGACGGAGGCCCTGCCGGACTGGGTGCCCCACACGACGTGACGCCCGCCCGAGGGGGACGGCCGCAGGACCGGCAAGACCCGATGGAAACTCTTCGTGTTTGTCGGGAACTCTGCGTAACCGCCCGTCCGTTGTTCCAGGTGACGGTCCCGCCTCGGGCGGGATACAGCCAGCAGGGGAGTTCTGGGGGTGGTCATGCGGTTGGCGTTCTGGTGCGCTGCGCGCGGTGTGCGGGTGACCGCTCAGACCGCTCCCGGGGTCGCCGTCCCGGCGAGCGCCTCCAGGTCGCTCTTGCGGACCCGGATCACCAACCAGGCGGTGCCGAGCGCGAGTACGGCCATGGCCGCGGCCGCCACGAAGCCCATCGAGATGCCCTGGGCGAGCACCTGGTGACCCCAAGTGCCGGGCAACTGATGCGTCTTGGCGAACTCCGCCTTCTGCTCCGCCGAACCGTCGGCGAGGAACATCGGCAGTTGCTTGCGCGCCTCGTCCCTGCTCGCCGAGCCGAACACCGTGGTCAGGATCGACAAGCCGAGCGAACCGCCCACCTGCTGCATGGCGTTCAGCAGCCCGGAGGCCGCGCCCGCCTCGTGCTGGGCGACCCCGGAGACCGCGGTCACCGTGAGGGTCACGAAATTGAGGCCCATGCCGAAACCGAAGACCAGCATAGGACCGAGCACTCCGCCCGCGTACGAGCTGTCGGAGCTGATCAGCGTCTGCCAGGCCAGCCCGATCACCGCGAGGGCCGAACCCGTGAGCATGAACGGCTTCGGGCCGAGCACCGGCAGGAAGCGTTGCGACAGGCCCGCGCCGATCGCGATCACGACCGTCACCGGCAGGAAGGCGAGGCCGGCCTGGATCGGGCTGTACCCCAGCACGTTCTGCACGAAGAGGACGATGTAGAAGAACATGCCGAACATCGCCGCGGCCAGGCTGAGCATGATCACGTACGTGCCGGAGCGGTTGCGGTCGGCGAACATCCGCAGCGGGGTGATCGGTTCCTTGGCCCGGGACTCGACGAGGGCGAAGGACACCAGGAGGATCACGGCGGCCGCGAAGGAGCCGATGGTCAGGCTGTCCCGCCAGCCGTCGTCCGCAGCGCGGATGAAGCCGTAGACCAGGGATGCCATGCCGGCCGTCGAGGTCAGGGCACCGGCGATGTCGAAACGCCCGGTGTGGCGTTCGGACTCGTTGATGTAGAGCGGCGCGAGCAGAGTGATCACCACGCCGATGGGCACGTTCACGAAGAGCACCCAGCGCCAGTCGAGCCACTCGGTGAGCATGCCGCCCGCGAGCAGGCCGATCGCACCACCGCCCGCGGAGACCGCGGCGAAGACCCCGAAGGCCCGGTTGCGCTCGGGCCCCTCCGGGAACGTCGTGGTGATCAGTGCCAGCGAGGTGGGCGACGCGATCGCGCCCCCCATGCCCTGCAGGACACGGGCGGCCAGCAGTTGCCAGGGCTCCTGGGCGAGTCCGCCGAGCAGCGACGCGAAGGTGAACAGCAGGATGCCGGTCATGAAGACCCGGCGACGGCCGAGGATGTCGCCGGCCCGGCCGCCCAGGAGCAGGAGACCGCCGAAGGTGAGGGTGTAGGCGCTGACCACCCACGTGAGGTCCGTGGTGCTGAACTGCAGCGCGTCTTGAATGTGCGGGAGCGCGATGTTCACAATCGTCGCGTCGAGTACCACCATGAGTTGGCAGGCCGCGATGACCGCGAGCGCGATACCGGGATGCCCGTCCCGGCGTGCCGCACCTGGCTTCTGGTCCTTGATCAATTGAGAGGTTGTCACTATGGGTCCCCCACGAATACGTTAGTGAACGCTCGCGTTCACTGCCGCGTCAACCGTAGTGAGTCCCCGATAGTGAACGCAAGCGTTCACTTAAATTGGCGTCGCGCGGCGAGTCCCCCGTCGTTGCCGCGCGGTTCCACTCCGCCCCCGAGACACCCGCTCCCCATGCTCGCTGGAGACACTCAGATGGTTACCTCGCGCTGGACGGCCGCCCCCGCTCAGGCGGCCTCCCTCCGTCGGCGCGGCGCCGTCCTCGAACGCGCCATCCTCGATGCCGCCCTGGACCAGCTCAGTACGGTCGGCTGGAACGGCCTCACCATGGAGGGTGTCGCCGCAGGCGCCCAGACCGGAAAGGCCGCGGTGTACCGGCGCTGGCCCTCCAAGGAGGACCTCGTCGCCGACGCGCTGCAGGCCGGACTGCCCCGCTTCGAGGAGGCGCCCGACCTCGGCAGTGTGCGCGAGGACCTGCTGGCCCTGTGCCGCAACGCGCGCGACGCGATGTTCTCGCGGCCCGGTTCCGCCGTCCGCTCTGTCATTCACGAGTGCGATCCGATGCAGGCCGAGCGATTCCACAGCGTGATCTTCAACGGGATCGTGGAGCCCACGATCAAGCTGCTCCATGAGGTTATCGAGCGCGGAATAGAGCGGCACGAGGTGCGGCCCGACGCGGCGAACAGCTATGTCTTCGATGCCATCCCGGCCATGATGATGTACCGCAACAAGATGCGCGGAAGCGAATGGCCCGACCGCGACATCGAGGAGATGATCGACCGGTTGATGGTTCCGCTGCTGCGCCCCGACGGCGCCTGAGGGCAGGGGCCGTCGCTCCTGACATGACTTTGGCAAGGCGGGGTGTCGCCGGGTGATCCGCGGGGCGTACGCTAAGGGCGCCATGCCGTACGAACCACCTACTCACACCGTCGAGCGCTCACTCCGCGCCACGACCGGGGCGAAGATCATTGCCGGTGTCGACGAGGTGGGGCGCGGCGCGTGGGCCGGCCCCGTCACCGTCTGCGCGGCGGTCACCGGACTGCGCCGGCCCCCCGAAGGCCTCACCGACTCCAAACTGCTCACCGTCAGGCGGCGCACCGCGCTGGCCCAGGAGTTGGAGAAGTGGGTGACCTCGTTCGCGCTGGGGCACGCCTCCCCCGAGGAGATCGACGACCTGGGCATGACGGCCGCCCTGCGGCTGGCCGCCGTTCGGGCCCTGGAGACCCTTCCGGTCCGGCCGGACGCGGTGATCCTGGACGGGAAGCACGACTACCTGGGGACCCCGTGGAGGGTCCGCACGGTCATCAAGGGCGACCGTTCGTGTGTGGCGGTCGCGGCGGCTTCGGTGATCGCCAAGGTTCAGCGCGACAAAATGATGGCCGAACTGGGTATCGACCATGCAGACTTCGGTTTTGCGGACAATGCCGGGTATCCGTCGCCCGTGCACAAGGCCGCACTGGAGGTGCGGGGGCCCACCCCGTACCACCGGTTGTCGTGGGCGTATCTTGATGCGCTGCCCCAGTGGCGTCACCTCAAGAAGGCCCGCAGCTGGGCGGACGGAAGCGTTCCGGAGATCGAGGGGCAGCTCGGCTTCGATTTCTGACGATTCCGCTCGCTCTCAGGTGCCACCCGCCGATGTCTGCCGTACCAGCGTTTGATAAATATCAGCCCATGCCTCTCATTCCCGAGGAGCCTCAGATTCACGAGAGTGCCCAGGGTCCCCGCGTCACTCCGGCCAGTGGCCGCACCGCGCCGACCCCTCGTCCCGTACCCGGTCCCCGTCCCGCGGCGCCGCCGCGGCCCGGTCGTCCCGGTCCGCACCGGCCCACTCCGCCGGTGCAACGTGCGTCGCACGACACGGCCGCGGCCAAGCCCGGACCTTCGGGCCCGGCCGCTCCCGCGTCCCCCGTCGCCGCATCGGTGACCCCGCAGATCCAGCTGATCCCCGCCTCGGTCGACGGCGCGCTCGACGCCGCCGAGGAGGCCGTGGACCTGCTGCTGGAGTCGGGGCGCGCTCCTGGCGACGTACTCGTCATCACCACCGGCGAGCAGCACCCGTGGGCCGCCCACGAACTGTCCTTCGGTGAAGCCTCCTACTGGGCGCAGCACGACGCGGGCGACGACGTCTTCTACGCCGACGCATCGGTCGCCTCGCGCGCGACCACGCGTCCCGTGGTCGTGGTCGCCGTCAACGGTGGTCCCGCCGCTGTCGCCGCCACCGCCCTCCCGCTGGCCCATGCCCGGGCCGGCGCCCTGCTGATCGTCTGCGGCGACCCGCAGCAGATCAACTCGGTACTGGGCGCGGGCGTCTGAGTCCCCCGGTACCTCCGGGGAGACACTCAGGCGGCCGGGGCGCCGTTGCGGTGGCATCAGCACGGCGGGCGCTTCCGCGTGCGCGCACGACCTCAGCGAGGGGCGCCGGGTGGGTGACACCGCGCGCCTTCGCGGCCGCCTCCGTGTGGTCGTGTCGGTCGCGCACGGACATGGGGGTGCTGTCGCTCGGGCATGCGCAAAACCGACCGATCGAGTTGCTCGGTCGGGTGCGCCCGTGAGGGACGGACCGGCCGAGTTCCGCCCTGGCGCGGCGGGTTGAGTCGGCGCGGACCGGCTGGATGGGCCGCCGATGAGTCGTACGGAGCGCGGCCGGGCGCGCCCGACGTATGTACGCGGCCATGAGCTTGCACGCCGAGCAGGCGTACGAGAGAAGGAGTGCCGTCCGGGCCGCGCGACCCCGCGATGGGATCAGCGGGCGGCGGCGCGGCGCAGGACCTCCGAGGCGGCACCGCCGGTGCGGGGCAGCGGAAGCGGCGCCTCGGACATGCCGAAGGGTTCCGGTGAGGAGTCCGCGCTCGGACGGCGACCGCCGCGCCCCTCTCCGAGCACCTGCCAGCCGTCCCGGGTCAGCGTGATGTACGCCCCGCAGCGCAGCCCGTGCAGCGTGCACGCGTCACGCAGGCCCCACATCCACGCGCCGTCCTCCTCCGTCCAACGCGAGTCGCCCTCACGGCAGTAGAGCAGCACCGCGGTGCGCACCGGGGTGCGGCGACGGAGGTCGTGCGGGATGACCCGGCGCAACTGGGCGAGCAGGGTGTTGCGGAACATCCAGCCGTCGGCTGGGGCCGGGCGGCGGACGAACGAGGCGCTCGCCCGTAGCCGTTCGTCCGGATCGAGCACGGCCACGATCGCGGTCGAGGGTTTGGGGCGGTGCCGGGAATGCAGACCGCTGACGACCTCGCGGGGATTGCGCAGCAGCGGGATTCCCGCAGCTGCCCACTCCGCCGGTTCGAGCATGCGGACAAGGGGGTTGACGGATGCGGCGGACAGGTCGGCAGACGTCGACGTGGATGCCGCGGAGGACGGAGCGAATCCGAAGGTCACGGTCCTCCCTTCGGCTACGTGCCCACACTGCGGGCGAGGTCGGATTCGGGGGAGCGCGCACCGCAGCAGAGCCCTACCGGACCACGGGTGAGCCGTGCGGGGAGCGGAGTTCAATTCTTGCTGTCGAACTTGGATGCGGCAACGAGCAATTGGGGCCACTGACCGATTTAAGACGGTCTGCGGATTATATCCCTACCCAGTGGACGGTGTTGCGACGCATGAGGTGACCGTTCACCCCGCGTTCGTACACCGTTGGGGCATAGGCCGTCCACAGGGGGTGCCGATTGGCGGAGCGGACCAGGCTTGTTGTGCACGGGCGCAGCTGACGGCGGTCAGCCCTGGACGGCCAGAACCAGCGGCAGCACCCCCTCCGCACCGGCGCGGAGGAGCAGGCGGGCCGCGATCGCCAGGGTCCAGCCGGTCTCGGTGAAGTCGTCGACCAGCAGCACCGGGCCGCCGGCCCCCACGAGGGCGGAGGCCAGAGCCGGCGGCACGGTCAGCGCGCCGTCGAGTGCCTTCAGGCGCTGCGCGCTGTTGCTGCGGGGAACGCGGGTCGCGTCCTGCGTGTACTCCACCGAACCCAGCAACGGCAGTCTGCCGACCTCCGAGATGCGAGCGGCCAGCGAACCGATCAGCTGGGGCCGGCTGCGGGAGGGGACGGTGACCACACCGACCGGACGCGGCTGCGCGTCCGCCACTCCCGGCGCCCAGCCGCCGGGGCCCCTGGCCCAGTCGGCAAGCACGCCCACGACAGCCTTCGCCACGTCGTCCGGCACGGGGCCGTCCGTAGCCTCGGGAGCGAACATCGGGCGCAGCCGGTTGCCCCAGCCGATGTCCGACAGACGGCCCAACGCCCTTCCGACTGCGGCCTGTTCACCGGCCGGAATACGCCCTTTGAGATCGACGCCGATCGCCGGCAACCCGGTCGGCCACATGCGACGCGGCTCCACCTCCACGCCCGCCCTGTCCAGATCGTCCCGCGCCGCGTCCAGGGCGGCCGTCGACGTGCCGGCCGTGAACCGTGCTCCCGCGCAGTTGTCGCAGCGGCCGCAGGGCTTGGCGCCCTCGTCGTCCAACTGGCGTTGCAGGAACTCCATCCGGCAGTCCGCCGTCGACGCGTAGTCGCGCATCGCCTGCTGCTCGGCCGCACGCTGCCGGGCGACCCACGCGTAGCGATCGGCGTCGTACGTCCAGGGGCGGCCGGTCGCGATCCAGCCGCCCTTGACCCGCTTGACCGCACCGTCGACGTCGAGCACCTTGAGCATGCTCTCCAGGCGGGAGCGGCGCAGCTCCACCAGGGGTTCCAGGGCCGGCAGGGAGAGCGGCCTGTCGGCGCGCGCGAGGACGTCCAGCGTGCGGCGCACCAGTTCCTCCGACGGGAAGGCCAGCGACGCGAAGTACTCCCAGATCGCCTCGTCCTCCTTGCCCGGGAGCAACAGCACCTCGGCGTGCTCGACACCGCGTCCGGCGCGACCCACCTGCTGGTAGTACGCGATGGGGGAGGAGGGCGAGCCGAGGTGCACCACGAAGCCGAGATCCGGCTTGTCGAAGCCCATGCCGAGCGCGGAGGTGGCGACCAGGGCCTTCACTCGGTTGGCGAGGAGGTCGTCCTCGGCCTGCAGCCGGTCGGCGTTCTCCGTCTTGCCGGTGTACGAGGCGACGGAGTGCCCGCGGTGCCGGAGAAAGGCGGTGACCTCCTCGGCGGCGGCCACCGTGAGCGTGTAGATGATCCCGGAACCCGGCAGCTCGTCGAGGTGATCGGCGAGCCAGGCCATCCGGTGCGCGGCGTCCGGCAGCCGCAGAACCCCCAGGGTCAGGCTCTCCCGGTCCAGCGGACCGCGCAGCACCAGGGCGTCCGAGGTGCCCCCGGTGCCGAGCTGCTCCGCGACATCGGCGGTCACCCGGGCGTTGGCGGTCGCTGTGGTCGCCAGTACGGGAACCCCCGGCGGGAGGTCGCCCAGCATCGTGCGCAGCCGTCGGTAGTCGGGGCGGAAGTCGTGGCCCCAGTCGGAGATGCAGTGCGCCTCGTCGACCACAAGCAGCCCGGTCGCGGCGGCGAGCTTGGGCAGCACCTGGTCCCGGAAGTCCGGGTTGTTGAGCCGCTCCGGGCTGACCAGCAGCACGTCTACCTCGCCCGCCGCGATCTCGTGCTGAACCGTCTCCCACTCCTCTGTGTTCGAGGAGTTGATGGTCCGTGCATGGATTCCGGCCCGGGCCGCGGCCTCGACCTGGTTGCGCATGAGCGCGAGCAACGGGGAGACGATCACCGTCGGTCCGCTGCCCCTGGCCCGGAGCAGCGAGGTCGCCACGAAGTACACCGCGGACTTGCCCCACCCGGTGCGCTGCACGACCAGCGCCCGGCGTCTGTCGGCGACCAGCGCCTCGATCGCCCGCCACTGGTCCTCACGCAGCCGGGCCGCGCCGGTGGTGTCCCCGACGAGTCGGGCGAGGACCGCGTCGGCGGCCGCCCGCAGTTCCGCGTTGCTCGTGTGCTCCATGCGTTCCATCCAACAGGACGCCACTGACAATCCGGACCAGGGCGGGGTGGCACGTTGCCGGAGGCGACGATCGGCGTTGAGGTGTCCCTGATCAGGGTTATCCACAGGGCAAAGCGGAACTTCGTGATCCGCGAGATCGTCTGCGCATGACGAATCACAGCGAAAGCACTGGATCCCCCGAAAACGGCAGCGCGAAAAACAGCAGCGCCGAAAGCGGAAGGACAGCCGGGCAGACCGGTCCGACCGCATACGACAGCCACGGCCCCGAGCACCAGGTCACGCTCCGCACCCCGGCCGAATTGGCAGACGCCATGCCGTATCTGCTCGGCTACCGCCCGGAGGACAGCATCGTCCTCGTCGCCCTGCACGACAGGGACGGCCAGGGCCGGTTCGGCGGCCGAGCCCGGCTCGGCATTCCCGCGAACCCGGACGACTGGCCATCCGTCGCGCGGCAGTTGGCCCATGGCCTGGTCACCGGGAGTGAGCGCCGAGGAGCCCGGCCCGAGCAGATGGTCGCCTACCTCTGCCAGGAACCCGCGCAGGGCGAGTCCGGCCGCCAGGTCATGGAGCGACTGCGCCCGCTGGCCCAGAAGCTCCGCATCGAGTGCGGTCAGCTGGACGTACCGGTGATCGAGGCGCTGTGCGTCTCGGACGGCCGCTTCTGGTCGTACTGCTGCAGCAACGAGGTCTGCTGTCCCGCCGACGGCCTGCCGATGGGGCTGCCCGGCACCTCCGTCCTGGCCGCCGCGGCCACCTATGCCGGCCTTCAGGTGCGCGGCACCTTGCGCGAGCTGAGGGCCAGGTTGCAGCCGTGGGAGACGGCGGCCGCTCTGGAACAGGAGATCGCCCTGGACACCGCGAGCATGGCCGTGGTCCCGCGGATCCTCGACGACGCCAACCGTGCGGACGTGGCCGAGGAGACGCTCGAGCTCGCCGAGCGGATCATGCGCCGCCTGGCCGAGGCCGCGCCGGTGGCCGGCGCCCTCGCGGCGGACGTCCGCGACGACCAGCTCCTCGGGTACGACGAGGCCGCGACGGTGATCCTCGGCCTGCAGGACCGCGCCACCCGAGACCGGGCGGCCGAGTGGATGGAGGGCGACGACGCCGCTCCCGCACTGCGCCTCTGGAGGGCTCTCGCCCGCCGCTGCGTCGGACCCTACGGAGAGCACGCCGCGGCGCCGCTGACCCTGTCGGGTTGGGTCGCCTGGTCGTCCGGAGACGACCTCGAGGCCCGGGAGGCCCTCGCCATGGCACTCGGCGCGGATCCGGACTATCTCTTCGCCCGCCTGCTGCACCAGGCCTGCAACGAGAACCTTGACCCGGAGTCGATCCGGCGCTGCCTGCGCGCGGAACGCCGAGATCGCGTCCGGGGGCCGATGCGGCAGGGCGCGGATGAGAAGGCTGCCGTTGTGTCCACGGCGGTCGAGGCCGCTGAGCCCGGCCCGGCGCCGGAAGAGAGCGGGCGATCGCGACGTCGTTCCCGTTCAGGCGCCACGGTCGGCGGACGGAGCCGTGCGGCACGGGCGGCGGACGGTGCGAAGAGCACCGTGGGCGTCCCGCGCTCACGGACGTCGACGGCCGAGGGTACCCATCCTGGCGCCGCACGAAAGGGCAGCACGCGCCCGCGTCCCTCGGGGAAGCAGTCCACGCGCCACCGCGACAACCGCCCCGGCAGCGCTCGCTTGGGAGGCGACGGTACCGAGGGGAAGGCATGACCAACGGCCGGGAGGGTTTTGGGGACTGCGGTCGTGTCGACGGTGGGCGAGCGGTAGTTGTGGAGCACCGACCGCGACCGGTGGTTGGGAGCCCTCTACGCACCCACCGCCATTCGGTCGGCATGGCCGATCGTGGGCGTGACCCGGAGGAGTCCCGCCGCGTTCACCTGAGTGGCGGAGCGCCTGCACGGGCTGAGCCGTCGTCCCCCACACGTCCGTCCGGATCCCCCCACCCGGCGCCGCACGCGCCCGAGGTGCACCGAGCGCGGAAGAAGCCACCGCATGCATCAGCCGACCTCGCTCTCCGAGCCCTCCGATCCTTCTGCCGACTGGTCCGCCAGTGGCCGATGGGAGCCGCCATCCCGGGAGGGAGCCGATCCGCCGGCGCCCGCGGTTCTCGCGGACCGCGCCGATCAAGAGGCAGCCGGCGCCACACCGCGTACTTCTTCTGGTTTCCCTGGACAAGGGCCGTGTCCGCCTACGCCAACCATTGCGGCCCCGTCGGTGGGTCGGCCCGGGGCCGCCGAAGGAGCGGCCCCGCGCAGTCGAGGCAGCGGCAGGCCTGCGGATCCGGCAACGAACACCTCACGACCCTTGCACCAGCCCTGCGGGACTGGCAGGACCCCCGACCGGCACCAGACACCCGGCGAGGGACGGACCACGCC
>NZ_WVUG01000270.1 GCF_017614965.1 Streptomyces griseorubiginosus | reverse complement strand
GCCACAGGGGGTCGGACAGGTGCCGGGGGCCGGGCAGCCAATGGCGGTCGGACAGGTGCCGGGGGCCGGACAAGTACCTGGTGTTGGACAAGTGACGGCTCCGGGGCAGGCGCCGGCTGCGGGGCTGGTGCAGGTTCCCGGGCAGGTGCCCGTTGTCGGGCAGGCTCCAGGGGTTGGACAGCCGCAGCTTCCCGGACAGACACCGGGTGCGGGGCTGGTGCAGGTGCCGGGACAGATGCCGGGGGCTGGACAGTTGCCGGGGGCTGGACAGCCGCCGCTTCCCGGACAGCCGCAGAACGCCGGGCAGCCGCAGCTCTCCGGGCCCATGCAAGTCGGTGCGCAGCCGCAGGTTCCGGTCCCGGCGCAGGGTGTCGGCCAGGTGCCGGCTCCCGGGCAGATGCCGAGTGCCGGCCAACTGCCGGTTCCTGGGCAGGTCCAGGGCGCGGGCGCCGGGCAGGCGCAGGTGCCCGGGCAGGTTCCGGGTATTGCGCAGCCGCAGCTTCCGGCGCAACCGCAAGTCGTCGGTCAGGCGCAGGTGGGCGGTCAGGCCGCGGTCGCCGGACAGCCGCAGGTTCCTGCGCAGCCCCAGGCCCTGGGGCAGCCGCAGGTTCCTGGACAGCCGCAGGCCCCCGGGCAGCCGCAGGTTCCTGGACAGCCGCAGGCCCCCGGGCAGCCGCAGGTCGCCGGGCCGGTGCAGGTGCCCGGGCAGGGTGGGCCTGATGGTGCCGGGGGCGCGGTCGGCGAGGACGGGCGGCACGATGCCGTTCCGCATGACCAGTCCGGGGACCACACCCCGCCCCAGCCGCACCCCACCAGCGCGCCGACCGGCCGTCGTCGCCGTGCCGTGGCCCAACCGGCGGAGCCCGCCGGTCAGCCGGTCGTCCAGGGTCAGCAGGCCGCGGTGACCGTTCCGGCGCAGGGCTCGCTCCCGGCGGGCGTACAACTCGCCCCGGGTCAGCCGATCCCGGCACAGGCTTCCCCCGGTCAGTCCGTCCCCGTACAGGCCCAGGCACCCGGTGTTCCCGTGCAGAACGCCACCGGGGAGGCCGCGCTGCCCGCTCAGCAGGCCCAGCCGGTTCAGCCGGTGCCGCCGGGCGCGGCTCAGCCGGTGCCCGGGGCGGGTATGCAGCCGGTTCCAGGACAGCCGCTTGCGGCGCCCGGGGTACCGGCGGCTCCCGGGCAGGCCCTGCCCGCGGAGGCCGGTGCCGGCGTGCCGGTCGGCGGTGCCACCGGTGCCGTACCCCCGCAGGCCGCGCCGCAGCCCGGTGCTCCGTTGCCTCCCGAGGCGCAGGCCGTGGCCAGCGATCCGACTGTCGACCCCAACTCGACGCAGGGGCGGGCGATCAGTGTGCGGACGCTGGGGCAGGGCGTGCCGTTCACCCGTCAGGCTGCGCAGGTGCAGCAGCCGACGGCGACCCCCGCGCCGCACAACCCGGGCGGTTCGGGCCGGCGGCGGAAGCTGGGGACGCGGACCGGGGCGGGGGTGGCGCCGGAGCAGGCGGCCCGGCCGCATCCGGCCGGCGAGCAGACGCCCGCGCAGGTCCCCCAGCCGTCCCTGGCGGGCCAGTCGCGGCTGGCGCAGGCCACCGAGGGCAGCGGACGGTCGTACGCCATAGGCGCGCCGGACGAGAACGCCGCCGAGGGGCCCGAGCCGCTGGACGGTCCGGGCGGTGCCGTGGAGATCGCGGACACCCCGCGGCCCGTCCCGCTGGACGACGAACTGCCCCCGGAGCCCCTGGACAACCCGCGGCGGCTGCTGGTGTGGCCCGCCCCGGACGTGACGACCCAGCAGGCGCTCAGCGACCGCGGGTACCGGCCGGTCATCGTGCACTCGCGCGAGGAGGTCGACGCGCAGATCGCCGCGTTCCCGGCGGCGCTGTTCGTGGACCCGCTGACCGGGCCGATCACCCGGACCGCGCTGCAGTCGCTGCGGGAGGCCGCCGTCACCGCCCAGGTGCCGGTGATGGTGACCGCGGGACTGGGGCAGGCGACGCGCGAGGCGGCGTACGGCGCCGATCCCGCCGTACTGCTGAAGGCGCTGGCGCCGCGGGACAGCGAGCAGCATCCGCCGCGGGTGCTGCTGATCGAGGAACACGCGGAGATCGCGCTGGCGTTGACCGCGACGCTGGAACGGCGCGGGATGCAGGTGGCGCGGGCCGCCAGCGACGCGGACGCCGTGACACTGGCGGGACAGTTGCGGCCGAACCTGGTCGTGATGGACCTGATGCAGGTGCACCGGCGGCAGGCCGGGATCATCGACTGGCTGCGCGCGAACGGGCAGCTCAACCGCACCCCGCTCGTCGTCTACACCGCCGCCGTCGACCAGGCGGATCTGCCGCGGCTGGCGTCCGGCGAGACGGTGCTGTTCCTGGCGGAGCGCTCGACGAGCGCCGAGGTGCAGTCGCGGATCGTCGACCTGCTGGCGCGGATCGGCACCAACTGACCACCGACTTACCACCGACCGATCGCCAGCTGATCGCCAACTGATCACTATCTGACCACCGACTGACGCGGACACGGCCACGCCAGTCGGTGCCGGGAGTGCGGGGGGTGCGGGGGGGACCGGGGTCCGTCAGAGCTGGGTGACGTCCAGGTCGCCGTCGGCGTACCGCCTGCGCAGGACCTTCTTGTCGAACTTGCCCACGCTCGTCTTCGGCACCGCCTCGATGATCGTCCAGCGCTCCGGGAGCTGCCACTTGGCGATGTGGCCCTCGTCGGCGAGGAAGGCGCGCAGGGACGCGAAGTCGGCGGTGGCGCCCTCCTTGAGGACCACCGTGGCCAGCGGACGCTCGCCCCACTTCTCGTCGGGGACGGCGACGACGGCCGCTTCGGCGACCTCCGGGTGGGACATCAGGGCGTTCTCCAGCTCGACCGAGGAGATCCACTCGCCACCGGACTTGATGACGTCCTTGGCGCGGTCGGTGAGGGTGAGGAAGCCCTCGGGGGAGATCGTGCCGACGTCGCCGGTCTTCAGCCAGCCGTCCTCGCTGAACTTGTCGGCGGGGCGCAGGGGTTCGGCGTCCGGGCCGTTGTAGTAGGCGCCCGCGATCCAGGGGCCGCGGACCTCCAGCTCGCCCGCCGACTCGCCGTCCCAGGGCAGGCGTTCGCCGCCGGGGCCGCTGAGCCGCGCCTCGACACCTGCCGGGAAGCGGCCCTGCGTCAGCCGGTACCCGAACTCCTCGTCCGTGCCCACCACATGGGCCGGCGGACGGGCGATCGTGCCGAGCGGGGAGGTCTCCGTCATGCCCCAGGCGTGACAGACCCGCATCCCGAGCTCGTCGAAGGCCTCCATGAGGGAGGGCGGACAGGCGGAACCGCCGATGGTGACCTGGGTGAGGGAGGAGACGTCCCGCGGCTTGGCGTTCAGTTCCGCCAGCAGACCCTGCCAGATGGTGGGGACGGCGGCCGCGTGGGTGGGGCGCTGGGTCTCGATCATCTCGGCTAGCGGGCCGGGCTGCAGGAAGCGGTCCGGCATCAGCAGGTTGACGCCGGTCATGAAGGTGGCGTGCGGCAGGCCCCAGGCGTTGACGTGGAACTGCGGCACCACGACCAGCGAGGTGTCCTGGTCCGTCAGCCCCATCGACTGGGCCATGTTGACCTGCATGGAGTGCAGGTAGATCGAACGGTGGCTGTAGACCACGCCCTTGGGGTCGCCCGTGGTGCCGGAGGTGTAGCACATGGCCGCGGCCTGGCGCTCGTCCAGCTCCGGCCAGTCGTACGTCGTCGGCCGACCCGCGATCAGCTCCTCGTACTCGTGCACCCGCGCCCGGGCACCCTCGAGCACCGAACGGTCACCGGGGCCGGAGACCACAATGTGCTCCACCGTCGGCAGCTTCGGCAGCAGCGGGGCGAGCAGCGGCAGCAGCGAACCGTTGACGATCACGACCTTGTCGGCCGCGTGGTTGACGATCCACACCAACTGCTCGGCCGGCAGCCGCAGGTTGAGCGTGTGCAGCACCGCGCCCATGGAGGGGATCGCGAAGTAGGCCTCGACGTGCTCCGCGTTGTTCCACATCAGCGTCGCGACCCGGTCGTCACCCCGGACGCCGAGCTCGTCCCGCAGGGCGTTCGCCAGCTGCACCGCGCGGGTGCCCGCCTCGGCGAAGCTGCGTCGATGCGGCTCGGACTCGCCGGTCCAGGTGATGATCTGCGACCGTCCGTGCACCAGCGTCCCGTGCGTCAGGATGCGGGCAACGGTCAGCGGTACGTCCTGCATCGTGCTCAGCACGGTGTCCTCCCGGGGCGACATTGCCTACGCGGCGGTAAGGTATGCGCTGATTCTGCGCACATACCGCGCGGTATGTCACTAGGTGCCGCTGATCGATCGCGTCACTGCGGTCCCCAATAGCCTCCAGGTCGGCGCATTAACGCACAAGCCCCAGCTCAGGGTCCTCGCGGAGTTTCCCGAGCGCACGGGAGACCGCCGATTTCACTGTGCCCACCGACACGCCGAGCACCTCGGCCGTCTGGACCTCGCTGAGGTCCTCGTAGTACCTGAGGACGACCATCGCCCGCTGCCGGTCGGGCAGCTTCATGATCGCCCGCCACATCGCGTCGTGCAGCGCCTGCTGCTCGGCCGGGTCTTCCCCGCCGGGCGCGGGCTCCGGCTCCGGCATCTCCTCGCACACGAACTCGTCGACCTTGCGCTTGCGCCACTGCGACGTCCGCGTGTTCAGCAGCGCCCGGCGCACATAGCCGTCCAGCGCACGGTGGTCCTCGATCCGCTCCCAGGCGACGTAGGTCTTGGTGAGCGCGGTCTGCAGCAGGTCCTCCGCGTCGCTCGGGTTCGCGGTCAGCGACCGGGCGGTACGCAGCAGCACCGACTGCCGGGCCCTCATGTACGAGGCGAACGACGGGTACGACAGGGTCTGCGTCGCCGGGGCGGCGGCGGTCGAAGCGCTGGTGCAGACGGGTGTGGTCATGGACTCCACGCTAGGAGCGAGGGCGCCTCCGGCTCATCGGCCGCAGGTCCCGAAGCCGAGTCCCCCTCAGGTTGTAGGGGTGGGGTTGACTGCACCTCCTGAAGGTGGACGAGGGGGTGACACGTACTGCGGGATCACCCCTGGGGGAGCACCCCGGGCTCCTGCCGTCGCTCCGTCCGGGCGGCCTCGGTGGCGGGATCGAGCGAGGTCAGCAGGTCGCCCGCGCCGGCCCAGGCCCGGGTCAGCCGTCCGCTGCCAGGACCAGGCACGAGGTGGGCACGCCGGTGCCCGCCGTGACCAGGACCCGCTCCGCGCCCGGTATTCGGTTCACCGCCGTCCCGCGCACCTGTCTCACCCCTTCGGCGATCCCGTTCATCCCATGGAGGTACGCCTCTCCCAGCTGTCCGCCGTGCGTGTTGACCGGCAGTCTCTCCGCGGCCATGAAGTCGGCCCCCTCCCCCTTGCCGCAGAACCCGAACTCCTCCAGCTGCATCAGCACGAACGGTGTGAAGTGGTCGTACAGGATCGCCACGTCCACATCGGCCGGCGTGAGCCCGGAGGTCCGCCACAGCTGGCGGGCCACCACGCCAATCTCCGGCAGGCCGGTGAGGTCGTCGCGGTAGAAGCTCGTCATCTGCTCCTGGCCGCGCCCGGCACCCTGGGCGGCCGCCGCGACGACCGCGGGCGGGTTGGGCAGATCTCGGGCGCGCTCTACGGACGTCACGACGATCGCCTGGCCGCCGTCCGTCTCCTGACAGCAGTCCAGGAGTCTGAGCGGTTCGACGATCCAGCGGGAGGCCGCGTGGTCGGCGAGGGTGATCGGTCGGCCGTGGAAGTACGCCGCCGGGTTCGTCGCCGCGTACTTCCGGTCGACCACCGCCACATGCCCGAACGCCTCCGGGGTCAGCCCGTACGTGTGCAGATAGCGCTGCGCCGCCATCGCAACCCAGGAGGCCGGGGTGAGCAGCCCGAACGGCAGGGACCACCCGAGCGCGGTCCCCTCCGCGGACGGCTCCCGGTGCTGCACGCCCGAGCCGAAGCGGCGTCCGGAGCGCTCGTTGAAGGCCCGGTAGCAGACGACGACCTCGGCGACACCGGTGGCGATCGCCAGCGCCGCCTGCTGGACGGTGGCGCAGGCCGCGCCGCCGCCGTAGTGGATGCGCGAGAAGAACGACAGCTCGCCGATCCCGGCCGCCTGCGCCACGGTGATCTCCGGGCTGGTGTCCATCGTGAACGTCACCATCCCGTCCACGTCGCCCGGCGTCAGCCCCGCGTCGTCCAGCGCCGCCCGCACCGCCTCCACGGCGAGCCGCAGTTCACTGCGTCCCGAGTCCTTGGAGAACTCGGTGGCCCCGATGCCGACGACGGCCGCCCGTCCACCCAGGCCGTCCCGGCCCCGGACACTCATCGGGCACCGCCTGAGGGGGCGACGGTGCCGGTGGGCACGGGGGCGGTGGGCACGACGGCGACGGAGCCCACGGCGATATCGGTAGGCACGACGGCATCGGAGCCCACGCCGACATCGGTAGGCACGATGGCATCGGAGCCCACGGCGGCGTCGGTGGGCACGGCGGCGTCGGTGGGCGTGGTGATCGCGGCTGCCGAGGGGACCGTGACCGTCACCGTGCCGGTTACGTGTCTGCCGATGCCGTTCGACCCGACCACCCGGACCGTCGCCGTGTCACCGTCGACCTCTTCGACCGTGCCCGTCAACACCATGGTGTCCCCGGGGTAGTTGGGCGCCCCCAGTCGTATGGCGACCTTGCGGAGGTGGGCCGTGGGTCCGAAGTGGTCGGTGATGTAGCGGCCCACCAGGCCGTTCGTCGTCAGGATGTTCATGAAGATGTCCGGGGAGCCCTTCTGCCGGGCCAGCTCGGCGTCGTGGTGCACGTCCTGGTAGTCGCGGGAGGCGATGGCGCCGGCCACGATCAGGGTGCGGGTGATCGGGATCTCCAGCGGCGGCAGCTTCTCACCGGCCCTCATACGGTCTCCTCCTCTCGGGCGCGGAACACGGGCAGCACCAACTCGTCGTCGTACGACTGGAATTCGAGATGGACGGGCAGTCCTATCCGCACCTTGTCGTAGGGCACGCCGATGACGTTGCTGATCAGACGGACGCCTTCGGCGAGCTCTATCAGGGCCACGGCGTACGGGGGGTCGAAGGCCGGGAAGGGCGGGTGGTGCATGACGACGTAGGAATAGACCGTGCCCTCGCCGCTCGCCTCGACCGTGCCCCAGTCCGGGCCACCGCAGGCGTTGCAGCCCGGCAGCCAGGGGAAGCGGAGGGTGCCACAGGCTGTGCAGCGCTGGATGAGGAGGCGGTGGCGCTCCATGCCCTCCCAGAAACCGGCGTTGTCGCGGTTGACGACCGGGCGGGGACGGCGGGCGGATGGCTGAGTCGCGCTTATCGCCGACTGCTTCTCCTTGTTCTCCGACTCCTTGCGCCTCCTGCCCGCGGGGGCGTACTTGAGGATCCGGAAGCGGTGAGTGCCGACCAGGTCGCGGGCTGCGCCGACCCGTACCTCCGTGCGTGTGGTGACGAAGTACCCCGTCCCCAGCTTGGTCGTCTTGCGGTCGGAGACCGACTCGATCACGGTGTCGAAGCTGACCTCGTCGCCGGGCCGCAGGGGCCTGACGTACTCCTGCTCGCAGTCCGTGGCGACGACCGAGGTGCAGCCCGCCTCGTCGAGGAGGCCGAGCAGCTCGTCGTACGCCTGCGAGCGGCCCGTGTGCCCGGAGAGGCCTCCCATGGTCCAGGCCTGGAGCATGGTGGGCGGGGCGATGGCGCCCGGGCCCTCGTACGCGGGGTTGGTGTCGCCCATCGCCTCGCACCAGTGCCGGATCATGGGGAGGTTGACCGGGTCCTTGCCCGCACCGGAGACGGCGGCGGCCCTTCCCTCGTATGCCTTCAGCCGTGCGACCAGCTCGTCCTCGCTCACCATCGCCCCCCTCGTCCCGCGCCGCCTCGCATCGCATCGCTTTGACACTTCTGGTACACCGCAGCCGCCGGTGGGGTTCCACGACCTCGGCGAGAGTTTTCTGACTGTCCGTCAGATCTGATCCACTGTCAAGGTCGTTCCCGATGCGCTGTGAAGGTTCGCGCCGGCCCCCTCGCTGAGCGCCGTCCCCCACGGCATACACACGTCTGCGCGGCGGCACCGAAGTGCCGCCGCGCGACGTATCACCCCCCACCCCCCGGGCACCCGACTCCGCGAGTCAGGGCCGTCGGCTCACCACAGGTGGCTGAAGTGCACGGCGACGTTCTCGTTTCCCTGCTGGATGGCGGTGAACGCGGAGCCGTTGACCTGCGCGGTGTTGCTCTGGTTCGAGGCACCGGAGCCGACCGCGTTCTGCTGCGTGGTGGACGAGTTGCCGTTGTTGTCGTGTCCGACGCCGCTGCCGACGACGCTCGCGACACCCGCGTTCGATCCGTCGTCCGCGAAGGCGCCGTTGTCCGCCGCCGCGACGCCGGCGAACAGGGCGGCGGCCAGCGGGAGGGCGGAGACGGCGGCGATGACGCGGGCGGTACGGATGCTTGCCATGTTTCTTCCTCCAGAACCCGGCCTTCTGGCCGGTAGTGCGTCAAGTGAGGCTGTTACCAAGGCAGTTGGCCGACCGCCTCGGAGCTGTGCACGACGTCGCGAGACCAGGGTTGCCCACCGAATCCCCGGCGAACCACCCCGGAAGCCGTGATTCCCACTCAAGTGCTACGACAAGTCGATAAACCCCTTTCGCCACTTTCCGTACCCAGCTCGGGGCGGAGCGGGCACCCGGCCTTCAAGTGACAGAAGGGATGAAGCGTTCCGGCAGTTTTCCGGCCAATCTCTCCGGACGGGCGCGTCGCGTTCGAAGACCCTTCCCTTTTTCGAACGTACGTACGAACATAGAGGCATGGCCACCACCGACCGGCAGGCCACGACGCTGGCCCTCGCACACGCCCTGTCAGCCGCCGAGCGCGGACTGGCCGTCATCCCCCTGTCCCGGACGAAACTCCCGGCCCTTCGCTCCCCTCACCGCGACGACCCCGAGCCCCGCCCCTGCCACGGCGAGTGCGGGCGCCTCGGCCACGGCGTGTACGACGCCTCGACCGACCCCGCGCGCATCCGCGAACTGTTCGCCGCGGCCCCCTGGGCGACCGGCTACGGCATCGCCTGCGGCCTGCCGCCCCACCACCTGATCGGCGTCGACCTCGACACCAAGACCGGCACGGACTCCTCGACGGCGCTGCGTGAACTCGCCTTACGCCACCTGTTCACCATCCCGGACACGGTGGTCGTGCTCACACCCAGCGGCGGCCGCCATCTGTGGCTCACCGGCCCGGCGGACGTGGCCGTTCCCAACTCCGCCGGCCGCCTGGCCCCGGGCATCGACATCCGCGGCGCCGGCGGCTACCTCGTCGGGCCGGGCTCCCGCACCGACCACGGCGCCTATACGACGGCCCCCGGCACGGCCCACCTCGCCCCGGCCGCCTGCCCACCGGCCCTGCTGCGCCTGCTGCTCCCGCCGCCACGGCCCGTCCACCCGGCGACGCATCCCTCGGCGGGGGACCACGGGCAGGGGCTGGTCCAGTTCGTCCTCGCCGCGCACGAGGGGCAGCGCAACACCCGGTTGTTCTGGGCTGCCTGCCGGGCCTACGAGAACGGAATCGGCCCCGCCCTCGTCGCCCCCCTGGTCGACGCTGCGCTCAACACCGGCCTGACCGAACGCGAGGCACGGGCGACGATCGCGTCGGCGGCGCGCATGACAGGGCACCGGCCGTGAGGCCACCGGCAACAAAAGCAAAGGAAGTCCATGCACGACCGCCCTAGAGTGCGGTTCATGTCGCTGACCCGCGTGATCCTCACCTCCGGCCGCTCCGTCGAGCTCACCGAACTTCGGCTGTCGTCGACGTACGGCAGGATGCTGGAGGGCTACCCCTGCAGACTGGTCAACGACATGAAGATCAAGGGCCTGCTCCACACCGCCGAGCGCGTCTTCCCCACCACCCCGGTCCATCTCGTCCCGCCCGCGCGGGAGTACCCCGACCAGTACTCCGGCGCGTTCGGCCCGGTCGAGGTGCTGCCGCCGGTCGCCTGCGTCGGTTCCCTGCACTCCGCGCCCCTCGACCCCGCCCACGATCCGGTCCTGTACCGCTCCTCCCTCACGGTCATCTGGTTCCAGCCGACCCCGGACGTTCCGCACGAATGCGATGCGGAGGCGGGTCTGCGGGAGGTGGACTGGGCGGAACTGGCACGGGACTTCGAGCTCTAGCCGAAGCGATGCGGCGACGGCGCGAGTGCGGCCTGATGCAGCATCCGCAGGGCCTGATCCAGCATCTCCAAGGGCTGGCCCGGAATCCCAGAGCTGGTCAGCGTCCCCAGCGCCTAGTCCAGCATCCCCAAGGCCGTGTCCGGCTGGCACTGCGGGCAGGGCTTGATCCCGTCGGCGAGGGCGCACCGTGCCTGGTCGCGGCTGATGCCTTGGCTGCGCTTGCCCGCGTTCCAGCAGTCCCCCGCGTGCACGTACAGCGGTGCGGCGTGCCGGTTCAGCCCCAGTTCGATGAGCCACTCCGGCGCGGGCGGACGGGCGTGGATGCCGTGCTGCCGCTCGGCCTCGCGGCGTTCCTCGTCGAGGATCCACCGGCGGGTGCGGGCGAGGTCCCGTTCCTGCACGCGCTCGAGGAAGCGGAGCAGTGCGAGTCTCGACGGGACCGTGTCGTTCACACGTTCGATTCTAAGATCGTGGCGGCGACCTGCAATCCCCGGGAGGTCATCGCACCCGCCGCATGATCCGGCCGACTCCGCCCGCCTCGCCCAGTCCGGTCCAGGGACGCACGAGGAAGGGGTGCCGCTCCTGAGAGCCGCACCCCTTCTGACCTGCAAGCCTCTGACCTGCTGCGGTGGGTGTGGGATTTGAACCCACGGTGACATCGCTGCCACGACGGTTTTCAAGACCGTTCCCTTAGGCCGCTCGGGCAACCCACCCCGCGCCGTCCAGGAGATCGAACGGCGCGGGACCAGGGTAACGGGTCCGCACGCGCGCGTGGGTCGGTTGTTGATCGACCGGGGAGGTACGCGCGCGTGAGGTCGGTGGGGTCAGCTGTCGCCGACGCGGGAGCCGAGGGTCAGGTCCACGGTGTGGGACTTGCCGTCGCGCTCGTAGGTGATCGTGACCTTGTCGCCCGGCTTGTGGGTCCAGATCTCGCCGATCAGCGTCGGACCGGAGTCGATCACCATGTCGTCGAGCTTGGTGATGACGTCCCCGGGCTTGAGGCCGGCCTTGTCGGCGGGACCGCCGGACTCCACCGCGGAGGCGCCCCCGGCACCCTGCTCGGTGATCTTGGCGCCGTTGCTGGAGTCCTCCAGGGAGACGGACGCGCCGATCTTGGCGTAGACGGGCTTGCCGGTCTTGATCAGCTGCTGGGCCACGTACTTGGCCTGGTTGATCGGGATGGCGAAGCCCAGACCGATGGAGCCGGACTGGCTGGTGCCGCCGAGGCCCCCGCTGCCGGTGGACTGGATCGCCGAGTTGATGCCGATCACGTTGCCCTGGGCGTCGAGGAGCGGCCCTCCCGAGTTGCCCGGGTTGATCGAGGCGTCCGTCTGCAGGGCGCTCATGTAGGAGGCGTTGGTGCCCTGTCCGTCGCTGGAGGCCACCGGACGGTTCTTGGCGCTGATGATGCCCGTCGTCACCGTGTTCGACAGGCCGAAGGGGGCGCCGATGGCGATCGTGGAGTCGCCGACCGCGACCTTGTCCGAGTCGCCCAGGGTGAGCGGCTTGAGGTCCGACGGGGGGTTCTTCAGCTTGATGACGGCGACGTCGTAGCCCTGCGCGTGTCCGACCACCTCGGCGTCGTACTTCTTGCCGTTCGGGAAGGTGGCCGTCAGCTTGCCGCCGTCGAGGGCGTCGGCGACGACGTGGTTGTTGGTGACGATGTGGCCCTGGGTGTCGAAGACGAACCCGGTGCCGGTGCCGCCCTCGCCGTTGGTGGACTCGGCCTCGATGGTGACCGTGCTGGGCAGCGCCCGGGCGGCCACGCCCGCGACCGTGCCGGCGTCGCGCTTGACGGCGCCGCCGCTGGTGGAGGCGGAGACCGTCGTGGAACCGCTGTTGTCGTCGTTGTTCTTGGCCAGCGTGTAGCCGAGACCGCCGCCCAGACCGCCGGCGACCAGCGCGGCCACCAGAATCGCGGCGACCAGGCCGCCGCGGCCGGACTTCGGGGACCGCGGCTGCGGCTGGTAGGAGGAGCCCCAGCCGGAGTTCGAGCCGCCGGAACCGTCGGCGTACGAGGGGGTCGCGGGCGGCGGGGGCGGCCAGGAG